>REDP01000138.1 GCA_007693455.1 Planctomycetota bacterium | reverse complement strand
CTATTCAGGTCGTTTTTGCAGGCCGATCAGGAGATCGGCGATCCCGGGGGCGAGCCTTGAGCCGCACTGGTGGACCTCTCCAAGACGAATCAAAGCTTACCCTCGGGACCATCGCTCTCCAGATCAGTGGCAATACGCATTGGCGGTAGCCAAACCCAGGCCTAGTCGAGCCCCAACGGGGCTCCGTAGCCCAGCCCAGGGTTGCGCTCATTGAGCGCTACCCTGGGAACGGAAAAAAACGGCCCAACCCCAACGGGGTTGCGAAGGCGTACATATCAGAACGCCATCATGCTCCCCTCCGAGAATGACCGCCAGTCATGGGCATATTCTTTTTAAATAAGCACTGCGCATTGGGCCTGCTCTGAGCCTGCGCAACCCTTTCAGGGTTGATTCACCGGGCACGCACACCCAGGGTAGCACGCGTTGCGTGCTACCCTGGGCTATGATGCGAAGCCCCCTTGGGGCTTCATACTCCTCTCGGTGCCCTATCTTGGTTGTAATCTTTCCATTCGTGGGCGGTGTATGGGAAGTCCTCATGAAAGCCCCCGCTTTGCGGAAGGCTTGCGCGGCTGTAGGCATACGCCACACTGCTGCCATGACATCAGCAGCAGACAGTCGGTACCGAGCACGTGGGGTTTCGGCGGGCAAAGAAGACGTCCATCAAGCCATTGCACACATGGAACAAGGCCTCTATCCTGGAGCCTTCTGCAAGATCCTTCCCGATATCATGGGAGGCGATAGCGACCAATGCTTGGTCTTGCATGCTGATGGGGCAGGCACCAAATCATCCCTCGCCTATATCGCCTGGCAGGAGCGCGGAGATCTCAGCGTCTGGCGTGGCATTGCCCAAGACTCGTTGATCATGAACATCGACGATTGCGCCTGCGTGGGTGCCATGGGTCCATTTATAATCTCCAACACCATCGGCCGCAATGCAAAGCGCATCCCTGGCAGCATCATTGCTGAAATCATTGCTGGCTACCAAGATGTCTGCGCCTTACTCGAAAACGAAGGGATCCCCTGTCACATTGCCGGGGGAGAAACGGCCGATGTGGGCGATCTTGTGCGCACCATCATTGTCGACAGTACCGTTGCCTGTCGTATGCCCCGTCAACAGGTGATTGATGCCGCACGCATGCGTGCAGGTGACAGTATTATTGGCTTTGCCAGCCATGGATGTGCTCGCTGGGAAGATCATGACAATAGCGGCATTGGCAGTAATGGGCTCACGGGGGCTCGACACGAACTGCTTCATAAGGACTATGCCCACAAGTATCCCGAAAGCTATGCCCCAGAGATTGATCCCAGCTTTGTCTACAGCGGCCCCTTCCACCTGGATGACCCCCTGCCTGAAAGTATGGGGATGACTATTGGTGATGCCCTCCTCTCACCGACCCGTACATTTGCCCCCCTTATTGCTCAGATGCTCAAGCGTATCGGTCACGAAGATATCCATGGGTTGATTCACTGCTCTGGCGGGGCCCTGACCAAGATCGGAAAATTTGGTAGTGGCAATCGCTATATCCTGGATGCTTTGCCAGAAATCCCCCCGCTCTTTCGCGCCATCCAAGCGACCGCAGACATTGCCTGGCGGGAAATGTTGAGCGTGTATAATTGCGGTATCCGTCTCAAGGCAGTGGTTCCTCCCGATCAGGTCGATGCCTGCCTGCAGGTGGCCCGTGACTGCGCTATACCGGCGCAGGTTATCGGCCGTGTCGAAGATAATTCTGGGCCTGGTAATCACGTGGAAATCCACTCCCCACACGGCACGTTCACCTATTGATGTGCTCATGGTAGGGCCGCCGAGTATGGACAGTACAACACCAGTCTGGTATGTTACCTACGGTTGTGATATGTGGAGTCAGCAACTGCAGGCGCAACTAGAAGGCCGTGATCTCATTCACAATCGACCGCTTGCGAGTCCCTGCGACGACCTTCGCCCAGCGGCTGATGATCGCGCATTTTTCATTCCGCACCACATATACTGCTCGGGGCGCAATCGTCGCTGGAACGGGGCGTTGCCAGCCCTGGATCATACCCACAACGAGCAGGCAGGAACCCTGGCACGTGCCTGGTTGCTTAGCTCGCAGCAAGTGCTTCACCTTTTGCGCCAAATCAACAATGACGAGCACCTTACCATTGATTGGCAGTACCTACTTCAACATGGCCACTACGATGCCAGGGATCGTGGTCATGGACGAGTCATGGCCCTCGGTGAACGCGACTCTGCGCTTATGCTCACCGTGACCAGTCCCCTGGGCATGGATGAACGACGTGCCGCGCCACCATCCGATGATTACCTGCAGGCCTGGACCTGCGGCCTGCGTGAGTGCTTTGGCCTCAATACGGTAGGAATACGTAAGTATTTTAATGCTATCCCTGGCATCCCAAGCCAAAGTCACGGCCAGGTGCAGCGCTTCCTCGACTGCGCCCTGGCATGGAGCACTGTGGACACAGGCGGCCAGGAACCTACCAATAATTAGTCGGCTGTGCCAAGGACGGGCAACGAGCCAGCTAAGCGACTGAGCAGCTAATCAACTAAGCCAAACTTGCGCAAACGGCCCCAGAGCATGCGGGGGGTAATACCCAGAGCATCGGCACAGCGCTGTTTATCGCCATCGCAGCACTCCCAGGCCCGCTGTAAATGTTGGCGCTCCATCTCTTCCAGGGTCAGCATGGCCTGAGCCTCACTCAGCATCGGCCCCTCCCCACCAGTATCACTAGCAAGGGCTCCCTCGCGCTTTAGCTCAGGAAGACAACGGCGCACCGCCGCCGCATCCAAAGGGGCATCACCATTGAGCACCACCAAGCGTTCGACAACATTGACCAACTCACGAACGTTGCCTGGCCAGCGATAAGCACATAGCAATTCCAGCCCATCATCGGTAAAGCTTGGCTTACAACCCAATTCTTCGCCAAAGTGCTTGAGATAATGATGCAGAATTTGCGCAATGTCATCACCGCGATCGCGCAATGGCGGCATTTCAACGGGGATTACATTAAGGCGATAGTAGAGATCTTCACGGAAGCGCCCAGCAGCCACTTCTTCAGGAAGATCGCGATTAGTAGTGGCCACAACCCGCACGTCAACGGTAATGGTATGCTCGCCACCGACGCGTTCGAACTGCCGTTCCTCAAGAACACGTAGGAGCTTTGCCTGCAACTCAGGCGATATTTCTGATATTTCGTCAAGCAGTATGGTGCCGCCATCGGCCAACTCAAAGCGGCCAATACGTTGATTATCTGCGCCGGTAAAGGAGCCTTTTTCATGGCCAAATAATTCGGAAGCAAGCAGCGTCTCGGTGAGTGCCGCACAATTGACTTTGATAAATGGACCGGCATTGCGATGTGACTGCTCATGCAATGAACGGGCAACCAATTCTTTACCCGTGCCGCTTTCACCATTCACCAGCACAGTGGCCTGGGAACGCGCTGCACGACTAATCACATCAAAGACATCTTCCATGACTGGCGTCTGTCCAAGAAAGTTGCGCGCGCGATGGCGATCCCGACTTTCTTCGCGCAAGACAACCACTTCACGCAGTAATTGCTGCCGTTCATTGAGGCGCAGCAATAAGGCTTCAACTTGTTCAACGCCAAAGGGCTTCATGAGATAATCATAAGCCCCCTGACGCATGCTCTCTACAGCCGATTCCACAGAGGCATAGGCCGTCATCATCACTACGGGCATGCCTGGCCATTTTTCCGCTGCTTTATGTAGTAGCTTTAGCCCGCCCATGCCAGGCATGCGGATGTCGGTGATCAATAAATCTGCGGGCTCTTCTTCTAGTGCGCGCAGGGCCTGCACCCCGTCTTTGGCCGTACGCACTGTAATCTGCATTCGCGAGAGAATCTCTTCCATCAGATCGCGATTGAGGAATTCGTCATCTGCAACTACCGCGCTACGTATTGGCATCTGAATTCTCCCTGGTGCTGAGTCGGTAGATCATTCCCACTCAATCGTGGCTGGCGGCTTGGATGAAATATCATATACCACTCGGTTTATTCCGCGAACCTGATTAATAATTCGTCCCGCCATGCGATCTAAAACATCATAGGGCATGCGGAACCAATCAGCCGTCATGCCATCGGTGCTGGTAATCGCTCGGATCGCCGCAACGTTTTCATAGGTGCGTTCATCACCCATAACGCCAACAGTTTTAATCGGCGTGAGCACCACAAGGGATTGCCATATTTCCCGCATCAGTCCCGCCCGTTCAAGCTCTTCACGCATAATCGCATCGGCTTCCTGCAATACCGCAACCTTATCCGCGGTAACTTCACCAAGGATACGCACAGCTAATCCTGGCCCGGGAAAGGGCTGGCGCCAAACCACCGACTCTGGCAGCCCTAATTCTTCGCCGATCAGCCGCACTTCATCCTTAAACAGAAACTTGAATGGCTCAACTAATCCCAGACCCAAATCCTTGGGCAAGCCCCCGACATTATGGTGGCTCTTGATCACCGATGCTGGACCGCCATACACCGACTGCGATTCGATTACATCGGGATACAAGGTGCCTTGGGCGAGGAATGTAACATCGCCGTTACTGCGCTCCTTGATCTCGGCAGCAACATCTTTGAATACGGCCACAAATTCATTGCCAATGATTTTCCGCTTGGCCTCGGGGTCGCTAACGCCGGCCAAACGTGCCAGGAATCGCTCACTGGCGTCGACATACACTAGGTCGGTGCCCACATGATCGGCAAACATTTCCTGAACCGCTTCGGCTTCGCCCTTGCGCAGTACGCCATTATTGACGAACACACAATGTAGCTGTTTGCCAATCGCCCGCGCCAAGAGTACGGCTGCCACTGATGAATCCACGCCCCCAGAAAGACCGAGGATAACATGAGCTTCGCCCACTTCGCGGCGAATGGCACTCACCGATTCATCAATAAATGAACCCATTTTCCAGTCGCCTCGGCAGCCGACCACTTTGAACAACCAATTACTCAAAATCTGCGCGCCATACTCCGTATGGACCACCTCAGGATGAAATTGCAGACCATGGAAATGGATCTCTGGAATCCGCACCGCAGCCATCGGGCAGTGCTCAGAAGAAGCTATAACTTCCACATTGGGAATTGATTCTATGCGATCTCCGTGACTCATCCAAACGGTTTGAGAGCGCGGTAGCTCGTCAAAGAGCGGATCGTCGGCACAAATCTCACAGCTGGTGCGGCCAAACTCTCGCTCGCCCGCTGCCACGACATCACCACCATTGAGATAGGCGGTAAGCTGCATCCCATAGCAAATGCCTAACAGGGGAAGGCCACTGGCATAGAGATCACGATCCACACTTGGCGCACCTGGGGCGTAGACCGAATCAGGGCCACCGCTTAAAATGATGCCGCGGGGCCGCGAACGCAAAACGTCGGCAAGTGGCGCCGTACATGGCAGTATTTCACAGAACACCCCTGCTTCGCGCACGCGGCGCGCAATGAGCTGGGTGACCTGTGAACCAAAATCCAACAACACTACCGTTTCATGCATGATCTATCCTATTCCAATCATGATAAAGAATCGAAAAAAACGCCTGAATCAACTCAGACGAAACACCGCACCGCAAAGTCACCTGGCTTCAATCTGGCCGATAGTTCGGCGCTTCGTTGGTAATACGCACATCGTGGGGATGACTTTCACGCAATCCCGCAGAGGTAATTTGGCGGAACACGGCATTTTTGCGGAATACGGCCAAATCTTTTGCTCCGCAATAGCCCATACTCGATTTGAGACCGCCGCACATTTGATGCACCACACCAGCCACAGGACCCTTACTGGGCACCATGCCCTCAATACCTTCGGCCACAAGCTTATCAGCACCATCGCTACTATCTTGAAAATAGCGATCTGCGCTACCTTTGGACATGGCACCAATACTTCCCATGCCACGATAGGTTTTAAAGCTGCGCCCTTGATAAATGACCTCTTCGCCTGGCGATTCGCTGCAGCCAGCAAACATACTTCCCAGCATAACCACGGAAGCTCCTGCGGCTAAGGCTTTGGCGATATCGCCAGAATACTTTATGCCGCCATCAGCAATAATTGGCACCCCACTTTTTTCAGCGGCCTTAGCTGCGTCCATAATTGCGGTAAGCTGCGGCACGCCAACACCGGCAACCACGCGCGTGGTGCAAATGGATCCAGGGCCAATGCCGACTTTTACTGCATCGGCGCCGGCTTTGACCAGATCGGTGACCCCCTTCGGGGTAGCGACATTACCACCAATAATTTGGATATTGAAACGCTTCTTGAGGGCAGTAATGGTTTTGAGGACATTTTCACTGTGGCCGTGCGCACTATCAACGACCACCACATCCACATCGGCCGCAATGAGTGCCTGTGCTCGTTCAAAGTCCATGACGCCTATTGCAGCACCAACCCGTAAACGGCCACGATCATCCTTACAGGCATCGGGGAACCGCTCTTGTCGTTCGAGATCCTTAAGCGTGATGAGGCCGTGCAGGCGGCCCTTGGAATCGGTCAGGACCAGTTTCTCTACTTTCGCCTGATACATTAAGTCCCGCGCCTTATCCAGGGTTACCCGCGGCTTGGCCGTTACCAAATCAGTGGTCATAACATCTTTAATCGGCAAGGAGCGCTCACGATTGTATTTGAGGTCGCGCCGGGTCACCAGGCCAACCACACGGCGGTCACTATCCAGCACTGGCACGCCGCCAATATTGTGGAGCTTCATAAGGTCCAAAGCATCGCCTACAGTGGCGCTGACGGCCAAGGTTTTGGGATCGGTGATCACGCCGTTTTCAGAGCGTTTGACCTTTTCCACCTCACGAGCCTGCTCTTCGATGGTAAGGTTTTTATGGATAATGCCCAAGCCTCCTTGCTGCGCCAGGGCAATGGCCAGGGCATGCTCGGTGACTGTATCCATGGCCGCCGAGAGAATCGGCATATTGAGGCGTATGGTCTTGGTGAGCTGGGTGGTGATAGACACTTCACGAGGAACCACCGAGGAACGCTGGGGAACCAATAATAAATCATCAAAGGTAAAACTTTGGTCACTGAGAATCGTAGCCACTCGACACTCCTTGTTGGATTTCAATACAGATAAGCGTTGCGCACAGGGCCCCGCAGTCAATCACGTTGGACTATAATGGAGAATCACGTAGAGTAGGATCGGCGTGGCCAAGGCAATCCCCGTCTACTGGCAACACGCAGGGCGGGGTAAGGCCTATCTTGGCATAGAAATACCCCTTCGCAGGGCACACCTCTGCCGCAAAAGCCCTTTGCGGTTTCTTTTGCGGGCCGATCTGGAGATCGGCACTTCCAGGGGTTAGCTAAGCTTCTTTCTGCAACCACGCCGCCATGTCCCTTTCCCCTCTTGCCCCCATCCGCATGCACATCCCCAAGCACACCGCCATGACACGACAGCCCCGCCACGCAGCACGCGCAGCGCAAGGACTCCTGGAAAAAGGCTGCCTATGGCCCCTGGCCCCAGCTGCAATTGCTGTTGATGTGGCGGCGCGCTGTAAGCAGTGGGCGTTTCGTCTTGGCCTGCGGCAACGACACCGCGCTCCCGTGCCAGTCATTGCGGTGGGCAATTGCATCGCTGGCGGCAGCGGAAAGACGCCTTTGGTGGCATGGATTCGCGATCGCTGTGTAGCCCATGGAGCACAGCCTGCAGTGGTGGCTCGCGGCTACAAAGGGGATGGTGAAGCCAATGATGAGGCGCGCATGCTGGGAAGTGCTACCTACTGCCACCCCCAACGCATCGTAGCCGCACGGCGCGCCGCCGCAGATGGCGCCACGGTTATTATTCTCGATGATGCGTTTCAGCATCAGCAATGTCATCGTGATCTCAATCTCGTCTGTGTTGACGCCACTCGGCCCTGGGGATGGCCTGGCAGCCGCCGTGGCGCCCTGCTTCCCTGGGGACTCATGCGCGAACCTGCCGCGGCCATCCGTCGCGCCGATGCAGTCATCGCAACCCGCTGCGATCAGGCACCAAGGGCCTTGCTGGAACATCTCCAGGCTTGCTGCCGTCATTGGCGTCTGCCGCTGCTGCGCAGTCAGCATGCTCCCCATGCCGTACATTCCCTCACCGATCCAAGCCATACACAAGCCCCCTCAGAGCTGTGGGGCCGCCGGGTTGTAGCCTGTAGCGCCATAGCTCGGCCCCAAGCCTTCCATCGCACCCTGCAGGGACTCGGGGCACGGATTGTAGGCCACCGCGCATTTCCCGATCATTACCATTTCCAGACACCTGACATGCACGATCTTGCCCACGCCGCCCGCTCCCTTCAGGCAAGCATTGTGTGCACCGCCAAAGATGCGGTAAAACTCACTCCTCTGCTGCAGGCACATACCACTGCCAACCTTGTAGAGCAACCATGGCTGGCACTGGATATCGCCTTGAGCTTCAATGCCGATGATAACCATACACTCTCTGGGATGATCCACCAGGTTCTTGAGGAGCATAGTCCATGATATCGCGACTCATCGCAATCCTGTGTCTCATTGGCGTCTGCAGCTGGCTGACAATGGTCACCGCACCTGCCGCCACCACCGAAGACGGCGTGTTTATCACCAACCGCAGCGAAATCCCCATTCGCTTGCAGCGGCCTGGCCTTGATCTCTCAACCGTAAAGCGGGTGGATTTTTGGCAAACCAACGACCTTGGTCGCAGCTGGCTCCTGGTACGCCAAATTGATCTCGATGAGGATACCCAACTACGCGACATTCGCTATCGCTTTCGCCCCCGTAACGATGGTCGCTACGGCTTCCGCATTTGTGTGCATTTCCACGATGGTAGCAGTGATCCCGAACCACGCAGCGGCACTCCACCAGCAAACAGCGATATGATTGAGATCGCAACTCAGCGTCCTGATATTGTCCGCTTTTCCGCCTCCATCCCAGATCCAGATGAACACCCATCGCAATTGCAGCTAGCCTGGGCCATCCGCAGCATGCATCCAGGCCGCAATCCAGGCATTCTCCAGTGGAGCACAGATGGCAGTACCTGGGAGGATCATGAGCAAGCGCTTGGCGTGCACGGCACTCGCACGGTTACCATAGATCCCGCTGCCCGCTGGGTACGACTACGGGCTCGGGATCTTGCCGGCAACCAACGCCTGAGCGACCCCCAACCCATTGCCAGTGCGCAGGCCCCCACAGTCGATACCGAAGCCGTAACGAGCGGAGAGACTGACCCCGAAGAAGATCTGGACATCGTCCTCCCGCCCGTGCCACAGCAGGATGGTCCACCATCCACCGGCGACGATGCGATTATTGCCGACCATCATGAATCCAGGGATGGCGCTGGGCAAGCGGATGACTCCGCTCCTGACGCCCCATCATCCCAGGCCGCTGATCCAGATCAGCAACTCCTCGCCCGCCTCCCCAGTCGCGAGCAGCTTCTTGCAGCCCTTGAGCAGCAAGAAGCCCCGGCGAACCATGGCGACGAAATCAATCCAGCCGATTACCTTCCGGTCATGCCCAACGTTCCCGACGATCACCAGGACATTATTGAACCCTTTAGAGATCGCCCCACAGGCCGTGAGTCAGGCCCATCCACCCACGGCCAGCCACCACGGCAGCAGGCTGAAGACGTCCCCCCTGCCTCCCCCTCTATTACCCTGCCGCCGCAAGACAGTGAAGCGGTTCTGGCAAAGGCCCTACAATTGATGCGTGAAGAGCGCTTCAATGAAGCCCAGGCGCTCTTTCGCCGTCTTCGTGGGACATCGGTGTACGCCCGTTCTTTACCGCGTGAAATGGAAACCTTACGCATCCTTGGCCGCCATGATGAGGCATTGGCGCTCTACCGTGCGGCACCTCCCCAGATCAAAAGCGACCATACCACAACTGCCCGGGCCCGGGTGCTTCTATCCCTTCAGCGTTCTCACGATGCTCTCGACAGCTTGGCGCTTATTCCCGATGGCAGCAACCATGTCCACGAACGCACCTTTCTCGCCGCCGTTGCCCTGGCCCAATTGGGCCGGAACCGTCAAGCCCGAGCCACCATGGAGACCATTGCCCACCTGGATAACTATTGGGGCCGCAACGCTCGTGCATGGTTAGCTCGGCAGCGCTAGCCCAGTGGCGAGATACGGGTAGGTATGATCTTTTGATTCTGAGATACCGTCCTCCAAGGCGCCTCAGGACAGAACGTTTTTTTATCGTAAGGAACTCGCAGGCATGAACGAATCTGGTTATCCTATAGCAGTGTGGGGCGTTGGTCCCGCTGGCCTCAACTACCTCAAAGAACTCTGTAAAGAGTGGCGCTTGAACGTTGTGGGATTGATTAACCGCAACCCCCAGCGGCGGGCAGCAGCCAGCGAGGCTACAGGAGTACCAGGGTTTGACTGCCTGCAGGCATTGCTGGACGGCTGCGCCGTACGACCGCAAATGATCGTGATCGCCACCGCCAATCCCACCCATAAGGACTTTACTCTTCAGGCTCTTGAGGCGGGACTGCATGTATTCCTTGATAAGCCCATGGGGCAAGACATGGCCGAGGCCAAAACCATCCTCGAAGCAGCGCAGCGAGCACAAGGCCATCTCCAGGTAGGATTTGAATATCGCTATGGCAGTATGACCGGACGCCTTAAAGAGCTCCAAGCCGCCGGCGACTTTGGCACCCTTACCAACATTGATATTGTTGACAGTCGCGGCCACTGGTGGCCTGACAGCCCCGACACCCCAGTAGAAGAGGTCTGGCGCCTCAATCCTGCTATTGGTGGCGGGCCACTCCTACACTGTGGCATCCACGAACTCGACCTGATGCGCTATTACGCTGGTGAGGTCGCACAGGTACAAGCCTTCGTTCCTCCGCGCAGTCTGGCCTTCTATCCCGAAGGTATTCCAGATCATCTCACGCTAGAAATGCGCTTCCATAGTGGCGCCTGTGGCAGCTTTCGCCTGTACCATAATATTGCCCCAACGTGGTATCGGCCTATCCCTCGACACAATCCCGTCTACCATCAAGTCCCTGGGCATGGCCTGGATATCATCGTTACAGGCACCAAGGGCTCAGCCATTTGCGAAATTTACGCCGAGCAATTGCATCTCAACCGATTTGATCACGACAACCGTGAAACCATCTACCTTCGCAGCGAAACCTTCGGTCATCACCATCACAATGTGAGCCATCATAATACACCGCAGATGATTATTGGTTTTGCCCTGCGCTGCAGCCAAGGCTTGGGCCCCATTGATGCCGCTGATGACGCCTATCGCACCACGCTCCTGGGACAGTGCTGCGAAGAAGCCGTGCAAGCAGCCATGGCCGATGGCTGGACCTCTGGACCCGTAAGCATTCCAAGCGCCCATGTCTGAACTCGTCCGCCTGAGTCTCAGCCTTGAGCAAGACCTCTTTGCGCAACTGGAAACAGCGGTTGCCGACATGCCCAATGGTAATCGCTCGGAGTTTATCCGCTCGTTATTGCGCAATCATCTTGCTGCCCATGACTGGCATCAGCAAAGCACGGTGGTGGCAACCATAAGCTTTACCTTTGATCACCATGCTCCACATATAAATGACCGCTTGGTGGCCCTACAGCATGACAGCGCAGCTGAGGTCATGGTGAGCACCCATCTCCACATCAGTCATCACCTGTGTCTCGAGCTTTTGGTGGTACGTGGTACACCCAAGGACATTGCCCACCTTGAAGCAGGCCTGCGTCAATTACGCGGTATTCATCATGTGTCCCTGTCACCAGCAATCCTCGGCCAAGACGACGCTCCTCACCATCACCCTCAGGAGTAAGGCGGGAATTCACTTCTGGACCGTAGCCAATGGTGAATCACCATAGCTCCCATGAATAAGGCACGCGCCCTCGCTCTCGCCAAGGTCATGGCTGCCATCGCCTGGGCGGATGAACAACTCCAGGCCCATGAGATGAACCACATTAAAGGCCTGGTGCACGAGCATTTTAGCCGCGAACAGTTTACGGGCAAAGATTGGTGTCAGATCGACTGTTATTTTCTGGCCCCAGTTGGCTCCCAGGAACGGCAACGTCTCACTGCCGAATTGATTCGCCACCTGCCCACACAACGCAGCATCAACCAAGCCTGGGAACACCTGCAACAGATGGCTGATGAAGCGGGTGAGGCTCACAATCAAGCTCTCCACGAGGTCCACGAGGCCATTGCTCAGGGGCGCAGTTGGTGGTGGCCATCATGGTTTCCTCGCGCAAGCGTTCCTGGTCCCAACCGGGAACATTTGATGGACGATTACTTCAATCATGAACTGGCCTTTGCTTGCGTATGTACCTTGTGGGCAAAAGATCTCCCGGTCCCCGAGGATGTAACCCCATTACGACGCGGCGGAGCAGTATGCGGGGTTCTTTTGCGCGTTGCCAGTAGTGACCAACAGTTTCGCGAAGCAGAAAGTACCGCTGTACACACCATCCTTGCAGAAGCATATCAGCTTGAGAGCACACATGCCCAGATCATTATCGAAGCTGCCCAGCGGCGCGGAGCGCGCATTGACCTGCAGAAGTGCACCCGCCATCTCCGCCAAGCCTGCAACCGCAGTCAACGGCAAACCCTCCTTAGCCAATGCTTTGCCGTAGCCAATGCCGATGATCACACCAGCGCTGAGGAAATAGCCGCGATCAGATCCCTGACCCTTGATCTGGGTCTTGACCACGAAGACTTTATTGCCGCCAAATTAACGATCCCCAAGCAACAGCGCGCCGCCCACCATTAGCCGCCACACATGCGGGCGTGCAACTCATCAGGTAGCTCTAGGGCCGTGCCATGGCTGGGGCCACTCAAAGCTCGCCATAGGCAAGGAATGCCCGCCTCGCGGGGCACACTTTTAGTGCAGAAAGCGCCCATTAAGGGCGTTTTCTGCTGGCCGATCAGGAGATCGGCGGCCTCGGGGCCAAGCTTTGCGCCGCCCTGGGGTACCATGACAGCCTATGTCTTGCTCCTTGGAGAAAGAATCTAGGCTGCCCTTTCACCGTGGAGACCCCCATGCATATCGCCATTGCATCCGACCATGCTGGCTATCAGTACAAGACACTGATCGTTGATTTCTTGAGCAAACAAGGCCACCAGGTCACGGATTTTGGCACCGACTCCAGCGAAAGCTGCGACTATCCCGATTTTATTCGTCCAGCCGCCGAGGCCCTCAGTCGCGCCGAAGTCGACCGCGCCATTGTCCTTGGGGGCAGCGGCAATGGCGAAGCCATCGTGGCCAACCGAGTGCCAGGCGTGCGCTGTGCCCTGTGTTTTTCCGAAGATACCGCGCGCTGGGGACGCTCCCATAATGACGCCAATTGCCTAGCCATTGGCGAGCGCACCGTTGATAAAGACCTCTGCCTGCGCATCGTCGCCTTGTGGCTGGAAACCCCCTTTGAAGGTGGCCGACACGCTCGTCGGGTCGCCAAAATAGACACTGGACTCAAGGAAGAAGCCTAATGACTCAACCATCGTTTGCTGGCAATCCTGGCGAAACCCTGATCAGCTATGGCGGGGTTGATACGGTGATTGATGACCAGCAACTCTGCGCTTTATTGGTGGAGGCCTGCGAAAAATTGGGGCCGCAACAACGTGTATTGGCGGTGCCCCCTGATTTCACCCGTGCTGATTCTCGTGCTGGGTTGCTGACTACTGCTGCTCACCAATATTATGGTGCGGCCTTATGCGATATCCTCCCCGCCTTGGGAACTCATGATCCCATGCCCGCATGGCAATTGGATCGTATGTTTCCTGGCATCCCCCATGATCTCTTTCGCGTGCATGACTGGCGTAACGATGTGGTGACTGTGGGCACCATTGAAAGCGAGACGGTATCCGCTGCCACCGAGGGCGTATGGGATCGGCCGTGGCCGGCACAATTAAATCAACTGGTGGCCCACGGTGGCCATGATCTCATCCTTTCCATTGGCCAAGTCGTCCCCCATGAAGTGGTGGGCATGGCCAACCACGCCAAAAATCTCTTTGTCGGCACCGGCGGCAAGGACGGCATTAATGAAAGCCATTTTATTGGCGCCGCCTACGGCATGGAACGCATGATGGGCCGTGCCGACACCCCTACTCGACGCTTGTTAACCCTGGCCAGTGATCGGTTTTTGGGTGATCGTTTGGTGCTCTGGGTGCTGACCGTGGTCGGCCCAGCTAAAGAGGGTGAGCAGGGCGATCATCACGGTTTGGTAACCCGCGGTGTATATATCGGCACTGGCATTGATTGTTTTGAGCAGGCCTGCGCCCTGGCCCAGCTCGTCAACTTCCAGCAGTTGGACGAAGAGCTGGATACGGTGGTGGTGTACCTGGATCCCGAAGAGTTTCACTCCACCTGGCTGGGCAATAAATCCGTGTATCGTACGCGTATGGCTATTGCCGATGGCGGTGAACTGATCGTCTTGGCTCCTGGCTTGGAAACCTTTGGCGAGGACAAGGCCATTGATGCGCTTATTCGCAAATATGGCTATCGCACCACCCCTGAAATTATGGCTGCCCTTGAAAACAATGTCGATCTCGGTGAAAATCTCTCTGCTGCCGCGCATCTCATCCACGGCTCCAGCGAGGGCCGTTTTACCGTGCGCTATTGCCCGGGCCCTGGGCTCAGTCGCGAGGAAATTGAAGGGGTTGGCTACGCCTGGGGTGATCTGGAAGACTATCGCCAGCGCTATGACCCCACCCAACTCCGCCCCGGATTCAACTCCTGCCAAGGCCAACGGGTATTCTATATCCCCAATCCAGCCCTTGGCTTATGGGCCTATCGCGGTCGCTTTGCCGAAAGTAATACGCAATCATAAACCAAGCCCATGTGTCACACTGCCCTGACAGGCTCCTCATCCTTAGCAAACAAGATGAGACAGGGTTCTGTAGACTTGTATAGTGGAGCAGCTCAAGCTTGACCCTATTCATTGATCTATGGGGCCAGAGCATGTCCGCGAGAATACACCCGGCAAAAAGGAGCGTGCTGAGCCTATGAGCTTGCGATTGATCCTATTCATCAGTCTGATTTTCGTCTTTATCACTACTCTTACGGTTCCCGTAGATGCCGATGAATCGGGAGTCAGCAGCAAGCCACAACAAGCCGAACATGTCCTGGCAACCCTCGGCAGCCCGGTCATCACCGCCAGCCCTGGCCAACGTATTCCCCTTATTCTGAGCCTGCGTGCCGACGACACTTGGCACCTCTATTGGTCCAATCCTGGTGACTCGGGCATGCCCCCGCGCATTCGCATGGATCTTCCCGACGGGGTGAGCCAAGATGGGGAATGGATTCTACCGCCCCCGCGCCACCTCATCGCCGGAGGCATGGGCACCCTGGTCTTGGATCATGATGTGATCCTGCTTACCTACCTGCAGATCTCTGACAGCATAGATGCCGAGCACATCGCTATCAGCCTGCGCGGCGAATGGCTGGTCTGCGATGACCACATGTGCCTACCTGGCAACGCCGCCATGGAACTCACCATTCCCCTGGGAACATCATCCATGGCCTCCAGTGGCGCCTGGCATGATCGACTGCAAACAGCCAAAGAGCGTGCGGCGCAAACCCTTGAGCAACAACCCCTGGCCCACTATGCCAACGACACGGTGGTCATACCCATACCCGATGCCGTTCATGCCGCCGCCGATAGGGTCATCTTTGCCCCCAGCACAACAAGAATCATCAACTTAAGCACGCCACAAAACATGGGTGCCGACAATGGTTCGGCAATCCTCACCCTCAGCAGTGCTTTCACTCAGCCACCAGAGACGCTACAAGGTCTACTCGTCGGCCTGGACGCAGAGGGCTACCCCATGGCCTCGTGGGAACTATCCGCCCCACTTACAGCTGGCGAATAAGAACTTTTTCCGTTTCCCCATAAACCCCAACACAGGAGATTTCTATGAAATACCTTTTGGCTCTTCCTCTCATGATGATCATGGCGCTCAGCCATGCGGCCGTCAGCTCAGGCGACGAAGCCCCCACCTTTGCGCTGCCCACCGCAACTGGCGAAAGCGTTGATCTCGCCGATCTGCGCGGGAATATTGTCATCCTCGAGTGGGTTAACTACGACTGCCCCTTTGTTGCCAAGCATTATCGCCCTGGCAATATGCAGGCCCTGCAAACCCT
Source organism: Planctomycetota bacterium (assembly GCA_007693455.1). Lineage (GTDB taxonomy): Bacteria > Planctomycetota > UBA11346 > UBA11346 > UBA11346 > REDP01. The sequence continues at coordinate 2,956 of REDP01000138.1, read as the reverse complement.
CGCCAAAGAGAATGATATGGTGTGGTTGAGCATTTGTTCATCCGCCCCTGGCACACAAGGCCACTGGTCGGGTGACGAACTCTTGGAGCGCATCGCTGCTGAAGAGTCACAGGCCAATCATTACCTCATTGACGAAGACGGTACGGTCGGCCGCGCCTACGGTGCCCGCACCACACCCCACATGTTTATCATCAATGCCGAGGGCACGCTGGTATACACTGGTGGCATCGACAGCATCCGCTCAGTCAGCAGCGACGACATTGAAGAGGCCACACCCTATGTACGTGAAGCCATCGAAGCCCTGATCGCTGGGGAAGATATCCCCAACACGGATACTGAAGCATACGGCTGCAGCGTCAAATACGCCGACGAATAACGCCCGCAGCAAAAGTATGACAGGCTTCCCACCCGCCCGCTTCAGATACTGAAGTGGGCGGTTTGCGTTGGTCCCTTAAACGTGCATGCCTGACATATGCTCACCTGCGTCAGATGAGCAGCAATCACCGTATTTAATGTCATTTTGACAATTATAGGCCTTCATTCGGTTCATTTTAGACGTCTTTGATTGGCATGAATGATGCATAAAGCCTCATAAGTGATGTCCGCGCTAGGCGCATATACCCGACATCGTAGGAGGTTGATATGAATCCCGAATCGTTTTCCGATGCGACTCGTTCCCTGATGATGGCAGCGCAAACGCTGGCCCTGAATTTTCAGCATGCCCAATTGACTCCCGCCCACTTGGCAGCGGCAGCAGCCGAAGGCCCAGATAGTCTCCTCTTGCGCTTGGCCGAAAAAGCTGGGAGCAATCGCGAAGCCTTGGCCGGAGAACTCAAACGTCTCTTAGCGCAGATTCCCAGCCAGGATCCCGCGCCGCAACAGCTCTCAGCCAATCATGCCGTATTGAAGCTGATGGCCGATGCCGATCAGCGACGCCAATCGCGTGGCGACAGTCACCTCACCCTTGACCAGGTGCTCCGCAGTCTCGCCGATGATCGCGACGTTGGCCCCATCTTCGCCCGCCATGGCTTAGACGGCAAAAAGCTGGATCAGTTGATTGCAAGCGTACGCGGCCAAGGGCCGGTCAATAGTGCCCAGGCCGAAGAACAATACGAGGCCTTGGGCAAATATGCTCAGGACCTGGTAGCCGCGGCGCGTGATGGCAAACTCGACCCGGTCATTGGCCGCGACGATGAAATACGCCGCGTAATTCGCGTGCTGTCGCGACGCACCAAAAATAATCCGGTCCTCATTGGTGAGCCTGGCGTGGGCAAAACCGCGATTGTAGAAGGCCTGGCCAGTCGCATTGTGCGCGGAGATGTCCCTGAAACCCTCAAGGATCGCCGACTGTATAGCTTGGACATGGGGGCCCTGGTGGCTGGCGCGCAATATCGCGGCCAGTTTGAAGAACGCCTCAAAGGGGTCCTCAACGAAGTCAAACAAGCCGACGGTGGAATAATTCTCTTTATCGACGAAATCCATCTCGTCCTGGGCGCAGGCAAAGCCGATGGTGCCATGGACGCCGCCAACCTGCTGAAACCCATGTTGGCCCGAGGGGAACTGCGCTGCATTGGCGCCACCACCTTGGCCGAATATCGCCAACACGTGGAAAAAGACGCCGCCTTTGAACGCCGCTTCCAACAAGTCCTGGTGGGCGAACCATCGGTGGTGGACACGGTATCGATCCTGCGCGGACTCAAAGAACGTTACGAAGTCCACCACGGCGTACGCATTGCCGACGCGGCTTTGGTAGCCGCAGCCGAGCTTTCTGATCGCTATATCCAAGCCCGCTTCCTGCCCGATAAGGCCATTGATCTAGTGGACGAAGCCTGCGCCAATGCGCGCGTAGAGTTGGATTCCCAGCCCGAAGCCATCGATCATCTGGAGCGGCGACGCTTACAGTTGGAAGTGGAAGCCACGGCCTTGGAAGACGAAGACGATAGCCAATCGCGTAATCGCCTGGAAAAAGTCCACAAAGAACTCAGCGATATTCGCGAGCAGTTGGACCGCCTGCGCACCCAGTACGACACCGAAAAAGGCCGCTTGGATCACCAGCGCCAACTCCAGCAAGAGCTGGATGCCGCCCGCCAAGAAATGGAGGCCGCCGAACGCCGCTATGATTTAGGTAAGGTGGCGGAATTACGCTATGGCCGCATCCCCGAACTAGAGCGTGAATTGGCCGAACACTCCCAAGGCCCGCAAGACGACAACCACCTCCTCACCGAAGTGGTGGGCAGTGAAGAAATCGCCGCCATTGTCGCTCGCTGGACGGGCATTCCCGTACAACGTCTGGGACAAGATGAAACCACCCGCTTACTCAGCTTGGATCAACGCCTCAGCAGCCGCGTCGTCGGCCAAGAGGATGCCGTACAAGCGGTTGCCGATGCAGTATTGCGTTCGCGCGCTGGCCTCTCCCCCCAAGGCAGACCCACCGGCAGCTTCCTCTTCCTGGGCCCCACCGGCGTTGGCAAAACCGAACTGGCCAAAGCCCTGGCGCACGAACTCTTTGATGACGATCGCCAGATGATTCGCATTGATATGTCCGAATATATGGAGCAGCACAGCGTTGCCCGCTTAATCGGTGCGCCTCCTGGGTATGTGGGCCATGATGAAGGTGGTCAACTCACCGAAGCCATACGTCGCAAACCCTATTCAGTGCTCTTGTTTGACGAGATCGAAAAAGCCCACCCGCAAGTATTAAGCATCCTCCTGCAGGTACTTGATGACGGCCGTCTCACCGACAGCCAAGGCCGCACCGTGGACTTTGCCAATACGGTAATCATCCTCACCTCCAATATCGGCGCAGCCCGGCTCCTTTCGGGGGTAACCGCTGGCGGCGAACTCCTCTCCGACACTCGGGAAGCCGTACTTTCCGAATTACGTGCCCAGCTGCGTCCAGAATTCCTCAACCGTCTCGACGACATTGTGGTCTTCAACCCCCTCACGCGCGAGCACC
>REDP01000217.1 GCA_007693455.1 Planctomycetota bacterium | reverse complement strand
CCGTGGGTGTGGATGATCGGCGGTTAGACATGGCAGCTCCAGGGGGTAGAGGGTAGGGGGTACATCGCAGGTACATGATGCCCCCATACTTGCTGCAAACACCGTCGCCACCATCGAGACCGGGTCCGATTTATAAGGACTGCGCCCTTCAATAGCGCAGCGCCGATGATTCAAGAGATCGACCCGGTGATCACCACCGGCACGAAGGTCCGCCTGTGCCGCCCTGCGCAAGGCCATCATGGTGGGCAGCGATGGGCTCAAGCTGGACGGCTCCCAGCAATACCAGCTCAAAAGCCTGCCCGGAAAGCTACTAAGCGGCACCCAAGTCACCTGCTTTATATACGCCGGCACCCAACGGTTCGGCGGCGCAGAGATGGCGAAGATGCTGGGGCTGCCCTATGAGCAGGAGTGGTTGGTGGCGGCGGGGTAAGGAAGGGTGTGGGGCACTCGTGAATGAGTTAGAATCATTTTAAAGTGATCGTTTGCTGAATCAGAAAGCAGCAGGCGTCTCTCGACGCAACTTGCACAGCACTTAGAAATACATCCAAAGCGATCACACTACTGACAGAACTCAGGCGCGTCGGATGACTGTTGTATTTTTGATTGTAGCCGCTCTGAATTCCATAGCATTTTGACTGACGGTATTGCTAATTGCCAGCATCGAAAATGAGAAACACTTGGGCTTCATGAACCAGACCTGCAGACAATCGCCCGCCACGGAACCTGCGTTCCGCGCAGCAGAGCCTGACCTTATTTATTGAATTTGATCGATGAGTAATCCACCCATCCACGTTTTATTCTTTAAAATGACTGGGGCTCTTTTCGTTTACGACGAAAGGTATCCTGGGCCTAGTCAAGAGGTCATATCAGGCTTTTCAGAGGCATTAAGGAAAACTCGCTTTTACAGCAAAGAGCATGTAGCAGGAAAAGTAAGTAGGTGTCGTGACAGGGAAAAGGAAATAGAGCTAACAACCTACTACCTTAACTGGATGAAGACACCTGAGGGTCAAGAATACTTGCGCGAAGCGGCCAGTTGGAAAGATGCACGAATCTCTCAAGCTTTCACTAGACACGCGAAGGGCTTCGAGAGAAAAGGGATTTCCGTACCGGAAGTTATACGGTGCTCCCCTAAAAGAAGACGAACAACTCACTGTTACGAATGCAAATACCATCTTGATAATGCAATCACTCCGGAATGCTCAAGTTGCGGATGGATCATTTGTGAATGTGGTGCGTGTGGTTGTTTTTTCACAAACGCCTAATCGCTGCGAATCCGCAGAAGATCCAGGAATCCGCTACAAGCAGCCATTGCCGTATCTCCCCTGTCACCCGGAGAGCAATGTTTTTCCCCGATTCGACAAGGAGATCTTGGGGACTCTGACAGCCGGTTTACCTGGCGGTTATTTAGGATAAATGCCGAATGAGGTTGCTTTTAGCGCGTTTCCCGCCCTACGACCATCTGCTTCGTCGACCGTTTGTAGATCGGTATCCCGTATCGCTCAATTGCCGGGCATCTGGGATTATCCGCCAGTCTTGGCTGTGGCTCAATCTAATCGGCAGAGCCCAGTTTTATCAATAATCCATCTACCACCTCGGCGCAGGGCCTCATTGGCCTGGGCGGCAGCGCGTCCTTGTCGGCCGTGCCCTGACCTGCCTGCACTTGGAGAAGCGCGAGGAAACCCAAAAACTCGCCAAGGCCGCCCTGGCCCTAGATCGCAGCACCACTCTGGCCGAGCAAGCCCCAAATTGTTTATGCTGAATAGCTCAAATTGTAATCATTTGACAGAACGGCAAATGCTCTATATCGTAAAACATGACAAAGGGCTGCTGAACCTAAGGTGGCAGAGGATTAAGTATGGATGACCCGCGTGGCGTTAATGAACATCTCACAGATAAAAAAGTGGCGAGTTTCCGAATCCAATGCCAGTTCGGTGCGCACCTTCTTGGTGATCGCAACACTACGCCGATAGGGTTCAATCGATCTTGCTTTGTTGTCGCACGTGTGTTGTTAAATGCATCTCTGAAGAGGGCGCGCAATAAGACTCTGGCCCAAAAAACTAAAAGTTGGCAGATATTCGATTATCGAAGTGGTGAACAAATGGAGGAATGCGAGGGCACGTATGGTAGTCAGCTAGTCGGTGGACAGGTCTTATCTGATAACTCTGTATGGACGCTGATTGCGGCAGAAAAAGGAAGTGTGGCTCCGGTATTCGATTGCGAATCTCCAGCTGATGTGCGGTCCTCCGAGGTAGAGGCGCGAGAGATTATGGAACTGGCTTGGTCAAAGTTATCCCCTCTGGATTGCTGTATTATAACTGACGAGCACCCAATTTCTGATTCGGACAACTCAATAATTGAAGCAAAAAAACTGAAAAAGTGGGAGCGTCTTGAGCGACTGGACAGGGGCCCTCGCAGTCAAATACACGCCCGCTCGTTCCACATGCGTAGTCCATCTGAATGCGCAGGAGTTACGGTGTTATCCCCACTCCCAAAGGAGGCTGTAGACCTCGCCCCAACTGCGGCTCCACCAGACCTGTTGCGATATAATGATGTATCCGACATTCAGTTAGACCCGGGCTTTGAACCAATATATCATGTGTGCCTGCGCTGTCTCCCTACTAGGAGAACGAAGGCTGAACGACGGAACATTATCGCCAAGACGCATGAAGATTTATTTATTGCTGGACATTGCGTTGATGCGATCATAGGCCCTATCTTTAGCGACGGTTCAGAGTGGCAATTTATAGGAGGGTGGCCTAGCCAAGTACAGCGCACTTTAGATGAACCGGCAGCAAGCCAATTCTGTGGTCCTGAAGCAGCGAAGGCTGCTTATGCTATTTTGAAACGGCAGATGCGGCCGCTGGATGGTGGAGTTTTCTATGGCGTGATTCATACTGGATGGCGCCGTTATCGCAGGAAGAACGGTTGTGCGGGGTAAGTTGGCTGGGTATCATATCACAACAGGTTAAGGGGATCAAAGGGCTCGCTGGGCATCTTGGTGATGCTGCGTAAGTACTCTATTGCTTTGGGCATTATTCGGTAGTCTGTGAGGAGCACCGACTCAAATGTGAGTACATCGTTATGATCCAAGAGGTTGCTTGATAGCCCATAGTCTAATCTAGCGAAGAAATAACCCAACATTTCAGGGATGTTGCAGGTGTCCTCTGCTGTGGCGGTTACTAAATAAATATCGGTCATCAAGTTATTCCGGTCTTGGATCCTTTTCCCAATTGTGTGAAGGGTATCAACAATAGTCGTAAGGTTTTTCCGCGCAAAAGTAGTAACGGTTTCCCTGTTAAATTTGACCCAATCGTTCCGTAAGGTCTTGTTTTGTTCCAGAAGATGGGCATTCCATGTCCCAAATCCCAGCCATTTGCCATTCTTTCGCGGTCCCTTCGGCCAAGCCTTGTTGGGATCCATAGCGGCATCGTCATTCAGAGCCTCTTTTGACACACCAAGGCATACTTTGCTCTTGTCCCAGGTTACAAGGATATAGGGATTTTCGGTTATATTTATGGTTCCACTGCTGGTTTGCCGTATCTGATTAAGGGCTCGCAAGCATCCATTTACAGGCGGGATAGGCAGTGCACAAAGGAGTTTAACAATACCACTGGTAGTCTTATCAACAAGCCCGGATACGATTATACTTTGAGAATCAAGCGTATCATCGTGTCTGATGTTATAATTAGCGTCGTCATACCAAGATGATGACTGTTGGTTTGAAGCGATAGACGATCTAGCACAGTTAGGTATACTCATTGCTTCCACCATCCTTATCAGATAATTACAAGGTTACATCAGACTGGGTCAAGATACCTTTTGACCTAACCTATTCAAGTGGGGCTTCTGGGGGTGGCGTGAAAAACATAGGTTTTCTGACCTTAGGGGTAAAGGTCCAGGCCGCCTAGATGAAAGTATACGGTTGTCGCAAAAGCAGTCTTAGTCGCAAAGTCAAATGCTCGTCCTTTGAGCTTTTGAATGCGACTATTAATTGACTCAGCCGGGCTGTTGGTCACTCCAAAGCTGATCGCATTGAGTATCCCCCATAAGTGCCGTACCATGACGGTTGCGGAAAACCCGGATCGCTACCGCTGCCGTGCAGCGCCTCAACCATGGGCCCGC
>REDP01000043.1 GCA_007693455.1 Planctomycetota bacterium | reverse complement strand
AGATCGTTACCCGCAGGAGCGGTGTAGAGGCTCAAGGGTCGACCTGACACGCTCAATACCGCGACATCACTCAGCACAGTACCATGGCTATTGGTTACTGCCACGTGATAACTCCCAGCGTCGCCCCGGTATATTGGGGCAAAATCCATGCTTTCTTCTGTGGCTCCAGCGATGGCTGATTCGCCCTTAAACCACTGGTAACTCAGTGGCCCTTCGCCGCTGGCCAGTACCGTCAGGGTGTGATGAGAGCCAGCTTCGAGGTGTGCCCCATTGGGCTGTTGATCGATAATTGGTGCTGGGCCCTGTTCGCAGTCTGCTTGGATGAAATCAGTAAAACTGCCGTATATGGTGTTGTCTTTGCTGTTGGAACTGGCAAAAAGGGCAATTTCAAGGTTGTTGCCAGCGGCATCTATAGTGTCGGTAGTGAGGTGAATCCACTCATCGTCTTCCGCAAATTTATAGTAGGATGAAAATTCTTTTCCTATTTTAACCAGACGCAGCCACACAGGCCACCATTCTTCGGCATCGTCTGAATTCGTTGAACTCGAAGATCCGAGTTGCCCCAAAGTACTTCCTTCTCGTTGAAACATGACTCGCCGATTACCCCGAGTATGCAGAGTGGCGTACCCTCCCTGACTGAGGTCATCAAGATCATTCGCAACCACGATGCCCACTTTGGATCCGTGATGGACATCGTTTTGAGAAACCACCTTGACGGAGAGATCAAAGTCTCCAGTAATATCTCGACGGCGAATACCAGAGAAGAAATTGTCTTGTTGCCACATGCGTTCACCGCGACTCTGAATGGTTACAATCCCACGAGAAACATCAGCGCGGGATCCTTCCCAGGGCTCTTTGCGTATGAATTCCCATATATCGCGCAGGGAGTCCCCAGCAAAATATTCTTCGCAATAGTCATCAGGGTCAACCACCCGGATTACTACGGATCGCTGTAGGCTGGTGCCAGCATATGTAGCGCTGGCAGAAATAGCAAAGTTTCCAAAAGCGCTGCCCGAAGTGTACTCACCAGCGTCTGAAATAGCACCTCCATCAGCATCAATGCTCCAATTGAGTGGCGGCTGTGGGTTCAACGGATTGCCATATTGATCATAAGTCGTTGCCGCAAAATTCACGGAGCTCCCAGGGTAAACCCGTAGCATATACGGGGTTATGACTACGTCGCTGATCACTGGGGTGGGTTCAATGGTAATGATGATGGGGAACCATGTAGCCTGCTGCTGCCCGGAACCATAGGTGGCGACGGCAGTCAGTTCGTATGCTCCAAGTTTATCTGGCGTCCAAGCGATCTCGTAGTCAGCACCCTGGGAAGAGCTGCCGATATGTAAATCATTGGCGTAATAGCGCACCTCGGCGACATTGTTCATATTAAAGGCACTGGCCTGCAAAGCGAACTCCCAGCCCATGCCATAGACCCCGTCGGTAACATTGCTGATTTGCAGGGACGGCACCTCTGAGAAAGTGATCTCAACGCCATCCTGATCTACCGTCCCATCCACAGATTCTTGATGGGTCCACAGACGATCCCAGTGCTGCTGGTCCACCGATGCTTCAATCTTAAAATGGGCCCAGCGGCTGTTGCTGTGAAAGAATTGCCCGCGTAAACCGGTGGGTACAAAGCGCTGATCCTCACCTACATCAATATCCAATATCCCAGGTAGATAATATGGATGATGGCCCCAAGAAGAATCGGGATCTTTATCAAAAACCTTGTAGGCATCCTCCTCATTCCATGTTGCTGCCAGGGAAATTCCCAAAGAAGTGTTGCTGGTCATGGGCTCTGAGGGAAACTCTTTTGAGCCGATGAGAAAGGCAAGCTCACGAAGACGTGGCCCCTGCCAAATGAGCTCATTATCCAGGCCTGTAAAGCGAAAATAGCGGTAGCCAGGAAAGGATTCAGCAACCGTCACCGTAGTGCTCGTGGCTTTGCTGACCCCTTCTGATGAGGTCACAGTTAAGGTTACCGTATGCTCGCCAGCGCTGGTATAGGCATGGCTGACCTGCTTCCCGCTAGCGCTATTGCCATCACCAAAATCCCAGTGATAGCTATTAATAGCCGCCTGATACTCGGCCACACTGCCAGAGGCATCAAACTCAATGGCCCGGCCAACCACTTCGTGATTACGCGAGAAGGAAAAGGCTGGTGCTGGCTCTACGCTCCGGGCATGAATTTCTTGCGTCGCAGCACGACGGTTTCCATCTGCATCCTCAACAATTACTCGCAACCAGTAGGTGCCAGGCTTGCTAATGGTGTACTCAACAGCTGCATCGGTGCCGATCACGGAGGCCCCCTGAAAACCGGTCTCCACCTCATAGCCATGCAAGTAGCGATTGCTATAATCGGCAATGTACTTCTGCGAGCGAAATACTTGCCAAGTATAGCTTTCTATGACGCTACCATTACTTGCTGTGGATGCGGATGCATTGGCGGTGAAGGTAAACGGCACCCCGGCATCAGCATGATCAATATCCAACACAGCTTCGGGGCGCACATGGAGATCGGCCTTGGTTTGTGCAAACAGCCACTCGACCACATCGGCAACATTCCAACCAAGACGATGAGGGCTATGGCCAGAATCAGCAACCCACCAAAAAATATTATCCAAGGCCCCTGCTTTTTCTAACGCATCGAAGGCATCCTGTGATCCGTGAGGATTACTCACCGAATCACTGGCACTTTGCAGTGAGAAAATTTTTACATCGACAATGCTCTCTACCAGATTGTCTTCGAGATTTTGAAATCCTCCTGCCGATGGGACTATGGCAGTTATCAGCGGTTCGCTGGTGCCATGAATACTGGCGTAAGCGTGGGACAGAATTGTGAGCGCAGATCCACCGCGAGAGTGCCCGGCGCCATATACGCGGTTTGTGTCGATATTGTATTCGTCAAACAGATAGTCGAACAGCTCCAAAAATAAAAACGCGTAGTCGCTGTATACCGGAGGCGCGTGCAGTGGGCCCGGCCGTTTGGTGTGATTAAATGCCACAACATAGGCTGGGTGTCTCTCGCGGAAATAGTCTGTAGCAAGGGCATCTGCAATACGCCGCCGGCTATAGGTGGTAAAGAGTATGGGGAAGCCATCCGGTGGCTCAACCGCTCCCTCTGGGGGATACATGATTTCGTATTCAAGGGCCTGCTCACCACCAAACTCTCGGCTGCCGGTAAACGTTCGCTTTTCAAAGAGGGCCTCAATATCGACATTGTCAATCATCTGTCGATAGCTGGAGATTGCAGAACGCATTTCCCCTGGGAAAGTAGCATCATCCACCAAGGGATGAAAACCTGGTTCCATAAATTCATCCGGAACCATTTGCGGGAAATCCTCGGCATAGATGGCAGCGCCGGTCAAGATCAGGGCTAGGATTATCAATGAGAAGTGTTGCATAAGCCTACTTTACTTTATGTGGGGCAGTGGAGGCTCGCTAAAGATCGGATCCTCCGTGGCAATTGCATGACATCATAGGGCATCATCTCCTTACCCTGCGAGGGTAATATTACAGTGTAACAATGCCTGTAGCACACAATGCCTGTAGAAGGAGGGTGATGTATGCGCGCATCCAAGCAGGATGCTGGGTCTACCGTTGGGCCGTCAGAGATGTCGTATGTGTGTTGTTTTTCATAGTGGCAGTATACACGATGTCGTCACTGGTCTGATCGGTAGTCAGGCTGGGGTGAGACTGGATACGCAGGCCGAGATCTTGGAGTAAGACAGGCAGTCTTTACGGACCATCATTACGCCTCCTCTGAAAAGCCTCACTGTTCATATATCTTTTGCGTTGAGCCGGTAACAATTACGCCAGCATCCAAGGGGATTGCTACCATGGCATGCCACACTATGCCGCTACGGACCTTGACTGAAGGAGGCGGTGGTAATTGGAGTGGGACGGTGCAAGCCGACCCAAGCATCGGGAGAAGAGCCGAGTGCAACTCAGCGATCCCAGGGGCCGGATCATCCATGCCCCAAACCCCGCATTGTCTCCAGTACCATCCCTGCATTATGGCATTACCAAGGAGCCCTTTATGTACTGCGTCTTTGTCACCATTCAGGTTCAGCCGGAATTCATCGAAGCCTTTATTGCCGCGAGCGAAGCCAATCACCAAGGCAC
>REDP01000144.1 GCA_007693455.1 Planctomycetota bacterium | reverse complement strand
TTCCCAGGGTAGCGCCTGTGGCGCAACCCTGGGCTGGGCTACGGAGCCCCGTTGGGGCTCGATCAGGCCACGCGCCTGCGTATCGCAAATGCTTAATGCCATTGATCTCCTGATCGGCCTGCGAAAACGATCTGAATAGGGCGCTTTTTGCGTTAAAAGCATGCATCGCAAAGCGAAAATTCCTTACCCAAGGTGAGCTTTGAGTCGCCCTACCTGCACCACGAGGCCTGGACTTTTCTCTAAGATGTTTATGGGTGTAGTCTGGGTCCGCAGCTGATGGCTTACCGTGAGCGCCTCAGTTCCAGTCTAGTCATCACGGCCCTTCATAAACAGCAGGATGCAGAAAATAAGTAACGTATTGGTAAACCCAGCCAAGAAGGGGAATCCATCAACGCTACGAGATTCCTGGTTTTGCACGTACAACCAGAGGCACAAAAGTGAGATATTGGTTCCGCAAGCCAAGACGAGGAGTCCCCGCACCGTCCGTGCGTTGATCTGGTGCCGCTTTTTTTTGACTTCTACGGTAATTGCCTTGAGGGTCTCGGCGTTTTCATTATCAACGTGAATGGCGAGTGGGTTGCCACCAAATCCCCCCATCCCAGGACCATCATCTTCAGAAACAGAAAACGGTATATTGTGTGCCTTGAGTTGCTTTAAGATGGCTTTGGCATCACTGAGGCTGGATTCATATATAGTATGCATGTGGTCTCCGAGGGGCTTACCCTATGATTCCCATGCTGTTGTGCAATAACAGGCTAGGGTGGAAAGCAGGGCGATCGCCAGGGGGAAGAAATGCAGCGCTTCGCGGGGCAATTTTTTGGCAAGCAAAGTATTCCCCTGAAGTGGCCCTTCCTTTTGGCACCACATTTGCGAGTAATACCAGGAATGGCCGTGTGTGTTGGTGAATCCAACATCTCGCGGCGTGATGGAGGGCCTCGCATGTCCAATAAAGGAATCTATGCCGCCGCGAGCGCTATGTTTACTGAACGGCGCAGTTTGGATGTCATTGCCCATAATTTGGCCAATGCCAGTAGTACGGGCTACCGCCGCGCCGAGGCCTTACGCGGTTCCTTCGCGCAAACCTTGGCCGAGCAAGATCAGCGCACTGGTGGCCTCGATGGCGATGGCGGTGCGGGCATCCATGGCGCCGGGGTGTGGCGTGACTTTAGTCAGGGCACCACCCGTGAAACCGATCGCCCCTTGGATATGAGCTTGAGTGGAAACGGTTTTTTTGTCGTTGAAGACGAAGATGGCGCGTCTCTGCTGACGCGCTCAGGCCATTTTCTCTTGGACGAACAATCCCGCCTAGTGACCCCCCATGGCCATACCGTACAAGGTCAGGGTGGCGATATTACTCTGCCTCCTGATGCGAGTGGTTTTAGTGTTGATGAAGCCGGTCGTGTCTACGCTCAATTCCGCAATGAGGAAGGTTTTGCCGAGGAGTTTCTCGAGCAATTGCGTGTTGCCGATGTTGCTGACCGCGAGGCTTTGGTGCCGCATAACGGACAATACTTTACCCTGGGCGGCCAAGCAATGCAGGATGCCCAGGGCTACACCGTGCAGCAGGGCCGTTTGGAAGACGCCAATCTCGACTCGGTGACCGAATTAGTGAAAATGATCACGGTGCAACGTAATTACGAAGCAGCCCAACGCGCCATGCGTCAGATATCTGATGCGGGACAGGGTTATTCAGATATTATTCATCGTGCCTAAACTGGCGCGAGAAAGGGGTAGGATATGCCACGAGCTTTATGGAGCGGTGCCAGCGGCATGCGCGCTCAGCAAACCAACGTCGATGTCATCGCCAATAACATTGCCAATGTCAATACCACGGGATTTAAACGCCAGCGCGTAGAATTTCAGGATCTTTTTTACGATATTGCCAAGCTTCCGGGCTCTACTGCCGGTAATCAAGGGCGTACACCTACAGGAACCCAGATTGGTAACGGTGTGGAAATAAGTGGCACTCCACGCATTTTCACTCCTGGTAATATGGAGCTTACTGGGGTGCAAACCAATATGGCCATTGAAGGCTCGGGCTTTTTCCAGGTGACGCTTCCCGATGGCAATCTCGCCTATACGCGTGCTGGTGATTTTGTGCCTGACGCCAATGGCGATCTGGTTACTCCCGATGGCTATTATCTCGAACCGCGCATTACCATTCCAGAAAACACCACTGCCTTAAGTGTTGGTCCTACGGGGCAAGTTGTGGCCATGGTGGATGGACAGGAAAATAATCTTGGCCAGGTAAACCTCGCCACCTTCCGTAACCCCGCAGGTCTCATTGGCATTGGCCGCAATCTCTTTCAGGAGAGCCCTGCCTCTGGCCCACCCCAGCAGGGTAATCCTACCGATATCGGCTTTGGGACCCTTCGTGGTGGGGCGTTGGAGAAATCAAATGTCGAAGCAGTCACCGAGTTGGTCAACCTAATCGTTGCCCAGCGCGCCTATGAAATGAACACCAAGAGCATCAAAACCACCGATCAAATGATGCAAACTGCCAATGATATTGTGCGATAAGGTGTGAGCCATGTATAGTCTTTCCCTGCGTATCCTTGTGCCTGTGGTACTGCTATTGAGTAGTACTTGGCTGACGGCCTTAGAGGTGCGTCTGCTCGAGGATGAGCAGGTCATTCTTGGGCCCACGGTGCCCTTGGCTGCGATAGCCGAACTCAGCGGTGACCAAGCCCTGGTTGAACGAGCCAGCGATGTGAGCATCCGCCGTCTGCCCGACTTAGGGAGTTACACCATAGACGCCGCAGAGGTCCACGCAGCGCTGCGCCGACACCTCCGCATCCATGCCCAGGTGCAGGGGTCGGTGGTGGTGCGTCAGGCACGCGAAGACTTTGATGCGCAGCGCTTGAACGCCTATGCCGTGGACCATCTCCATGATCGCGCCGCGGATCGTCAGATTGAAGTACAGGTTTCCCGAGATGCGACGGCATTTGCCATTCCAGCCATTGATGCCGATCGGGTAGAAGTGCGGGTAGAGCCGCTCACCGATGCCTGGTGGGGGGATGTGCCGTATCGCATTCGTTTTCTGCGAGGAGAACACGAGTTAGCTCGCACCTTAGTGGTTCTGAACGTCCAGGCCTGGCGGGAAGTTCCGGCAGTGTCGCGCGATATTCGCCGAGGTGAGATCATCTCCCTCCATGATGTGGTGATGCAGCGGGTCAGCGTTGCTCCTGGACGCGGTGAAGACGGAATGAGTTTGGAAGACGCCATTGGCCAAGTTGCCCTGCGGGCCATTCCCGCGGGAACGCCATTGGGTCCTACCTATGCTCGTCCCCGTCCAGACGTGGCCCAGGGCTCACACGTCCTCCTCATTTACGATGGCGGTGGTTTTACGCTTGCGATCCATGCCGAAGCTTTGACCTCCGGCCGCATCGGAGACACTGTGCGGGTGCGTGCTGAGCATGGCAGAAGTATGGAGGGGGAAGTGATCGGCCCCAATGAAGTGCGTTTGCGCGAAAAAACAGCTCGCCGCTGATCCGTTGCTCACCCTCGCCCTAGCCCCAGAGCAACGCCAAGCTTGTCCCCGGGACCATCAATACTCCCGATCGGCCAACAGAAAACGCCCTCAATAGCGGCCTTCTGTGCTCAAAGTATACACCGCAAAACGGGCACTCCTTCCCATAGCGAGCTTTGAGTCACCCAACCAACCACCCCAACTGGATCGTCGCGTTGCGCTCGGTCCCAATTCATGGGCGCGCCTCAAACCGACCCAAAGGTAAAGTGCGCACTTTTGTCCTGAGTCTCAGCTTCCCGCTCTGGCCTCTATGCCCTCTAACGGCCGGGCCGCCGAAGACCTCAAGGCTTTTCTGCGCCGGATGCGGGTACTGAGCCGCTGAGGTCCTGTAAGGCCAGGACCACACCTGCCCAACCCCTTACGATCCTTTCTGCGTTTTCTGTGGCTATCTCAATCAAGTATTAGGCCACGGATGAACACGGACGCACACGGATAGGGAAGGCCCTTTTGAATCAGCTCCATCATCCACCAGCATCACACCAGCACCAGTATCAACCAGGACCAGGTGCCATGTCTGCGTTTTTCCGCGTTTTCTGTGGCTATTTCCTGCTTCGGCGTAGCGGTCCAGTGCGGGTGAGGTTCTCACAGAGACACGAA
>REDP01000095.1 GCA_007693455.1 Planctomycetota bacterium | reverse complement strand
GTTCCTCAAAACGCAGTTGGGGCGACTTCGTCACCCCAACTGCGTTTTCTAGGATTAACCAAGCGCCGGGATGCAGGTGTCGGCAGCACTGCTGACATGGCGCAAGCCAATTTTGTGCGGCAATAGCCCCACTTATGCGCAAATACAGATTCAGCTCAGGGGTTCACCCGCAGTTCCACCATACCCGTTGATGCAACTGGGTCTGGGCCTTCGGTAAAGAACTCCACATAGTGGGCGCCCATTTGGACTGGAATAATCGCCAGGGCATACATACCGTCGCCAAGATGAACGGCCGTGCCTTGATTGCTTAAACTACCTTGGTCAAGGCCCCAGCGATATTGCAGATTTGGCCAATCGGCATAGCCGTGGGCATGCACCGTTATCATCGTGGCCTGGCCTACGGTGCCGTCCTCAATCAGGACACCATCAATGACATCATCAATCAGCAGGGTTTCCTCCTCAACAAATACCACCCAATCCACCCAGGCGGCGTCGCGCCCCTGGTGAATCGATCCATCTTTGCGGTAGGTCCACCGCACTATATCATCTTTCTGGAATTGAGCGTGATACCGCCGCCAGGGGCGATCGCCGCTCACACTTGATAGGTGATCCCCATTGCGAGTCAGCCGTAAAATATCGCCTAAACCTGAACCGATAGACCGCTCGCTATCCGTTTTCCAATAAAAACTTAACCAGCCATCTTCAGGGATCGTGACCTGCATCCAGGATTCCTGATTGTGGGAAATAGCTCCGCTCTGGGCAGCATCACCGTTGAAGTAGCTTTCATCTGATTGTTCAAACCACGCAGCATCACCGCCGGTTATCCAACCTGTATTGTCATAACCCTCCCAGCCATAATCAAGCGCTTTAGCCAACTCTGCGCTTTCTGGGGTTATAGTTACCGAGAAACGATGCACCGCCTCCACGACTTCACCGCCTTCGCTGACGGTAGCACGTATGGTAATTACCGTCTCTATGCTAGCGCTGACGGGCTGGGACTGAATACGAAACGTAAACGGGTAATCATAGACAGCAGGATCAGCATCTGCGCTCACTGGATCTGGCTGCTGGATTACCGAAATAAGCGCTGTGTCTTCGCTCGAAACCATGACGCTCATTGCTTCTTCGCCAAAATAGGTGACGATGCCATCTATTTCCAAAGTCGTTCCCGTAGGCAAAATCTTTGGCGAAATCGGCACAATCGCCAAGCCTTCGTCATATTGCACCGCATCTAACCACGCACGGTCAAGGCCCTCTGCCGCTCCGGAATCTCGCTGGTAAATCCAGCGCACATAATGGGCGCCAGTACTGGTTAAGGCATAGGTGAACTGGGTCCAATCACCCTGCCCACCACTAAGCTGAGCAATGGTTGTCCACACAGGATCACCGGAATCTGGTACCGGGGCGATTTGCAGAGCAAGGCTATCAGTGGCTGCAGCACCCACCGCCCATTGGAAGCTTAATCGCCCTGGCCCATTTACCGTTGTCTTTATCCAGGATGATTGATTCGGATCGAGGGCGCCAGAACGGGCTGCATACCGCCCCTTCACCGCCTTATCATCGGTTACCCGCCAGGAGGCATCACCACCAGTCACCCAGGTGAGATGCGGGGCATCCACAGCCTCACCTAAAGAGGGGAGCTCTGCACCCACCTCTAGGCTGAATTGGGTTTGCGCCTGCAGACCACGTTCATCGGTAACGGTTAGGGTTATATTGGTGAGCCCCACCACATCAGTGGTTGAGATCTGTAGTTGACGCAACACCGTTGAGCCGTTCACAGGAGTCACGCTTATTTGTGATGGTCCGATGATGCTTGCGTCCTGCGACACCGCAGTGACGGAAAGCCCAGCGGCAAGAATCGCGTCCTCGGGATGACGAACCTCAAAGGGGAAAGATATCGTGGTTTGCCGGGCTAAGGCATCATCACCCGTTAAATCGCCAAACTGTGAAATTGTTGGCGGCAACTGAAGGTTTAGATTCAGAACAAAGGGCTCTGACCGCAATGGGCCTTCTCGTACAGCTCGCAAGCTAAGTTCATAGGCACCTAACTCTCCTTCAGGTAGATGAAGCTCTACTTGCCACGTCGAACGAGTTGCCTCAGTAGAAACCAAGGTTTTGCTCCAGGTACCATGAGGAGCAAGCAGGATCTCTAATCCAATGTTTTCCACATGCTCATCAACCGCATCTACAATAACGGAGAAAACGTGATTCTGCCCATCGGCAATAAAAAACGCATCAGCGCCTGACGCTAATTCTGCACCTGCAAAATGAACACCGCTGATCTCTGGCGCGGACACCAGATAGAGATCAAACAGTTCAGTCGTGACGATGCCAAGGGGATTTTCAACGCGCAATGCGATTTGCGCCGATCCATGAGCATTATCGCCAAGAAGCGGAATATGAAGCGTTCTTGCACTCCCGCTTCCGGTAATCGTGAGATCGCCAGCGATAATGACATCCTGCGATTGTTCGACCACACTCGCCTCTGTGCTTAATTCCGATGTTGCTGCCAAGGGATCCCCTACCGAGAACGCCACTTGATGAACCTGGGCACTTACATTTCGCGCCACAAACTGAGTCGGTATCGGCGATGGTGTAATGGTTGATCGTACAATAACACTCACATCCACGGTCGCCAAAGGCTCCGGAACACCAGCCCATGGCCCCTCATTCACATACGCAGCAGTGGGTATTCCAGTCTCGTCATCACCGCCTTGCTCTGGCGGCGATAAGGTATAACGCAGCCCTATCTCTGTTTCACCAACTTGATTGGGCTGTGGTGTCAAAGAGAGCGTGCGCTCATTTGCATTCTCCCCAGCCCGAACTTGCACTTGCGCAGTAGCAATCACATCCGTATTCGAACTGCTAAAATGCCAAGAAATCGCATCCGGAGATACCGGACTTTGATCGATCATAAATTCCAAGTTACTTTCCTGATTTCGATCCACCTGCGCCGCGCTGCTTAGTCCGCTAATCGTTAAGGGGCGATAATAGTGAACCTCAACATATTGAGAGACGCTTTCCCCTTGACCATCGGCAAGCATGATTTCGAGTCGAGCAACTCCTGCGACATCTTCCTGCGGCGTAACCACGAGCCTGCGCTCTGCGCCCTCGCCAGTAAATTGCCGCCCTGTTTCATTATCCGCCACAATGCTTGGCGAATGACTACGCACTTCCAAGACAAGGTCTTCGACTGGGGTTTCCGCATCAGCGATGCGAAAAGGGATTTCCACCATCCGGCCAACCTCAGTCCGTCGCGAGAATAAGCCGCTGATCTCTGGGCTCTGGTTGACAACCTGAACGGTAAATGTCTGGGTATCCCGTTGCTTGCCACCAGTTGCAATAAGTGACACGGTAGAGAATCCGATAAGGCCAGGTACTGGCCTTATCGTCAAGGTGCGTTGGCTACCCACCCCATTCACTGAGATACGAGAAAGAGGCAGAAGGTCCTGATTGCTGCTGCCTATTTCAAGCTGTATTCGTTCCGACAAATCCTTCCCATCACGCAGGTACGTTAGGGTAAATGAGGTTGGCCCGATTTCCCCCCCAGAGTAAACCTCTTGGTCAGTTATCTGACTAATGCCAAACTCTAATTCATCGGCAAGATCGTCTGAATGAATTCCTTTGCTACATGCGCTCATTACGAAAATCACGCAAATGGAAAATGTAAACAACAAGCTTGTGCGCAGATTCATGGTTAACCCTTTATCTCGCCTCGATCTATAGCGATACGCTCAATTTCGCAGAACAGCAGCAGCGATCCTACAAAATCTCCTCTATCAACAATCAAAGCCTCATTTGGTGAGAGGAAGCTGATTCTGAGTTCTCATCCTGCAAGGCAAGCCGGAAGCGATCCACCGAACCATGCAGCAGCACCGCCGCTAAAGGCGAAGATTGATGGAACCCATCCAGAATCCATGGGAAGCTAGCCTCCTCAAATGAAGTAATAGCAAAGGGCAAAGCGAAAGGCTCATGCCTGCCTTGGACGAGGGACCGAGCCCTACTCTCCGGACGGCGCAAGGCGCCGGGGGGGGCAAGGGGGCAAAGCCCCCAAAAGGTGTCAAACCAAGATCACCCCAAGTGAGCACCATACGCCAGTAGGGCGGGGGGCAGCGGGGGGGCGGCAGCCCCCCAA
>REDP01000190.1 GCA_007693455.1 Planctomycetota bacterium | reverse complement strand
GGAGATGTCCGTGGCCCTTATCCTGGTGGTGTTGGGGATGCCGGGCCGTTTCATGGCCGCAGTGCGTGTCCTGCTGGATCGTGAGTCCGCGCAGTGGGTGATCAATCTGGTGGCCACCTTGTCGCTGCTTGCCAGTGCCCATCTGGGTGTTTTGCTTTGGGTTTGGCTGGTTGGGATTGTTCCCCTTAGCGGTAGCCTTGCGCGCCCGATCTTGGCCATTCCTGCAGTATTGCTGTGGGCGATGATCATTTTTGAGCTGAGCCGCCTACTCTGGCCAGTGATGTTGAGGCTACTGGAGGCCTGTGACCGTATGACTAAGTAAGAAGAGGGTGGCGCAGGAATGATCGCCGCTGAGACAACTTGACTCGTATCTGAGAGCACTTAGGGAACTACCGATGCTCAGGCTGTAAACCTGAGCCATACGAATATAGGGATGTAGCGCTGGTGTGCGTGGGCGTATCGTGCCGTATTAAGATCCTTTACCCTTTTTTCTACTAGGACCACGCGTGGAAGATGCTTGCCGTTGAGTGCGGTAGATTAGAGAAATCCTTCGGCTCTCCACTGTTTTAATTCACGGAGGTGGTTGTAGTAGGAGGCATGCTTCCAGCCGGTTAATGTTTGAATGCGGTCCTTTACGTAGTCCAACCGTTTAGGTGCTGAATCGGGCTTTTGTTCGCAGAGGATGTCGTATTCATGTTCGATCTCATCAAGCCAGTAGGCAAAGGCGCGTAATTCTACTTCACGTAGAGGTGCGCCTGATGAAGTGATTCCATTGCGTCGCTGCATGGTGGTAGCCAAATCGATGAGGCGGTTGTTGGATGCTCCATGTGAACGATGCATGGCGGAAACTAGTCGCTGCAAATGGCGGGTCATGGATACAGTCTGACCTTGGCTCAGTGTTTGCTAATGAGTTCCAGCCAGGGTGCAATAGAGTGGCAAGCCTGAGGGTTTTTGAATCTCGATGCAAACCCCATATCGCCCATCGCTAAATGAACAGGGTTGAATGGGGCTACCGAGATCCTTGGGGGGGGTGATCACTTCAGGGCGCACTGCACCACCACTGCTCACAAAGGGCTTTCCGCTTGGGTCTCCGATTTGGTCGAAATTCCAAAATGACCAGTTGGCCAACCCGAAGCGTTTAACCATGATGCTTCCTAGTGATGCGAGCGCGGTTTCATCCATGACCAGAGAGGACATTCGTTGCAAGTCTTCTTGGAGGTAGACCAGGCTAATTTCTCGTGCCAGCGTCGATATAGAAGTATTGGGCGTTGGGTCGTTTCGTTGCATGCCTGGGAGGAGATCCTTTTGGCCCCAGTCAGATTGTAGGCCGGTTAATACTTCACGGAAATGATTCCAGAAGTCTTGTAGACCACGGAAGGAGAGTGAATGTTCGCCCATTTTGGCGAAAAGGCCGCGAAGATAGGGTGATCCCGTCATCTGCCATCGGGGATCGTAGAGGACGGTTGTTGCTCCAAAGCGGTCGAGGAACAGGAGGTGGTCATCGTTGCCTTCTCGTATGGCCCCAAGTCCATCGGCGATGTCGGTGATCCCGAAATCCTTTGAGCTAAGCATTCCGGGGTCGGTGGGATTTTGTTGGTCAGAACGACAGATGCGAAATCCAACAAATAAGCCGTTCGCTTCCAGTCCCTGTAGAATCATATTCTGATGCACCCATGATTCCCCAGGAGGGGTGCGCAGCGCAAGGGCTAAAGCCCAAGAGAATTGTGACATTTCACTCAATATTTGCGGGCTGTCTTTGGGGTTTGTGCCAGCTGCCCAGCCCATGTCCTTGAGCACTTGACCCAGCACGGGGTCACTGAAGAGAGGTGAATAGGCCAGAGAGGCCAGGATGGTAAGGTGAGATTGCCATCCCCCATTGGCACCTTTGCGGAAATCGATGCCCCGAAATTCTAGTTCTTGGGGAGCGCCATTCGGGCTCATGAGGTAGCGCGCCATTTCGACAGCAGTTTGTATGTCCTTAAGGGGGTAGCGGTCCGGATCGGAGGCATGTGCGACACGATATCCATCGCTAACGGCCTGGAGAATCCAGTCCTGTCCTGCTGGTGAAATATTGGCCATCACTGTATCCTCCAGAATCCATCGTCGTTTCGCGTAAGGGGTATGGGGCGAGCAGCCCCGCTTGGACACCACCAGACCATCGGTTTGCTGAGCCCCAGGCTAGCACATCCGAAGGTCGTAGTATAGGCTCCTGCGCGCTCAATGAGAATCCGATCTCCTGCTCGCACTTGTTGTGGGTTGCCCAGTAGCGGCGAGACAGTCAATTGGTCAAATGCCAAAAGGCAGTCTGACAGTGAGAATACCTGAAGCACATCGTCTGGGTGAGGGTCATTGATGAGTCGCGGGCGGTAATCCTGACTTGATAAGGGGGGGAGAATGGCCGCAGATACATCAGTGGTGATTCGGTCTGCTTCAATAGTCAGGATCGATCCGAGTCCGATGCCGGCCTGTTCAACGATCGCCCTGCCTGGCTGCAGAGCCCAGATGACTTTTGGATAGTGGGATGCGAGTTGATGTAGCGCTGGGATCATGTCTGCTTGAAGAATTCTACGGCCTCCGCCAAGGTCGACAGTGAAGCCTTTCTGCAGCAAGTCGTGAGCGAAAAGGTGTTCAACAATGGTCGTGATTCGTTGGACAATCTGGTCGCTGGTCGCGTCTTCGTCCCAGCCGTGAATGGTGACCCCAGCAAGGCCTTGAAGTGCCTCAGAGTCTTGGGTGATATCCTCGATCCGGATGCCAAAGCGCTGGTAGCGTGCTCCTAGCTCAGGGACCCACAGGCGTAGTCCAAAGGCAGGGGTCTCGGCCTCCAGTGCACGATGGTGTTGCTTCCACGACGCCAGTTCAGGGCCATGGCCCAGAACGGGAAAGGATCCAGCGGAAGCGATGGCTAACAACTGATCAATGCTGCGGCCCATACCGTTGACAATGAGATCTTTTGGTCGGTATCCCAGGGCGAGGGCTGTTTGCCACTCACCAACCGTCATGACTTCAAGCCCGTGGCCCTGGTTGCGGATATGTTCTAATACGGGTTCGACATAGGCGGCCTTCATGGCGAAAGTGAGCCTCGTGCCCATGGGTAATATGCGTGCGAGGGTTTCGAGTCGGTCTGAGAGCAGATTTTCGACAAAAACGAGACACGGGCTAGGCAGCATTTGCAACTGGCGGAGATGTTGGTTAAGTCGATCCTCGGAGTTCACTTTAACGCTCCAGCCAGAGCACTGTCGAGACTGAGCAGTCCTTGTACAATACGTTGGCTTTCTGGCTTGGGCTCTTGTGCTAACTGCCAGGATTCGCGAAGGCATAGAGGGACCTGTGGCCACTGGGGGATTTGTTGCACGGGCGTGCCTTTACAGAGAGCGGAGACTGGACATCCGAGCTCTACCAGGAATTCTTCTACCGTGTGGAAAGCAACATATTGCCATATGCGGAGCCCTTCAGCAATGGTGGTATCGGGGCACCAGGATCCCAGTTGCACTAATGCGATGGCAGGTGCGATGAGTGATCGCAGGCGGCTAATGCGTTCGCCTAGCGGCGGAAGTTGCCAGTGTCGCCAGTGTTCGAGGAGTCCCTCTTGGTCGAGTACCACGCCGCCAAGATAGGGCAGCTTTTTGAGGAGTAGCGCGAATTCAGTGCGCTCGGCCATCTCGGCACTTGGGTGCATAATCAGATGAATTGGTCGGCTATTAATCGGCATGGACCATAACTGGAAATGGGTTCCAAACCCACTGAGACCGCTGTTGACACCAAGTCGACCTGCAAGCAGAGCCGGTCCCGTCAAGCCACCATCTCCAATGACGACGATGTCCTGATCGACGGACCCGCCCCCAAGGACCTGCACAAGGGACAGGCCGGGACCAGTGGCAACCGCTTTGATTTGGCTTGCTAAGGCGCCGCTATCTGCCTTTGGATGGATATCATTCATGCGGGGATTGTGTGTGCGTTTCATGCTATCTAAACGTATTATCCTAAGAAATATTGCAATACATATTTCTGTACATTATATACGAGCATTTATGTTCGGATGAAATGGCGAATAATATGACTTAACGACCTTTGATTCATTGCTTTTTATATTTTTACATACTGGATATACTTATATATGTTAATATATGACTATTGC
>REDP01000254.1 GCA_007693455.1 Planctomycetota bacterium | reverse complement strand
TGCGCAATTTCCGCTTACGGATTCATTGAGGGGAAGAAGGCGCTGTCCGTCGAGGTGTGGTGGATTTCATTCCGCGCAGGGCGCGGGGGGAGAGGCCTGTGGCCCGGCGAACCACCCGGGCACAGTATGCGGGGTCAGCAAAGCCGCAGTTACGGGCAATTGCGGCAATGCTGCCCTGGGTATTCCCCAGCGCTTCCAGCACTGCAGCAAGGCGACGTGATTGCAGACGAGCGCCTGGTCCCATGCCCCAGGCACGTACGCAGCGACGATGCAGGGTTGAGCGATGGGTGTGGAGGTCGTGAGCGAGGGCGGCAATGCCGTACAGGGGATCTGCGTAGTGGGCTTCAATGCGTAGCAGGCATTGTTCAACCAAGGGGTCCTCATCGCGAGGCGGTGGCTCGGTAGCCTGCGTAAGGATCTGTACGGCAGTGGCAAATGCCCTGCGTGCGCCCAGGGGATCATTGACTTCGACAGCCAGTCGCTCGAAGAGTTGGCTTGGTGCGGCGACCCCTGGCTGCAGGCGGCGCTGTTGGTGATCATAACCGCAGGCGGACAAAAAAGCGCCAACCTCACCGCCGTCAAGGGTCAGCCAACGGTAGGTCCACGGACCCCTATTGTGAACGTGGTGGGCTTCCCCTGGGGCATGCCACGACACCATGCCTGCCCCTAAGGCAGTGCTGCCTGCTGGGGATCCGTCAAGGATCCCGGAGCCATCCTCATTCCACCAGAGTTGCCAAAAGGGACGTGGCGGGTTGTACTCCTTCTCCCCCTGCATGCTCCGTCGCCAGCCAACGCTACGTACCGCGAAAGGAAGGGGCGGCAGCTGTGCGCCTTCAGGCCGTACAACCATAATCCGATGTGACTTCATAAGGGACACAATGTCATCTTCTAGATTTGCGACAAGAGTCCGTATTGCTACGAGATGATGCTTGCCGATGCTGCTGAGGATTGCCATACTTGTGTCATTACATCTTAGGAGAAGACAATGATTCACTACCCAATATATGGTCAACGTCCCGTGCACTGCCTTGATGGGGTGTGGGACCTCGCCTTTCTCGGCTGCGACATTGATCCAGAACAGATTCATCCAGCGGACATTGCCTTTGCCGATCGCATGGCCATTCCAGGGGTGGTGGATAGCCTGCCCAGTTACCGCAAACAACGCGGCTGCTATGCCCTGCGGCGCACCGTGCAGTGTCAGCACACGGGGCGCGCGGGGCGTTTAGTGGTGGGTGGCTTGGGGCTTTGGGCCAAGGTAATCGTTGATGGGCAAACAGTGGGTACCTGTCTCACCCCCTGGGCACCGTGGCAGGTGGATATTCCTGCCAGTGAGGCGACACAGCGTGAGCTGATTATCCTCATTGACAGTCGTATCGACCCTGAGCGGGTGCCCCTATTTGATCCCTATTTTGATTTCTACGGCTATGGTGGCATTTTTCGTTCCTGCTTCTGGCATGAATTGCCCGAGCTTGCTATTGAGCGCGCGGCGGTGCTGCCCCAGGGCTTGGATGGTGCGCTCTCGGTGGAGTTGCGCCTGCTGGGCCAGCTGCCGGCAGAAGTGGATGTCCACTTTGCCATTGATAGCGGAGAAGAGCAGTCGCTACGCCTGACTGTCGAGCAGGGGGTGGCACACTTTCAGGCACAGGTAGCCAAGCCCCAGACATGGTCACCGCAGCATCCGCATTTGCATACCCTATCGATTCGTCTTGATAGCCCAGGCAGTGCCGGTGATAGCATTACCGAGCGCTTTGGCATCCGTACCCTGGCCACCGCCCAGGGGCAGGTGCTGCTCAATGGCGAGCCGATCAAATTATTGGGCTACAACCGCCATGAGGCGCACCCGCAATTCGGCCCTGCCCTGCCCTTGCAGCAGCTAGTGCAGGACCTGCAAATACTGCGATCATTGGGCTGTAATTATATCCGCGGCAGCCACTATCCCCAGGATCAACGATTTCTCGATCTTTGCGATGAAATGGGCTTTGTGGTATGGGAAGAAGCCTTGGGCTGGCAGGCGCGTAAACCGCATTTCGCCAGTGAGCGCTTCCATCAGCTACAGGAAGCGCAAACCCGCGCCATGGTGCGCACCAGCATCAATCATCCCTCGGTTATTATGTGGGGCTTTCTCAATGAATGCGAAAGTCACCTGCCAGAAAGCGAAGACCTGCTGGCGCGTTTAAGCGCGGCGGTGCGTGCAGAGGACTCCTCGCGTTTGCTGACCTTTGCCAGCAATCATCCCTTTGAAGAGCGTAACTACCACTTGGTGGATGTGGTGGCCATCAATCAGTATCCCGGCTGGTATCCGGCAGACATTGATAAAGAACGTCCGCTTGATGAAATTGAGCCCTTGATCGACCGCCTCCTCGCCCACCTCGCCGAACAAGGTCAGGGTGATAAGCCCTTTATTATATCCGAAATGGGCGCAGGCGCCATATATGGCTGGCGAGACGAGCTTGAGGGACACTGGTCAGAACAATACCAAGCAGCTTATCTCGATATCCTTTGCCGACGGGTGGTTTGCGATCAGCGCATTGCCGGACTTGCCATCTGGCAATTTTGTGACTGCCGCACCTATTCCGATGGTCACGCCTTGGGCCGCCCCCGCTCCTTTAATAATAAAGGAAGCTTTGACGAATATCGTCGGCCAAAGATGGCCGCAGAAACGGTGCGGCGTATTTTTACCCAATAGGGGAAAACCGTTGTCTCCCGGCAAAGGATTGGTCCGCGTGTGAGCGGATGCTATGGCTTGGTCGTTGGGTGTGGTCAAGCGATACGCAATTGCCGTTTACCTCC
Organism: Planctomycetota bacterium; assembly: GCA_007693455.1. Classification (GTDB taxonomy): domain Bacteria; phylum Planctomycetota; class UBA11346; order UBA11346; family UBA11346; genus REDP01. Next base: position 1,361 of record REDP01000254.1, on the reverse strand, counting down.
ACTGCACCCAGTCTGCCTCCCGGGGTAAGGTGGGAGGTAGAGGTAGTTGGCTGCGGTAGGTGCTGGGACTAACACCCATTTCTTGGCGGAAACGACGGGAAAAATAATTGGGGTCTTCCCAGCCAACGCTCTTGCCGATGGCGGCGATGGGATCACTGCTGCACAGCAGGCGAATGGCGGCGAGCTCGCAGCGATGCCGGCCCAGCCATGCCAGGGGGCTCATGCCCGTGACTCGACGGAAACGGCGACCCAGGTACGAGCGCTCTAAGCCATGCTGCTGGGCCAGGAGGTCCAGGGTCCATGGTCGCGCCGGATCGTTGACAAAGGCGTCCATAATAGCGCGCATGACCCTGTCCCCGCGACCTGGGCTGTGCACTCGTGGGGCGTAGTTGCGAAGGGTGGCAAGGACTGCACCAAGAAGTGAGATGGTTAAGGGGCCACCGTCGCGGCAATGCTGGGCCAGGTCATCAATGCGTGCGCTCACTGCCTGCAGCGCTTCCTGGTCGAGTTGCATGCGCAGGGGGCGGTCCTGTTGCCACCAGGCGGCCATAAGGGGGTCATCGTGGCAGTGGGCCAGGGCGGTGGTGAGCAACTCAGGGGCAAAGCAGATATTGGCCAAACGCAGATGGTAGCAGCGCTCCCAGGCATGCCACTGGCCCGGCATGAGCAGCCATACCGTGCCCGGAGTGGTCGGGCTCAGGCCGTCTAATTGGCGGTGGAGGGCCTGGCCCGCACGCACCACGGCGATTTCAATAAAGTCGTGATCGTGCAGGGGGGTGTTGCCGCGATGCAGCGGGGTATTGACATGAATCTTGGTAGCACCGGCCGCAAAGAGATCACGGGTGGAGAGGTGTTGTCGCGGGCTGGACATACGAGACGATATTGTGCTAATACGGCAACGACAAGCGACGATAGCGCGGGCTGCCCATCCTGTCTAGGATAGCGGGATGAATACCCAACAGCTGTTTGCTCATCTCGATAGCCAGGTGGTGGAGACTCCGTCCTGGGGTTATGCCAATTCGGGCACGCGCTTTGGCACCTTTGTCCAGGATGGCGCCGCGCGCAGCCTGGAAGAAAAAATTGACGATGCGGCCCAGGTGCACGCACTCACCGGCATTACCCCGGCCATTGCCCTGCACATTCCCTGGGATGATAGTAACGATTGGTTAGCGGTATCCCGCTACGCTGCCGATCGTGGCATCCGCATTGGCGCGATTAACCCCAATGTGTTTCAAGATCAGTGCTATAAGTTTGGCAGCTTTGGCCATCCCGATCCTGCCGTGCGTCAGCGGGCGGTGGACTGCCACCTGCGCTGCATCGAAGTGGCGGCGGCTACCGGTAGTCGTGATCTGTCCCTGTGG
>REDP01000247.1 GCA_007693455.1 Planctomycetota bacterium | reverse complement strand
TTTTGATCTCGCCATTCGTGCGGTGGTGTAAATGAATACACGAACCCAAAACGCTCAATGCCATCGATCAGGAGATCGGCGGTCCCGGCGGCGAGCCTTGAGCCGCCGTGTCGCTGTGGTGTCAGGGGGATCTGCGCCCTCGGGAACAAACTCGACGTTACCCCACTAGCCAGGGGCTCACTGCAGACGCGAGCGATGATTAGCCTTGGAGTTGTTGCTCGGCAGCCAACTGGGAGAAGGTTCCCCCTGCATGAACCAGGCTGGCGTAGTCTCCCTGCTCGCTGACTTGGCCAGATTCGATCACAATAATTTCATCGACGTTTTTCACCGTGCTCAAACGATGGGCGATGATGACAATGGTGCGGGAGCCCTTGAGGCCATCAATAACGTCTTGAATAGCGTGCTCGGTAACGGAGTCGAGGGCACTGGTGGCTTCATCAAGAATAAGCAGGCAAGGATCACGCAATAGGGCTCGGGCTAGGGCTATGCGTTGACGCTGGCCACCGGATAAATTGACCCCGCGTTCTCCCAGACGGGTGTTATAGCCATCGGGCAAGGCGCTAATAAATGCATGGGCCTGGGCGAGACGCGCTACCCGCTCGACATCCGCTCGACTGACGCCATCAGTAGCAAAGGCGATATTTTCCTCTATGGTAGTGCTGAACATAACGGGATCCTGAAGCACCACGGCTACTCGAGAGCGGAAATAGCTGAGCTCAAGCTCCCGTAAATCATGGCCATCCAGGGCAATCCCTCCCTTTTGCGGATCATAGAAGCGCAACATCAGTTTACATACGCTACTTTTCCCACCGCCCGATGGTCCAACCAGCGCGTAGGACTTCCCTGCCTCTAGATGGAGATCAAAGGCCTCTAGCACCGGCACGTCAGGGCGATAGGCAAAGTGCACCTGCTGAAACGATACTTGTCCGCGTAGTGGCGGCATAATTGGTTGCTCGGGCTCTACAGGGTCTGGGTGCAGGGAAAACATATCATTGAGTCGGTCCAGGGCCGCCATGCCGTCTTGCACTTGAACCATGCCCTCTACCACGCGCTGCACGCTGCCCTCAATAAACCGCAAATAAAAGAAAAAGAGCATGAAGGCGCCCACACTCAATACCTCAGGGCTGGTGATCACCAAATAGCCACCCACCACCAATACCGCCAACTGCGAAGCCATTACCAAGGTGAGGGAAATGGACTGAAAGCGGCCCTGGAGCCGCGAGGTAAACTCTTGCATCTCGCGTAGCTGAGCCGAATGCTCGGTAAACGCTTTATTGGTGGCCCCTTCACCAGCATAAGCTTTTACCAGACTAATGCCGGCAAAGGTCTCCGCCGCACGACCGGTAATGGCGCTTTGGGTTTCTTGTACCGCCTTGCGCTGCCGGCGCAGGCGTGGTGCGTAATATGCCACACTTATTCCAGAAAACGAGAGCATAACAAAGGCCACAATAGTTAATGGCACATTGGTCATGCCAAGAATGACCGCGATTAATGCAATAGTCGCACCATCCATGGCCATAGTGATCAAACCACGGTCTATCACCATGGCCACATGCTGAATATCGGAAGATACTCGTGCCCCCAAGGCACCGGCATGATGCTTGGCAAAAAACTCCATCCCTAAGCGCTGTAAGTGATGGAATAAGCGTCGTCGTAAAGCATGCTGAATACGTGCCGAGAGTTTTTGCCCCAATGCAGAGCGAAAATAGGTAGCAACTCCACAGCCCACCATCGCCGCTAAACTCAGGCCCGCCCAGGTTCCTAAAGTGGCAAGACGATCCTCATTCACCGCATCGGTATGAACCACGCTATCAATCACCACTTTTGCCGCATAGCCCACCACCAGGGGCAGCATAAATTTCCCCCACCCAGCAAATATCGTAGCGAAGAGGAGAAAGAGATTTTTTCGCAGCGGAGGCCATAATGGAGCAAGCACCGCAAGCGTACGTCGCTGCCGGCTGCCAGCAGCATGTCGCATACGATCTTCAATAGAAACCGCAGCTTGCGCCATTAGAGAGCCCCTCCAGTAACCGTTTGGCAATCTATACGCTGGCCAAGGGCGTCGGCTTCTGCACGTAAGGCCTGGCGCAATTCGCATCGTTGGCCATCGTCAAACTGCGCCGATGGCGCTAGGATGCCGATTTCCCCAATCAAGGCGCCATCGCCAGAGCGCACCGCAGCCACCGCGCGCACACAATGCCGACGATCGAGAATAAGGGTGTCGTGGGTTTGAATATCCCGCATGCACTGGTCTATTAGTTCAAGATCCATGGCGCGCGGATCGCTCTCCACGCGTGGGCGCGGGTCCTCCTGGGTTTCCAGCAGGATAAACATTCCCCAAGGCCCCCGCTGAAAGTGATCGCGGCGGGTTCCCTCTGGCCAAGCCGCCAGGCCATCTTCAACCATGGCAGTTGCCACCGATTCAAGCATCTGTCCGTCCCAGTACAGAGCCATGGCAGTTGCGGCAAAACGCACACTCACCTGACGCACCACTTCCGTTGCCAGCTGGGTAAAGACCCGCCGTTGATATGGGGCGCGCTCCATACGTCGGCTCAAATGCACCACCGCAGCCCCACGAATATAACGCCGCTGCTCTTCGAGCTTTACCACATAACCACGAGCAATTAAGGACTTTAACAAACGCGAAAGAACCGGCTTGGCGATACCAAGGCGCTGATGGAGGGTGGTGAAGCGAAGCCCAGGCTTCTGCGGATGCTGATCCCCCTCTGCGGCAAGACACTCTAAAATATCCAGGCCTCGTTCCAGACCCATGGGACCCAATCGCTCATCGCATGCATTCATGGTTCTTATTGAATTACCTAAATTCTAAATTCAATACCTTTCTGAAGGTGTCCCTGTCGCGGGCACAGACCTGCAAGAGAGGGCGAACACCGTGAAACGTGAAAAAGGTAACCAATAATGGGCACGTCCTGGGGACTCGTTGGCCATCACATGAGAACCGCCTGGACCATATGGCGCAAACCACAGGGGTCCCTGTGGTTACCAAGAACCCACCCAAGGCGCACCATATATCACTGCTCAGCAATAGGGAGATCAACGGTCTCGGGGACACCTTTTGCGCCACCACAACCATCGCGGTGGTCCATACGGCTCCACTCTTCACTCACATCGCGGCCGCGAAGGCGTTCTTGCGCAGTGGCCTGGACCACACACACTATCAGTCATCATGCTCCCAAAACAGTGAGTTATACCGTGGCCAAAACCATTGACGTCAATATTATCAATCCCTTCATCGATAGCACATTGGACTGTCTTCGTGAGATGGCGGGGTGCAAGCCGCAGCGGCTCAAAGTGTTTATCAAAAAAGATCACGCCATGCATGGTGATATCAGCGGGGTTATCGGGCTGTCCAATGGAATCACTGGCTCGTGTGCAGTAAGCTTTCCCAATGCACTTGCCGAAAATATCGTCAGTGCCTTTCTCGGCGAAGAGCCCCCTCTGGATGGCGCCCTTGTTCAAGATGGTATCGGTGAGGTCGCCAATATGGTTGCGGGTGGGGCGAAGATGCGTTTCTCGCAAAGCAATTTTAACTTTTCCATTTCCACCCCGACAGTGGTCGTTGGCGCCGGCACCGAACTTTGGAATCCACAAGAAGTAGTAGCAATTGCCTGCGAATTTCGCGCTCGGCCCGAATGGGAAGAGACCTTTATCATTGAAGTTGCCACTAAGCCAAACGAACGATAGTAATTCTGGACTGCTTGAGACGCGGACCCTGGAACAGCAGGGCGGCGCAAAGCTTGTCAGGAAAAGGAATGCCCGCTTCGCGGTGCATGCTTTTAACGCAAAAAACGCCGTATTCAGGTCGTTTTGCAGGCCGATCAGGAGATCGGCGATCCCGGGGACGAGCTTTGAGCCGCCCTGCCTGGAACAGGGGTCGGACAATTGCTCCACACATGCATAGCGATCAATTCTCCTCTATCATGGCAATGTATACAGCTACCGCCTACTCATACAGCACTGGCGCAGGGCTGTGCTGCAGTTATGATCGTTCAAAAGGGCCAACTGCCCTCTCTTCCCCTTGAGCGATGCCCAGGAATATGGCTATGACCAGTAATGACTTTCAAACGTTTTTCCAACAAGCCCCACCCAACAATTTAACTCGGCGCGGCCGCAAGCGCACCAAGGTTATTGCAACCATTGGCCCTGCCAGCGATCGTGAAGACGTGCTTATGGCCATGTTCCACGCAGGCATGAATGTGGCTCGCTTGAACATGAGCCACGGCGACATTCCTGACCATCAGCGGCGGCTTGATCTGGTGCGCGATCTCTCACGCCGCACCGAGCGCCCAGTTGCCATTCTCGCCGACCTACAAGGCCCAAAAATTCGTACCGGACGCCTTAAAGACAGCGCCATTGTTCATCTGGAAGCAGGGCAGGACTTTACCATCACCACCAATGACTGGCCCGATGGCAGCATCGAAAAAGTTGGCACCACCTATGCCGAACTCCACCACGATGTGCGGCCTGGAAACACCGTCCTCATCAATGATGGCCGCCTACGCTTGGAAGTCGTATCGGTCGACGATCGTGACATCCACTGCAAAGTCCTGGTTGGCGGACAACTCTCGGATAACAAAGGGATCAATCTCCCTGGTGTCAGCGTCAGCGCGCCCTCATTGTCGGACAAAGATAAAAATGATTTAATCTGGGCGGTGGAAAATCACGTTGATTACATTGCTTTAAGCTTCGTTCGTAATGCCCTTGATGTTAAGCACGTGCGTCGTCGCGTCCAAGAGATGGGCGCCACGATCCCCATTATTGCCAAAATTGAATTAGAAGATGCGGTCAATAATATTGACGAGATTCTTTCCGAAGCCGATGCCATTATGGTTGCGCGCGGCGACTTGGGCATTGAAATCCGCACCGAACGCCTCCCAGTCGTTCAGAAACATCTCATCACCCGAGCCAATGCATGCGGCAAGGCAGTTATTACCGCCACCCAAATGCTTGAATCTATGATCGAAAACCCCGTCCCCACTCGTGCGGAGAGCAGTGATGTCGCCAATGCTGTCTTTGATGGCACCGATGCGGTCATGCTGTCTGGTGAGACGGCAGTCGGCCTGCACCCCATTGAAGCCGTAGCGGAAATGAATCGCATTGCCCTGGAGGCGGAGGAGAGCCCCTACATGCCGCGCATGGTGCTTGACGAAAGCGCCTTCCCCACCGAAAGCTTTTCCCTGGCGATGACTGGCAGTGCCGACTACCTGGCACGAACCATCCACTCCAAGGGCATTATGGTTTTTTCACGCAATCACCGCAAGGCCCTGCTCTTAAGCAAACGCCGTAATCAGCGCCTGGTGATCGTTATTTGCAGTAACGAAGGCCAGTGGCGGCGCATGAGCCTCTATTGGGGCGTGGTGCCTCTTTTGGTCGAACCGTGTGCAGATTTGCAGGAATACCTTGAACGCGGGATCAATCAAGCCGTGCGCCATAATCTGCTTGCCAGCGGCGACACTATTGTCGCCCTCCTTGGCAATGAAAACGACCGTGCTCGCACCTTGAAGGTGGTTGAAGTCTGAATCAGCAGCGCGCCGAGATCCTTTCCCGCCGCAGCCTACGCGCCTACGCCAACAATCAGCTCTCGACAGCAATTGCATGGGCGCAGCAAGCCTGTGCCGAAGCGCCAGACTGGGGACCGGCATGGTGGGCCTTGGCCCTGAGCCAGGAGCGCAGCGACAATGACGAAGATGCCGCTCGATCCTTTGCGCATGCCGCTAACGCCGTCCATGAACCCTGCGATCTGCCAATCCGTATTGCTTGGCAGGATTTCTGTGACTGCATCACTGCGGCTCAAAATGATCTTCCGCCAGCCCTCTTGGCTGCCTCTCGGGCATGTCATCTCATCCTTGATGACTACACCCCTGCAGCCTTTCTCAATGCCACCGAGGACGAAGATTCCTACGAACTCCTTGGGCTTTTTAGCGGCCACCCCCTTCCCGATCACAGCTACGAAGGGCACGGTGATACGGCAGCTACTATCTATATGTGGCGCCGGCCCCATGAACACTGCTGCGAGGATTACCAACAATGCCTCGCCGAAATTCGCAACACCTACTACCATGAGTTGGGTCATTATTTTGGCTATGATGAAGATGGTATTGCGGCGATGGGATTATCATAACCCCACCAATGCAGCAGGTCAGAGCCGAGCTTGCCCTACTCCTTACTCCACATGCCTTCGCATTCCCGAAACAGAGCATTGGCTTGCTTGGGGCCCCAGGTTTTGGGGGGATAGCTGAGCATCGGCATCTGGTCCATAACCTGACGCACACCATCGGCCCAGCGCCAACTGGCCTCCACTTCATCGGAGCGAATAAAGAGGCTTTGATCTCCCGCAACCACATCTTGCAAAAGGCGCTGATAGGCTTCGGGACGACGACCAAATAAGGAGTCGTAGTCAAAGGTGAGAGCCGCAGGACGCATGTTTTGCCCTGATCCGGGCTCTTTTACTTCAAAGTGGACATCAATGCCTTCTCGTGGCTGAATGCGCAGGGTGATGGCATTGGGCCGTAAGTGACATTCAGCCCAGGATCCAAAGAGGCTATGGGGAGGCATGCGAAATTGCACCTGCACCGAGGTAAAGCGGGCTGGGAGATACTTACCCGTGCGAATGAGGATGGGCACGCCGCCCCAACGCCAGTTATCAATGTAGGTACGAGCAGCGATATAGGTTTCGGTCAGGGATCCCACCGGAACCCCATCTTCCTGCAGATACCCCTCGTATTGGGCACGCACAATATGTGGATCGGGATCAGCAATCATGGCTTCTGGCGGACGCAGGCTTTGTAAAACCTTTACTTTTTCCGAGCGAATACTATCGGCATCAAGGTTGGCTGGCGGCTCCATGGCCACCAAGGCCAATAGTTGCAGGGCATGGTTTTGGACGATGTCGCGCAGGGCCCCCGACTCATCGTAGTAGCCAGCTCGGGAACCAACGCCCATATCTTCGGCCACGGTAACCTGCACCAGGTCAACATGCTTCTGATTCCATAGCGGCTCAAAAAAGGCATTGCGGAAACGGAAGGCCAGAATGTTTTGTACCGTCTCTTTGCCCAGATAATGGTCGATACGGTAGAGTTGGTCTTCGCCCATGAGCTCCAGCAATGCTCGATTGAGTGTACTGGCGCTTTGGAGATCGGTGCCAAAGGGTTTTTCCACCACAACCCGGCGAAAAGGTTCTTGGTAGGCCTGCTGAAGTAAACCAGCGCCATGCAGACCCCGCACCGATGGCAAAAAGAGATCTGGCTTTATGGAAAGGTAAAAGACACGATTGACGGCTTCACCACCGGCCAGTTGATCCAAGCCTTGGGCCAGGGCGGCATACCCCTCTTCGCTATCTAGGTGAGCACGTAGATAGGAAACGTGCTGAAGGAATTCCTCCCACAGTCCCTGCTCAAGGGGTTGATCACTGGGCATCGCATCGCTGAGGTGCTGACGAAAGTAGGCATCGTCCCACTCACGTCGTGCCACGCCAACCATCTGAATAGGACCTGGAAACAGCCCCTGACAATGGGCGTTAAATACCGCCGGGGTCAATTTACGCGAGGTAAGGTCGCCAGAGGCGCCGAGAATGACGATTTGCGTCAGCATGGGATGTTCCTGCAGGGGACGTAATACGACATGGAAGTGCGGTGGCCCTTGCAACTCTACAAGGGCGCTTTTGGGCACAGGTATGAAAAGCTTGGCAAAACACCCTGGCCTTACACGCCATGAGCACGGGCAAGCCGAGCAGACGCCAGACAAAGGCCCAGGGCCGCGAAGCTAGTACGCGGCCCTGGGAAGTATGTCAGGCGTAATTTTCTTCGTCAGCCTCACTCAGGCCGCCGACATCATCGGCAATATCCCGCTGGGCATAAGCCTCATCAGGGGAAACCTGAGTAAAGCCGCGCTCCACCACATCAACATCACCAGGTTCGATGAGATTCTTCTCTACCAACAAGGAGATCAGGCGCTCGACTTTGCGGCGCAGGCGACGCACCTCGGCATCATCATGGCCAGGTCCACTGCCATTACGAGAAGGGCCTCCGGTGCGATAGCCACTTGGCTCACGCGCTGGACGGGGTTCGCGCACGGGCTCTGGAGGGCGCGGGTCGAGCAATTGCACTTGCACTGCTTTCATACCTTTTTCGCCAACTTCTAACTCATAGGAAACCTTTTCCCCAGCTTTGAGATAGCGGAAACCTTCCATGACGATATTGTTTTGGTGGACGAAAACATCCTCGCCACCATCATCAGGAATCACAAAGCCGTACCCTCGGCGGACATCAAATCGGGCAACAGATCCAGTAGCCACAACCAGTACCTCACTCACACTGCAAAATGTTTGGATGCGGCATGATACGGCAACACACCATTCACACCAACATCCCCAATAGGACGCTAGACTAAGGGCTCAGTGACTTGAAGCAACGCCGCGACTAGGGCTTGGCTGATGACTGACGCAACCACAGTTTGCACTCCTCCAGCTAACATCACACTCATCAAACGTAACATCTGTGTACCACATCTGATCACGGCAAGGAAGACCATGGAACCAAGCTTACAACGCGAGGGTAACCTGCGCCTGGTGTCGCAGACGCAACGCGGCTGGCCCTTCGACTATCGGGCAGCCATTGCCAGTGTCGATGAAGCCATTGCGGCCGCCAATGACAGCGACATACGCGGCTATGGTCCGGTGCAGATTTTTATCAGCCTCCCCCCCGATGACCCTGATCCTGCCACCTGGGATCTGCAGGTAGGCCGCGCCTGTTTGGGCATTCCACGGATTCGTGCGCCGCTGAGCATCGAAGATTATCACGGCTTAGTAGCCATTCACGTGCCCCATCTGGGGCCGGTGCGGGATCTGCACCGCTCCCATCGCCTGGTTGCCGATCATGCCCGGGCGCAAGGAGCACGCCTGCGCCCCTATTGGCGGGTACGCCTCCAGCGCCAGGCCACACCCGATGGCCAGGGCATGGTTACCACCGACGTTTCGGTGTTCACTGATCGCTAACGGCATCCACTGATGGCCCCTGCGCAATCCGGTAACATCACCCAGCGCCTTTCCTTGCAGCATGCCGCAAGCTGGCTACTAGCGCTGACCGTGTTACTGGTTATTGCAACCTTGAGCTGGCGGGCGGGAACAGATCGCCATCGGCTTCCCGATGGGCCGATACGCTGGCAGCACATTGATCCCGGCACTGCCCTGCGTGATTGGCAGTGGATTGTGATTCATCACAGTGCTGCTGAAGTGGGCAGCACTGGCGGCATTGATCGCGACCATCGCAACCGTGGCTGGGAAGGCATTGGCTATCATTTTGTTATTGGCAATGGTATGCCCATGCCCATAGGGAGCATTGAGTGGACCTTTCGTTGGCGCCTGCAGCGTCATGGCGCCCACGTGGCAACACGTGACTACAATCAAACGGGGATAGGTATTTGTCTGATTGGCAACTTTCAAGAACAACGCCCTGATCCCTTACAGTATGCCCGGGCCATTGATCTCGCGGCAGTGATCATTGAACACATCCCGAACCTGAGCCCCGAGCAGGTCATTGGCCATGGCGAAGCCCTGGGAGCCAACACTGATTGTCCTGGGCGCTATCTTGATATGGATACCTTCCGCACAGACCTCCACGAACGCCTGGCCGAACGTGGGCATTGGCTGCCCCAGCACTCCGATTTTTAGCGCCTCACCGGCGCATCACCCGAGAAAGGATGGTCATTAGTGGCCGGTATTCTTCCCCTTCTGATCGCCTTGATTACGGTGCATACTGCGGCCTTGGTTGCGGGCCGTGGCGCTGAGGAGGTGGCGTGGTTGCCCTTGCTGCTCTCGTTGCTGGCCTGGGCAGCAATCAGCCAAGGCGTATGCCGTTGGTTACGTGTACGCAGCAGCGAGCAATCCCTGCGGCGCTCGGATGCCCTGGGCACTGGTCCGGTAATGCGTCTGAATGTGTGGAGGACGCTGGAACTGGGGTCGAGCGGCTTGAGCACCTGGTCAAGCGTACTGATTCTGCCGGCACTCATCGCTTTGATACTGCACTGGGCGGCGCTGGGACATGCTGCAGGTTTTGTCCAGGCTAGACAGCGCCGCGCCATCCTCGCCATGCGCTTGCGTCTGGTGGTACTCCCGGTGCTCGTACTCATTCTTGGGGTTGATGTTCTCCATTGGATGCTTGACCAGGGTTTAGCTGGTAGCGAAGCGGGGGCATGGCTCTGGTGGCTGGCGATTATTCTCGCCTTGAGTCTGCCGATTGTGGTTCTGGCGATGATGCCGCCGTTACTGGTGCGACTGTGGGGCGCGCAAGCGATCACCGACCCGCAGCAAGATGCCATGATCCGCGCTTGGGCCAACGAAGCGGGAGTGCGGGTCCGCTCTGTCCTGTCCTGGCCCATGCGGGGTATGCCGTTTTACAATGCTGCGGTCATAGGACTGTTTCCACGCCTGCGCTATGTACTTATCTCACAAGACCTCCTCCGCGACTTCGCCACCGCCGAAGTGCAGGCGGTACTGGGCCACGAACTGGGCCATGCCCGACATGGGCATCTGTGGATGTACCTGGCCTTTCTTCTCGCCAGCGGACTACTTGCCCAAGTGATGAGTGAGCCCTTGGTAAGTGGCCCGTTGGCGGCCTACGCTTGGCTGCAACTGCTTACCATCATTGCCATTTGGGGCGTAATTCTGCGTATCGGCTTTGGCGTCATCAGCCGCGCCTGCGAACGCCAGGCGGATATGGCTGGGGCTGAGTTAGCCGGTGATCCGGCGCACATGGCCTCGGCGCTGGCATCTCTGTCCCGACTGACAGGATCATCGCCCCATGAGCCCAATTGGCGTCACTATTCCATTGCCCAGCGCATTGCCTTCATGGATCGCATGCGCCTTGACCCTCGTGTACCCTTGGTGCACCATCGGTATATCATGAATTTGCGCATTTTTATTCTCTTGCTCCTCATCTTGGGGCTTTCCCTCACCTTTTTTGCCCAGCCACGGGCACCAGAACTCAGTGCCTTGCGTGATGGCGATAGCGTTCTCCATCAAGCCCTGATTACGGCTGAGGGGGGCGATCATCACCACCTACGCAATTGGCTTATCCAGCAAAGCAGTAATCGTCGGCAACTGTTTGCACGTGCCCTGCTCACGCGCCTGGAGGACGATCAGATTATGGGCGATGATCGCCAGCTCTACGCGCATCGTCATTGGCTCCTGCCTTTTGCTGGCATTAGCACTGGCGATGATGCCCTGGATCTACAAATGGATAATGCCTTGGCCTACGGCCTGGTCGCCGGCACTGATGCGGTGCCCGACGAATATCTGGCCATTGCTCAGCAGTTATTACCTGCGCTGACCGCTGGGGCCGAACGCATGGAGAGTCGCGGACAGCGCCTCTACTCAGCCGCCCTATGGGATACCGTTGCCTGCATCCATTTTGTCGCTGATGACCGCGAGGCCGCCATCAACGCCTTCCAACGCGGACAAGAGCAACTCACCGATCTTGAGGGGGACAACCCGGCAGCCCTGCGCCGGATCATTAATGCCCGCCTGCGTGCTGCCAGTGACCCCCAAGCTCACCTGCCGCGCATATGGGGCAGCGATGGCGATCTCAGCCCTGAAGGCATGCCATTGGGGGTGGATGATGAAGACGAAAGCCATGTGGATGAGGACGCCGACGACGCGGACCACGAGGTGGTTCCCATGAGCAGCCCCTAAGCCGCTCATTACACCCGCCACAACCAGCCGCACAGTGGGCACAGTGCTTCACTGAACCCACCAGTGCTTCACTGAACCCACCAGTGCTTCACTGAAACCTACAGTGTCGCAGAATCCCTCACCACAGCCCCTCGCCGCGGCACTGTGGCTGTGTATCCTTACATAACTCCATCATCACATCTACGACTTATTAGGAGCTCCTGCATGCGTATTCCTTCGCTCATTGCCACCGCCTGCGCCAGCCTAGCGCTCTCCATCTCCCCAGGACTTAGCGCTGAAGAGTCGAGCAGTCAGACCGCAATAACGGTTCCCGATGTCTTGCTGGTCGTGCATGCCGGAGATATCCAACGCAGCATGGAGCGCCTGCGCACAAGCATCTACGGAGACATTGCCTCTCTACCATTATTCGCCCAAGCCCACAAGGAATGGGAGGCAGTCCAAGAAGACTTCTTCGCTGCTACGGGGTTAGACTTCACTACGACACTGGCTGATCTTGCCCGTGCTGAATTACAGATCACCACCTTCGACTGGGAACACGAGGTGCCCGCCATACATCTGGCAGTGGATCTGGGCAACTCTGCCGCAGCCCTGTGGCCTGAGGAAGCACATAGTGGCTGGAGCGTCATGCCCGCACCAGAACATGCCGATGCGGCACAACGCAGCGATGACGATAGCGTGGAGGTTGCCCGCTTTGGTAATCTGTACGCCGCGCGCTGGTGGAATAACGAGGATTTTCTTCGCACTATTACCAGCAGTGGCGAGGACGACCTGCGCATCTCCTGGAACGCCGAGCAGATACGCGCCACCATGCAGCCCATGTACGATGAACTTCCTGAGGAAATGCATGAACTCATGGATGAGCTCTACGGCCGCTGGGGTGATGGCGATATTCGTATTCGCTTTCTTGCTGATGGCTTTAGCGAACACCTGCGGCTCAGCGGCAAAGATCTTCTCCTTGGCAGCCAAGAGCTCGATCTCGCCGTCGTCGACCACATACCCGCGGACACCCTTATGGCCGTGGCCACAGGGGTGAATGGTCCAGAAATGCGCGCCTTTATCCACGACACTCTCACCCGCATGACCGCCAATGACCCCGACATGCTCGCCGAGGCCGAAGCCGAATTAGGACCCATCTATACCCTTCTCGACGAACTCCATGGCACCAGTACCCTTGCCCTGCTCCCTCCCCCCATGGGCGCCCCCTTCCCCGGTATCGCCATACAACTGCCCTGGACCGATGTCCTCCAAGAGCACAGCCAAGAAGCCTTGGCTATGCTTGGCGATGGCATCACCCTGCCCGCAGTCGGCGCCCAGCAGCGCCTACGCATACCCACACCCATGCCATTGCCCGTGCCCATCGTGGCGGCCCGCTCTGAAACCCACCTCCTGATCACCACGGTTCCCAACCACGCCCGCAACTGGCTGGCCGGAGAGGGCGGTGGCTGGACCGCCAGCCCCCTCTTTCAACACGCACATGCTCAGCATAACCACGGAAAGCTCTACCTCCTTGGCGCCAGCGATACCCCGCGCCTGATCACGCTCGTGCGCAATATCTACGATACCTTTGGCGCCTTCGCCCCCAGCGAGGCCCAAGACATCCTGGAACCCCTCTTGGATATCCTTGCCTCCCACGAGGGCCAGGGCTACCTGCTCGCTGGTGGCACCGACACCCGCATTGATATGCGCAGCAAAGGCCTGGTAGGCAGCATGATGACCTTACCCGTCGTCGCAGGTCTGATGCTTCCCGCAATCACCTCGGCTCGGGAACAGGCTCGCAACCTGGAAACCATGAATAACCTCCGACAAATCTCCATGGCCATGTTCAATTATACTGAAAACTACGGACGCTATCCGCAACCACCCGAAGGGGTTGCCTGGCCAGAGGACCCCCGCGCCATTACCGCCGCTATCTTTGAAGAGCTGGCCCTTGATCAGGAACTACCCTGGGCCCTGTTTCGTGCCGCCAATGATGACAGCCCCCTGAATGCGGCACCACGCTTAGACGTAGCGGAAATCTGGAAACATCCCAACCTGGATTACGCCCACTCCTTTGTCCTTGACTGGAATGCGCCTCTCGCCTCCCCCGCCAATCGGCCGACTTTTGCCACCCGCTATCCCATCGACGGCCATAATGCCGTAGTTGTCTTTGGTGACTATTCGGCAATGCAGGTTCCCGTAGACGCTCTCAACGAAGACGGCAGTATTCGCCAAGCCACCAATCCCCACAGCAACGACGGCGACAATATGTTTGCCGGCGACGAGGAGCACGATTGGAGCCCAGGCGCACGCGGCCCCAGAATGCAAGCCTGGTTGCGCTAGCAGCATTACCCCGCACCAAACCACGAAGACGCTGCGGTCAATCTGCCGCATCTCCGTGGTACGGTTAACGCTTTACCATGGCAGCAGCCTCGCATCAAGCCGCAACGCTTGCATTGTTCCTCAGTGCCCTCGGTGGTACATTATCTACATCCCCTTACCGCTAAGCACCGATGATGTCTGTTTGGGTGCCTTGAGGTACTGCCGTACCAATGGGCAGAGCGCCTTGCCGCAGGGCTTGGGGCCACGATACCAGATTGAAGCCAGGGCAATATTTAGGCGATGCTGATAATCCGACATGGTGCGACTCCGTTATGCATGGGTAGGCTGACCACATTACCAGACGATAGTGGTTATCAACTGCATTACTTCGGGATTACTCTGATATGTCGAACCTTTTATCGTTCATCCGCGGATCGCTTAGGGCTGGCCTTAGGGAAGGTCTATATCGATGGACACTGGGCAATGATCACTGCCTGTAATCTGTGGGTGATGGGCGCAGGCCCGCACTGCGGATCGTAGCTCTGGTGAAACCGTAGTGTAATCCAAGCGCCACCCCACATTGCGCTGACGTGCTCCAGCGCGGTAACTCCACCAAGTATAGGCGCCTTCCTCCTGGGGATGAAGCTCTCGGTATACATCATGATAGCCGAGCTCTTCGGTGTAACGAGTCATCCAGGCGCGCTCTTCGGGTAGATACCCTGCATTACCTTCGTTGGCTGCTGGCCGGGCAAGGTCGATGGGTTTGTGGGCAATATTATAATCCCCCACCAAAACTGTCCCCAAACCCTGATCGCGTAAGTGCTGGAGATGCCGCTCCATGGCCGCACAAAAATCACGTTTTACATCCAAGCGCTTCCCCGCATCTTGGGCATTGGTGAAATAGGCGCCCACTACAGCCACGCGGCCAAAGATGCCCGTCACCACGCGGCCCTCATCATCATGCGGCTGACAACCCATCCCCACAATGACCTGATCAGGTTGCTGGCGACTGATCAGGGCTACACCGCTATAGCCTGGGCGGGTTGCTGCAACCCAGGTAGCATGCCAACCATCGGGCTGAGCCATGGCATCGGGGAGCTGCCCGGCATGGGCCTTGGTTTCCTGCAAGCACACCACATCCGCCTCCGGGACAACCTGCCATGGGATAAGATCTTTTTTAAGTACGGCGCGAATTCCATTCACATTCCAACTGACAATGCGCATAGGTATTCCTTTGTGCAATGAGGTGATGTTTATTTACCAATACAAAATTGTCCAAATATTGTGCCCAGAATCTCATCGCTGGTTACGGTACCGATGAGTTCCCCCAAGAGATCGGCAATACTACGAAGATCAGCTGCCAAGCAGACATCATCGGGCAGGGGGCGATCACTGAGCACTTGGCATTGTTCGGCAGCCTGCTGCAATAGGTAATGTTGGCGACGAGGCAGGCCTGCAACGGGTGCCAGGTACTCATCCACAATGTGGGCAAGCTCTTCTAAACCGGCGCCGGTCTTGGCACTCACTGCAATGTCTGGGGCTTGATGGTGAGGAATCCCCAGGTCGCTTTTATTGGCCACCAGCAAAGACGGCCCAGGGATATCTGGAAGTTCCTGTGGTAAAGGTGCATCAGGGGCACTGCACCACAGAACCACCGCCGCCCCATGCAACAAGGCTTTTCCGCGAGCAATGGCTTGCTGATCCAATGCCGTGGTACCGACATGGGCATCCAACCATCCCGCTGTATCAACCAAACGACAGCCTCGTTGGGGCAATTGCCAAGCACCATCCAGCCAATCACGGGTGGTGCCTGGGGTATCGCTCACCAGAGCATCACCGTGGGTAAGGACATTAAAAAGGGCGCTTTTCCCAGCATTAGCTTTCCCTGCAAGGACAACGGTTGGGATGTGTTCCTGGGATGCCGCGGCACGAAGCCAGCGGCGACAGCAGCCTGCTACATCACGCAGTTCTGCCTGCAGGGCCGCAGGCTCATAGGCACGTACGTCTGCTTCCTCCATAAAGTCGAGGCCGGCCTCCACTAAGGCGCGTTGATGCAAGAGGCGCTGCCGCAATTCTGCGACTTCATCGCCCAGGCCGCCACGCAATAAGGCCACTGCTCGACGCGCCGCCGAACCGTCTCTGGCATGCACGACAGCCAGCAATGCTTCGGCTTGATCTAAACGTAGGCGCCCATTGGCCAGTGCCCGCCGGGCAAAATATCCTGGCTGCGCCTGCTCCAGACCGCGTTGCTGGAGGTCTTCTTGTACGACTTCAATCAGCGCAGAAGAGCCTGGGACGGTTATCTCACAAAGATCATCGCCGGTAAAACTGCGTGGTCCTGGGCACCATAACAGGCGCATGGGCACGCCCCCGCCACTGGCGAGGGGCCACACGCCCTCGAACGGTCGCCACGGCACAATGCGAGAAAGGCCCAGCCATTCCTCTAAGGTTTGCCGCGAAATACCGGCGACACGCAGGAGTGCCCGTGCCCCTCCAGGGGCACTGGCACAGGCATAGCATGGCACCCCTGGCGACACTACTTCTTGTCCGCTCCCAAACGATGACGGATCCATTTGATTTCAATCGTACTAATTAATGCTGACATGGTAAAATACAGCACCAAGCCCGATGGCATGTTATAAAAGATCACTCCAAACATCACAGGTAGCCAACGCATGATTTTCATCATTTGCTGGGCCTGATCGTTACTGCCGGCACTAGCTGCTGGTGGCTTATTGGAGAAGGTCATGAACAGGGAGATCACCATGTACAAAATCGGCAGCACATTAATGGTTACCGGGAAATTCCCCATATTGCCGAGATGGAATACTTGATCGGGCAGGGTTAAGTCAGCCAGCCACAAGAACGATTCGCCGCGCAATTCAGCCACATGCGAGAATGACTGGTAGAGGGCAATGAAAATGGGCATCTGGATAAAGATTGGCAAACATCCGCCCAATGGATTGACCCCATGCTTGCGCCATAGTTCCATGGTTTTGGCATTACGGGTTTGTGGATCACTCTTATATTGCTCTTGGATGCGCTTGAGTTCAGGAGCCAACTTTTGCATGGCAAGCATGCTTTTTTGTTGCTTGTAGGTTGTACGGAACAGCGCCGCCTTAATCAAAATCGTCAGCAATACCACGCCAAGGCCATAGCCCACACCGGGGATGGCTGCCAAGACATTGAGCATCCAGGTAAGTATATCCGAAAGCACACGGAAAAAGCGATGGAACGCATCGGTATATTCCAAGCGTTGTTCCATGGGGGTCAGCTTACTCAGATCCGCTGCTCGCATGCTGGACACGGTAATCGACCACTCCATGCGCAGATTTTCGCCTGGTTGCAAACGAAATGGTTGGCCTTGGGCATCGGCGTAGAGCATGGTAAGGAATGCTTGGCGCTTGGTATTGCGCCCTCCCGCCCCTTCTTCATAGCCTTCGGCGAAAAACTGGATGCGGTGCGGATAGTCATCGCCCCGAGTGGCCACCGGGGCAGTTGTTCCTGGACCGCCGCCACCGCCTGGACCGCCGCCCGGGCCACCACCACCACTCGCATCATCATCACTGGGCGCGCGACGCTCAGGGATCGGACTGACCCAGTCAACATCGGGGCCGAGATCAAGACCAATATTCTGCCAAATAGCCACAAAATAGCGACTCTTCAAAGCCACATAATCAAAGTCATCGTCAACCTGACTGACATCAGAGCGGTCACGGGCACTGGGGAAGGAGTCGCGGCGCACCAAGTCGCCACGGGCACCCCCACGATGTTCGGCATAGGTGAGGTGCCACCCCTCATTTCGACCAACATCCTGATGCACGCCGTTAATGGGGTAAAGGACGGGCGAAAGCTCTACCGTCTCACCATCTGATGGGTTGCGAATCAAGAGAGCAATATCTGCGGTCGGACGATCATCGCGCAGCACATAGCGCAGTTGATACTCCAAGCCCGTACTGACATCTACGTGCGCAAAGGTTACGGCCTGGCTGCTCTGCTCGATAACCTCCCATGAGGCTCCGCGGTTGCGGTTGGGCCCATAGCCACTCAGGCGCAACCCTCCCAGCCAATTATGCAGGGGGCCAGTGGGGTGATGAATGCCCATGACCGAGAGATTCTGCTCGGTACTACGCTGGGTTTGCCCTTCATCGACATAGTGATCGGGCAAGACAATCGGATGCACCCCGCGTAGATTGAAACGGCGCACCGCCCCCTGCTCAGAGGTAAGCACCAGTTCGGCATGCTCGTTGGCTATAATAATGCTATCGTAGACAGGGACAATATCGCGTGGATCAACCACGGCGTCACTGGCCTCAGCCGTCTCGGCTTCTGCATCGGTCGCTGCGTCGGCCGACTCTTGGGCTGGTTGCTGATCTGCCTCTACAGGCGCATCTGGCAATGCCTCATCGGCCATCACCACGGCCATGCTGAGTACCATTACCGTCAGCATCATCGCCAACTTCGCTGCCATTATTTTCACTATGGGCATCCCCCATCCTCCTCAAAATTGCATTGTCGGCTTACTCACCATGCGGCGATAGCCAAGCCAGCGACAATACTCGCAAAGGCGGGGAGCATGGTGCTAACCCCCACAGGGCAACCTGTAACCCGAAAAGCCGCAAAGGATACCCTGGGCACACGTTCGCCACTTTGCAGCTGGGCGCGGCTTAAGGCCCTGGGCACTGCTGCGGCAACTGGACGTGCAGTCCCGTGCGCAGCAGGCGCGGAACAACCACCCCCCTACTCTTTTATTGGGGGCGGTTCATATTCCACACCAGGACCGTATTCGGGGACTTCTTCCTCATCTGGCGGCGGGGCGTTGCGGTTCATCAGCAAGAGTACTGGCGAGGCAATAAAGATCGAGGAGTAGGTACCCAACACTAGGCCAATCAGCAAGGTCAGACTAAAGGCATAAAGCCCATCACCTCCAAAGATGAGGAGGATCAGCACCACCGAAATGGTGGTTGCGCTGGTCATCACGGTTCGGCTCATGGTTTGCGCAATGGCCTTGTCGATGACTTCGGCCATGGTCAAATCAGGGTTGAGCTTGCGCACCTCGCGGATGCGGTCGAAAACCACAATGGTATCGTTGAGTGAATACCCG
>REDP01000044.1 GCA_007693455.1 Planctomycetota bacterium | reverse complement strand
TTCTCGTGCCATCTCTTTTCTGCCATGAGCTGTGGCTGAGAACAGCGGCCGATCATCGCAAGCGCATGGTACCGCTGCGGTGCCAGGTTGAGAGAGCTCGTTTTCTGGGTAGTGCCCATGGTTTCTACCGGCGTTTCTACCGGCGCTGAGGTAATGGTTTCTACCAGCGTGTGCGCATGCCAGCAGTCATTATGGTTGCGCGCCGGTGATATGTTTTGCCTCCTGCTTGGGTTGCGCTGTTTTGACGCCTTGGCCCATAACAGCGGCAGCTCACACCGGCACTTGAAACGAACAAAATATATGGTATTTTTTGTTCGTTATGACACCCCGGCCAGCGACCTCCCTCGAGCTGATTCGTGACCTTCTTCAACAGATGGTGGCTGGTAGTGTGTTCACCCGACGGGATTTCCAGGGTCTCGTGGCCAATGGCTCGCTGGGCCGCATCCTGACCCAGCTTGAAGATGACGGCGTCATCCGCCGTCTCGACCGGGGTCTCTTCTTCCTGCCCCGACACAATCCCCGCTTGGGCTTGGACATTCCTCCCAGCCCTGAGACGATCGCGCATGCAATCGCTCGCAAGCGCGGCTGGACCATCATCCCTCACGGGGCCTGGGCGGCCAATCGCCTTGGGCTCGATATGCAAGTGCCGGCTCAGTTCGTCTGCCTTTCCGATGGACCCTCTGAAACCCTTACGGTCGCCGGTCACCATCTGGTCTTCAAACATGCCCGTCCGAAGGACCTCGTCGCCGATGATCCAGAGGTCAGCACCCTGATCCAGGCGCTGCGCCATGTGCAGCATGACGGCCTTGATGACGCCATTCATAACCTGAGTAATTTGCTCCCGCAGGAGGTCTGCGAACGGCTTCTTCAGCGCACGGCGCGGACCTCTACTTGGCTGCATGCGGCGGCACTGAAGCTGATGGCGGCGCAGCGGAGTAATCATGATTGATGCTGCAAACCTTGCGCCCGCTGACCGTCAAGATCTCCTGCTTGCTGCCAGTGAACGAGCAGGCAAGCACCCAGTCATTCTGGAAAAGGATTTTTGGGTCAGTTGGTTACTGAATCTGTTGTTTGCCGATCCTAGGTGCGCGGACGATCTGATTTTCAAAGGAGGCACAAGTCTTTCGAAAGCCTATGGTTTGATCGAACGATTTTCAGAGGACATCGACCTGATCGTGCGCTACGAGCGTCTCGGCTTTGTTGATAATCAGGACCCACATGCCCTGCGTTCCCGAAGCAAGCAGCAGCAACTGAATCAGGCAGCGGTCAATGCCTGCCGTTCGTATATCAGTGGCGATTTCTGCAATCTGGTCATAGATCTCGTTGCCAGACATCTGGACGACGCAGTTGGGCCTTGGTCCATTCACCCAGATCCGAATCAGCCAGACTCACTACTCTTTTCCTACCCTCCAAGTTTGGATAACGGACTGAGCTACATCGCACCGCAGGTGCGGCTTGAGCTTGGGCCCCATGCTGCCACGGTCCCCCAGCAGCCTGCGACAATAACCCCGTACCTACAGCAAGTGCTGCCTGATCTCGTCAGCTTCACAACGGTACCAATCGCCACCATCGCTGCCGAGCGGACGTTCTGGGAAAAGGTCACCATTCTGCACGCCGAGGCGCATCGGCCGGGACGCAGCCCGGGGCGCTATTCGCGCCATTACTCTGATACTGTTATGATGGCACGAGACGATGCCCTACTGGCCCTTTGCAAGTCAGACCTGGGGTTACTTACTGCCGTAAGAGAGCACAAGACGAAGTTCTACTATGCGCAATGGGCCCGCTATGATGAGGCCCGACCCGGATCGCTACGGCTCGTGCCGAGCGGGGATCAACGCCGCCGAGAGATTGCCCAAGATTACCGTGATATGCGGCCAATGTTTTTCACTGAGCCGCCACCATTTCAGGTGCTCTTGGCGGAATTGGCGGCGCTTGAGCAGGCGCTCAATCAAGCTGATCACTAGGCGTGAAGATACCGTTGAGGGTGCGGAGCTTTCGCTCATCCATCGCCGGCTCGCGAAGTGGCTCACAGCCAAAGGTGGGCACGCCCACCTTGTTCAGCGGCTCCAGTAAGCAGATGCTTACCACCGTTGAGGCGCGGTCTCTCAGTCCCATTGGAGATGGTCTATCTGGGTAGTCTTTGTAGGTTGCACCGTCGTTTCTACCGACGCCATGGTCGAAGTCCGCGTCAAGGGATGTACTGAGGAGTGAATGCAGGCATGAGTGATGAACTCTGCCATCGATAGCCACGGCAAAGCAGCGCGCACCTTGGTCAGTCACGCCGATGCCCAAGCAGCCCTCATGGCAATGGATCACGGGCTTAGCAAATCCGCTACGGCGGAAAGCATCACGCCACAGCAAGGGCGTTGGTGGGGCGGTCAGGAACATGCACCGGTACGGTAACGCCATCAATGGACGCTGATAGGAGCATCCAGCCAACGATCGTCCACTTGGTTCACAAGTGATTGGTTTTAGTAAGGCGGTGCTGGATCCGTAGCGGTGCTGATGGGGTTGATTTCGCCCCTCATGCCACCCGTTACGCTAGTCCATTTCACCTTACAAATGATGACGATTAGTCGAGCGGAATGGACGAGCCATGAAAGAGGGCACTGGAACCTACTCCGACACTTTTCGGTTGAGGCCGCATTGATACTGCGATCTAGTCCAACTTCCCAGATGCGTACATGTAAGGCATTCGGCCACCGGCCTTCCCTACCGGACCACGGCCAAGGCAGGGGCCATCCCAGAGATCTACCGGGTTCCGCGCAAGGAGCGAATACGCATACACCGGGTCTACGACTACGGAAGACAGGCCACCTAGCAAAACCTGGACAGGCCACTTTTTTGATTCGGGCCGGCGGTAAGGCCCGAGCCATGGATGCCGCAACTGCCAAGAACATCCCCGCCACAAAGCGATGGACAATACCGTTCATGGCCTAAAATCTTCTCTATCTAAACGTCGAGAGATGGGATGAGCAATAGTGCGTTTGTTGAGCCGGCGCTCTGCCTAAACTAGCCGCCCAAGATGCTCGGTAATCTCGCTTCCCCAGCAGAAGAGTCACCGTCATGAGTACCGACATCCAAGCTATCGGGTTTGTAACCTGGCCCGCAGGGTCAAGGCCGTCATGGGATGATCTTCGGAGTGTCATCAAGACGATTGAGGAACCGTCGTTATTGGTATTTCCCGAAGCGGCAAGCGAGACGAAGGGGTATACCGACTGGCGTTCATGGACCTTTGAAACCACACCCTGGACGGATTTCCTACGCGAGTTGGCCGCCACCACTGGCCACAGTTTTGTCACCGGCACCATCGAACGCATCAACGATATCCCCAGAAACGGTGTCCGTTTGGTGGCAGCAGCGACAAACACCCTGCTTCACTATAAAACAGTGGCCGATCTCCCAGACGAAGCCTTCGTGGCCGCAGACACGGGTGCGATTCTCGACACCAATCCAACGATTCACCGTGGAATCGCCATCGCCTCGGTGCTCTGCGTCGAATACAACGAAACCGTATGGGTCACCCTCCAAGATCGGTTGCACGCCAGCGAATGTGCCAATACGCCGCAGGTTATTGCCATACCTGCAAGTTTATCGCGTGAGATCGTCACCACCAAGTCTCCTCTCGGTTGGCCCCTCTTGATGCAACCAGTGGTCCTCGCAAACTCCCACCCCAATGGACTAGAGAGTTTCGTGGCCAGCCAAAGCGGCATGTGGGTTCGCCAATCCGATAACGCCCAATTGTGCGTCAAGGTCGCTCCCTTGGCAAAACTATTGAACTCATAACGCATTAACGACCGCGCGAAGCGAATGGGAAGCTTTTCAACGAGTTTCCCTTATCCACCGGACTGTCCTCTCTCAGGCTCTCACCAGAATACTCAAGAGGGCACCAAACAGCCTCAATGGCGGGATTACCCGTTGGGTTCTCACTCAGGCTAATACCATCATCCCATGAACGGGAATGGTAACCATAACGCTAGCATCAAGCAGGCGGTGGATGCCTTGCGCCAGGCTGATGCCTTGTTGATTATGGCAGGCTCTGGGATGAGCGTGGCCAGTGGCATTGGCACCTATCGCGGGGCGCATGGTTTTGACGCCCGCCATCCAGAGCAACTGGCTGCCGGTTGGAGTTATGAACAGCTCGCTTCCCCCGCTGGCCTGCGCCAGGACCCGCAACGCTTTTGGGGCTTTTACGGCGATCGCTATCA
>REDP01000209.1 GCA_007693455.1 Planctomycetota bacterium | reverse complement strand
CATCAACCGTTGCCCGCAAGACTTCCTCAACCCTGCCTTCGTAGCAATGCGGTTCAATATCACGCATACCAGCATCAGCGAGGCCCTCACGTAACCGACGCCGTAAGGCAGCAGCATCATAACGACTGCGAGCCAGAAGACTGAGGGGCTCTGCCAAACGACTGGCCACATGATGACGACATGCGACCTCAAACGTTTTAGCCAATTCCACCACCCCGCTGCCCCGCACCTTGCCACTGTCTGCATGCAATTGTCGGCCGGCATAGGAGAGATGTGCTTCTTCCTCTTGTCGCAGGATTTCTCTGAGGATGTCGGGGAGTGCTATCGGCGGCATGCCGATAACTCCACGCAGGCCTTCCAACATGGTGCGCAAAGCAGGGTCGCGAGCACGTTGTAATGCATTTTCCAGGCGATGGGTTAATTCGGGATACGCCTGGGCATCCAGACTCTCGCCCAAGCGCACCACCCGTTCCCAAGCATCATCGGGATTATGCTCATACATCTCCGGAATCAGGTCGATGGCTAAATCCAGGCGATCCACTCCCTCAAAATGCCGCCAGGCACGATGCAGGGTTGTCATGGAAGCCGGTTCACGGCCATCATCTTGGAGGAAGATACGATAGGCTAATGCGGCATCAGCAGGGGCATGATCAAGGCGTTCTTTTTGCTCGGTATTATTGGTAAATATCGCATAGCGCCAAAAGCCTGGATTACGGGCAAGACCTGGAACCAAAACTCGATCGCCAACATCGACACGCCGGTCCGTCAGTGCCCACACTAGCTGTCCTTCGATCTGCGATGTATTTTCCGCCAATTCTTTGAGGATATCTGCTGACTCAGGGCTTTGCAGCTGCGATAAGGCCCAGGGCTCCCAATGATATTCCGTACGCGATTCGAGAATCAATGGCTCACAGCCATGAATTCGCAAGGTGCCAATCGCCCACACGGCACGGTGCACCATTGCCTCTGCCCTTTTATCCTGCGCCATGGCGGGCCGGCCATCGTGGATTGCCCGGCGCAAGGCCTTAACCAATTTTTTCTTATCGGGCTGAACATGAGGATAGAGGCGACTGTGCAGCACCAGTAATAAGAGGGCATGATCTCGTTCGGCAAAGCTCCGCGAGTTACTGCCAATAGCACTCATGATCGCTGAGGCCCCATTGGGATGCCGCAAGTGACTATCGAGCGACTGCGCACCGTCTCCCCCTGCCAAGCCCATGCCAATATGACAGCGGCCAGGTAATACATGGTGTTGCCTGAGAGCCTCCCAAACCGGAATGCCATACTCATGTAAACAGGCGGCGGCACGCAGAAGCAGGCCAGGAGGCAGATATTTTTCACTCTGGTGGTCGGAAAAATGTTGGGCCGCCTGCAAAGCGGCATGCGCCAGTTCTTGAGGAAACTGCACTGCCCAAATCGGAAGCGCCAATACGGTTACCGTACCACGATGCGATGGCGTCAATAGTGCCTGCACCAAGGCATCACCCGTGGGGGGCTGCTGTTGGCCCAAGGCGGTCAGCCCCCAACGTGGCAGCTCTGGTGCCCCAAAACCATCCAGCGACAGGCGGGCAAGAGTATCACCATCGCCTCGTGCCACCGCTGCAACGGCTAACAAACGCCGATCTTCGCGATCGGTATCGCCCACCGTGCGCACCAGCTTTTGGGCCTCGTCGTTATTACACAGCATCAGCAGCGCCCGCGCTGCGGCCATGCGCACGGGACGATCTTCGCCGCGGTCGGCGAGCACCTGGGGAAGGATGTCTAAGGCTAGTCGCCCGGTCCAACACATGGCAAAACAGGCTTGCAGACGTATCTCGGCATCACGCTGCTGGGTGCGCTGGCAATGATGAGCAATAATGTGCCAGCCTAAGGGATGGGCATAGCGCGCCAAGGCATGCAAGGCATAGATGCGATCTTCAACCGTTCGGCGGGGATCTTGTAAAAGCCAGGTTAGCTGGAAAATGGGACGATCGAAGGCTGTCCACTGCCATGCCTGCTTGAAGTGTCCTCGTAAATCCTCCCCTTCCAACTCGCGTATGGCAGCAATCCACTGATTACAATTTTTTGCGGTAGGCTCTTGGGGCTGCTCTGCGCACTGGGATCCTGCGGCCTCTGCCCCACCACCCTTGTTGTTGCTGCTGGCCGGAGACGAGGACTCAGACCCTCGCACCAGATCCCCTGAAGTCACCAATAACATATCCTGCAAACTGATCGGCTCAGCAATAACTGCCAAAAGGAGGCTTTCAGGAATCAAACGACGCCAGGGCCACGCTTCTATTAAGTCTACGGCTTGTGCATCCAATACCGCATCTTCCGCCGCATCAATGCATGCGCGCACGGCAATATCAGCTTCGCCAGTGACCCATACACCAGCGGCCGCAAGAGCCTGCTGCAGCAGAAAAACATCCTGTGCATGGTAGAAGGCCTCCGCCATAGCAGGAGCGTCTTGAGTATGGGCAGCAACCACGGCCGCCCCCGCCGCATCAGCCAAGGTAATCAGCCAAGCATCACGCTGGGGGTGCTGTGCATAGCCTTCATCCTGCCAATAGGACTCCTGGCCACAGGCCCAGAGACGAGCGGCCATGGCCATACGCCTCGCATCTGTTGCCTGCGAAAACGCGTGGGCGAATTGATCCATCCAGGGGAAAAGTGACTGACTCATGACGCCTCCCCCTGTTCTTCGCTCAAGCATGACTCATTATCATTCTGCCAGCGCACCAGATTGGTATGCTGTTTGAGAAAACGACTGCGATGCTTGTCACAGGTGTCGCGACTGACGCCAGTAAGTGCCTCCATTTCAAGGGCACTAATGGGCCGCAACCGTTGCTCTACGCGAACCTTCATAATTTTCTTTTCTAGGAGAGCGGCCTGATGCGCACTCACGCCCTTGCCGTTATTGGATAACTGATCACGCAGAAGCTGCTCACGCTTGCCAAGATGGGCCTGGGCTTGGTCGTGGGCTTGGCTGAGCTCTTTGCGCCACGACCGAGCATCGACACGGGCGAGAAATGGGGGCATCTGCGCCGCAACAGCGGGGCCGGGGTCCTGTTCCCAGTTTAATTGTGGAAACAACTGTAATCCCGCCACCACGTGCATCTGGCTGACTCCCTGCGACGCAATCGGCCGGAAGGTACACACTCCTTCTCCAGGCATCACTTTCGCCGGGACAGGATTGGTAGTGCTACAGTTCTCAGACGAAGAGAGACTTGGCGGATTACCGTCCATGGCAAGCTCGCCATCCTCCCCTCCCAGGGCCGGACTCTGCATTTTTATAGCGCGACGACGAGCTATATTGACGGCAATACGCCCACATAGATACGCCGCGACGGGGCTCGTACTACGCCATGGGCGCAGCAAGGTTCCTTCGCTAAGCTTTTTCTGCCAATAGAGCAACACCTCGGCCATTCCCTCATCAAGGCCTTCCTGGCCACCTGGAATAATATGCTGGTGTCGGCGCAGAAGGGACTGCAAATCAGGCATCAAGCCGGCAATCAATGCTTCCCATGCCGCCTCCCATTGATCCTCGCGGTCGCGCACCTGAGTCGCCAAGCAATTGAGATAGATACGTCGTTCGTTTGGATCAGTAGGCACAGGCATTATGCAAGCAATATAGAAAGGCCCCATGCTTTCGCAAGTCCACCATCTGGAGTCGACACACGGCGTCGTAAAGCGTACCCCACAGAAGACTGGGCTTCGATTCAACCAGACACTCTTTGCCGAGCGAGGTGCTGCATTGTCACCGCGCATCCTCCGTGACTTTACACCTCCGGCATGGCCCAGCCGTAGCTGGCAATTCTCTTTTCGCCACAGGCTTGTTACTACCATTACCATCATCAACCTCCTACGGGGGATCAGGCGGATGCTGCCAACCATACCCCTCCCCATGTCCGAATGGTGCCAAGCGCCATACGGACCTTTACCCATACAAGGCGTAATGAGTCATTTCTGACACAACCGTTTCCTGGAAGACCTGTCGGAAGACCCCCCTGGCAAACATCCCCGGCAGGCTCAACCACACAAAAAACACTCCCAACAGCGTAAATCATTGGCCAAAAGAACGTTGCGATGGTAGTCGGTAGCCCGGGAAGGTATTGAGGTTGCCCTTCTTAGTGCCTTGGCGTCTCAGTGAGAACATCACCCGCACTGAGAACCGCTACGCCAAAGCAGAAACTAGCCACGGATGAACACGCATACACGCGGATTGAGTGAACCTATCCGTGTCCATC
>REDP01000275.1 GCA_007693455.1 Planctomycetota bacterium | reverse complement strand
GTAGTAGTGCGGCTACTTTAGATGATAGTGTTGTGCTATTTAAAGATGCATGTCCCTATTTAAGGATAAAGCCTGTCCCCATCTGGATCGTTTGTTTTATGGCGATGCAGGTTGTTGCTAGGATGAGGGTGGTGGCTGATAGGAGGAGGAGTATGTTGCGGAGGCTTTGTTGTTGGAGGAGTTCTTCGCTGCTGCGGTCAAAGATTATGAGCGTTCCCAGGGGGGTGTTTATGACTCGGTCGCTGGGGACAAAGACGAATGCGGTTGGGCTGCCGCGTTGAGTGAAGGGGCCTGGGGAGCCAATGTAGGAGAGTTGCTCGCTTATGGCTTCGTTGCTGGAGGCGCCAAAGAGCTGTAAAAATGCTTCGGTGGATTCACTTGCTTGGAGTGTGTTCAGCATGTGCTTATCTACTGAGCGCATCTCCCAGCCGGTGGCTCCCGTGCTGCGGACGATGCCCAGATAGATGAGCCACAGCACGGGAATGAGTAGGAACAACGCCACCCCAGCCCAGCCCAATAAGCGTACGATAAAGGGTGAAGCGGGCGGCGTATTCATGGCTCAGTCTTGGCCTAGTCTTGGTCTTCTACGGGTAAACCCAAGAGGGCGATGTCAATATGCCAGACTTCGGCTACGGCAGGTGATCCCACGGCTTGGTGGGTGACGCCGAATTCTTGAATCGGTAGTTGGAAGCTGGAGCGCACGCGAACAATGTTTTCACCAAAGTTGGGGAAGCTGGGGATAAAGCGCAGGTTGGCGAGGCTGGTCATTTGCTGACTTTCCCCTTTGATCGTCCAGGTGCCGGTGAGGGCGTAGACGGTGTCGCTGAGTTTCTCGAGATTATCTAGGTGAAAATGAATGTGTGGATGTTCGTCGGCGTGCATCCAGCCTTCGCTGCGGAGGTGTTCATCACGGGTGCTATTGCCAGTACGCATGTCGGCAACATTGATCGTGAGATGGCTTTCGGCGGAGGCGCTGTCGCCGTCAATGGTGATGGTGGCATTGCCGATGCTGCTTTCACCATCGAATTCGACTAGGCCAGCAATACGTTCAGATGCTTCGGAGACAAAGGTTACGCTTTGCTTGGCCATGGCGGGAAAGTGGACGGTGTGGACGCCTGCGGGGAGGGCTGTCCCGCCTTCCATGGCGGCAATGTCTTCTTCGCTCCATTCATCGGCTGAGAGTCCAGCGGTGGCGGTGAGGCACAGGGCACAGAGGGGGAGGAGGGCGAAACGAGTAAAAACCATAGGGGTGCTCCTTGGGTGTTTGTGTGAGAATGTGGTGAACAGCACGATGCGCTTATCCGTCAGGAGGATATTCGTTGCAACGAGTATGGTCAAGGGCGCTTTTGCCATGGGCTGCTTGGCCGCTTAGTTTGCTCTGTGCTTAGCGTGGCCAGTCAAAGACACCGTCGCAGATAAAATTGGCGGGGCCGCGCATGCGTACGTTGGCCGTATCATCGGGCCAGGTGATGGTGAGTTCGCCCCCATCGAGGACCACGGTGGCCTCACGTGAGGGAATGAACTCCGTGCAGATGGCGGCCACGGTGACCGCGCAAGCGCCGGTACCGCAAGCCATGGTGATTCCACTGCCGCGCTCCCAGGTGCGCTGGCGTAGACGTGGGGCCTGGCCATTGTCTGAGGAGGGGAGGAGCGAGACCACTTCAATATTACAGCGCTGGGGAAAGACGGGATGATGTTCCAGGCTTGGGCCAATGCCGGCCAGGTCGATGGCTTCGGCATCAGGGACAAAGGTTACTGCGTGGGGATTGCCCATGCCAATGCAGGTAAACGCGGGAAGGCCGTGGTCGCTGGTGCCCAGATCTACTTGAGGGGGGCATGGTTGATCGGGGGCTACGACGGGGATGGCTTGGGCCTGGAGTTGTGGTGGGCCCATGTCGACGGTAACGCTTGCGTGGTTGAAGGGAGGCAGTGCTTCAACCTCTACGGACAGTGGTCCAGCCCCTGTGGCGACGGTAAAATGGTTGTGGTTGATGCGGCCTAGTCGCCGTGCCCACAGAGCCAAGGCGCGCAAGCCGTTGCCGCACATCTCGGATTCGGAGCCATCGGCATTGAACATGCGCATGGTGGCGTGGTGCGCGGGGTTGCTGGGTGGTAGGAGGAGAATGACGCCATCGCCGCCAACCCCACTATGACGATCTGCTAGGGCGGGAACCAATGTCGGCAGGTCATCGGGGATAGGTTGATCCCAGCAGTCGAGGAAAACGTAATCATTACGGCAGCCGTGGAGGCGGGCGAAGGGTATACTGGCCATGCCAGCTAGTGTGGCGCCGGCCTGCATCGAGACCAGTCTCGACTTGCCGCGTCTTTGTGCAGGCCTTGCCTTGTGCAAAAGCGGCTGAAAGTGCGGGTATGTCTAGTGAGCGCATGTCTGTTGTTCGGGTGCTGTTGTGGAGGCTGCGATGACTCCACGTGCGCGGCGTCGAGTGTTGGTGGCGATCCTGGTTGTGGCGGTGCCCGCGATGCTGGCGGTGGCGATGATTGTGTTTTTTGCTTTGGGCGGCCTAGAGCGGCAAGTTCAGCAGTACTGGGCGCAGCATTACCCGGGCACTATTTCCATTGGTGCGGTAAAGCTTCAGGGTGCCAATCATGTGCATCTGCGTGATCTGCGATGGCAGTATCAAGGGCAGGATGTGGCTGGTGCGGCGGCGATAGATATCGAGGGGTCGATATTACGTCGATCCCTGCAGAGTGTACGAGTGCAGGCGCCCTTTGTCCGTGTCGATGCGCAAACCTTACCCGCCTGGGAGCAGGTGGCGCGGCGCCTGGGGCATGAAATGTCGCAGGGTGATGCTGAGACGCCGTTGTCGCTGCTGTTCGAGCAAGGCCGCTTGGCGGTGGATGCCTATGAGTTGGGTGAGGTGCGCGTAGCCTGGCAGGGCGAAGGCCGAGATGGCTCCTTACAGCTTACTGCTGATACGGCTTCTGGGCCGTGGCAGGCAGGCCTGGCCCTGAATGATGGCGCCTTTAGGGTGGATGTGACCCGTCTGCCCCTTGATCTCTCGGCGTTGTTGCGTGCCGTGGCGGTGCTGGCTCCAGATGTGGCGGCACAGTTGCCTGATCCGGCGCAGCTTCCCGCAGAGGTGGACCTGGCGGGTAGTCGCCTGCGCTGGTGGAGCGCTCATGAAATTGCGTTGGACCTTCATCTTGCTACGCAGCCTTCCTGGCAGGGTATCGATGCGCTGCGGCTGCAGGGGACGGCATCCTATGAGCAGCACATGGCTGAGGGTCGCGTGGATATCGTCCATCGCCATGGCACGACTGGTATCGCTTTGCTGCAGCGGGCTGATGGTCTTCAGGTGACTGTGGATGCTGATGCGGCAGCCCTGCCCGTGGATGCCGCGCTACGGCGGCTGTGGCCGGATGCTTGGCCAGAGCTGCCGCCAGCCGTGGGCTTGGCCGAGACCCATGTGCAGCGCAGTCCGGAAGGAGTGTGGACTGGTAGCCTGCAGGCCCACTTCCTTGAGCCCTGGTTGGGCTTGCGACGACTGGGTCTAGATAATCTGTCTTTTCCTGAAGCGGCCACTCCGCTGCTTGCAGGGGCATCGCGAGTGTGGAGTGCGGACCTCAGTCTTGATGCTGGTTTTGGTGATGCCTTAGGCCTGCACCTATACCACCAGCAGCAGCGCTCGGCCCACACCGCCCATATTCGTCAGCAATGGCGGCTACAATTCGCCTCAGGATTGGTGCGTCGCGATACGCTTTTGGCAGTGCCGCGGGGGCTGGGTATGTTGGATGGCTGGCGTCCTTGGACGCGACTGCTGATCCCTGGACGGATGGATTTGGCTGGCACCGATCTCCATTTGGCGATGCCTGATGTGCGCGGTCAGGTGCGATTGGCCTGGGATAAGGGCCACTTGCATGCTGATATTGATAGCAGTCTCATTGATTGGCGGGTGGCACCCTTGTCGTTTGAGCACGCAGCCCTCGGGCGCATTGAGGGGGCATTTTTTGCCAATGAAGCGTTGCTGCGGGGGCGCTGGGATACGGTACGTTTGCGTCAGGGTATCCTGCCGGAATTGGCTGGATTGATGGGATGGGAGCCATGGCCGTTGCAGGCAATTGCTCAGGTGATTGGGCAAATGCCCAGTGGTGAAGGCCGTCTTTTCCGAGGACGTTTCCCCCGTGATAGCATGCTGCACCTTCAGGGCAGTGCGGAGCAGTCCTTGCGCCTGAGTGTTGACGGTCAGGGGGCAACCCAGCTTGAGCTGCGCGGGCTTAATCTCTCACTGTTGGATGATGTGGTGGACGAGCGTTGGCAGTGGCGCGGCGAGGTGCATCATCTCGCTGCTGATTGGCCTGTCGGCCAGTCTCTGCGCGGCTGGCCTGGGCAGCTGCGCCTGCAGGCGCATGGGTTGCAGGCGCAGCGTGAAGACTGGCAGATCGCAGCTGAGAATCTGACTCTTCAGGCAAGTATGCATCCAGGGCAGGTGCTTCCCCTGTCGGCATCCCTTGCCGTCGAGCACCTCCATGGTCACGGTCCGCAGCAGCACTGGCAGCCCCTATCAGTCA
This sequence comes from Planctomycetota bacterium, assembly GCA_007693455.1. GTDB lineage: Bacteria > Planctomycetota > UBA11346 > UBA11346 > UBA11346 > REDP01. Next base: position 14,797 of record REDP01000275.1, on the reverse strand, counting down.
CACTCAATCTGCAGCAGGATGGCCATCACCCGCGTTGGGAATTTTCCCTGGATGCTGATCAGTGGCTGCAAGCTTCCGCCCAGCTTCACGGCGCCCACTGGCCGCGGGGTGAGGAGGCCCATGCCAGGATTGTCATTGATGCGCTCGACCTTGCCCAGCTGCCTATTCCTGGTGTATCAGGGCAGCTTACGGGCACTGCCCAGTTAGGCGCTGCGGAGAATGACTGGACTCTGGAGGAAGCTTCGGGGGAACTTATGGCGGGGAATCTGCAGCCCTGGCTGACGCAGCTTGCCGGCCCCTGGCAGGCCAGTGGGCAGTGGCGCGATGACGGGCTGCAGCTGCACTGGCTGCTTGAGCCGCACACCGGACAATTGGCCTGGCAGCAGCTCGACCATGAGCTCTCGTCGCCGGATCATATCCTGCTTACCAGTGATGCGGGTGCTTGGCAGTTGCAGGCCCTGGCCAGGGATGTCTCACGGCGAGCTCTGGCTCGGAGTACACAAGCGGATCTGCCACGCCATACCCTATGGGCGTGGTGGCAATGGTCGCCGACACAATCCCCTGCTCAGATGAGTGTCCTGTCAGGGATTGCCGATGATGATGCTTTCAGCCTGCCGCTCGCTCCAGCACAGATCCAAGAGCGCATCCTGCTTCCCGAGGCCAGTGATGCCTCTGTTCCCGAACCCGATGACACCGATGCAAGTAAGGAGTAAGTATGAGTACCCCCATAGAAGAGGAATCGCAACTCGAGGCCTATATCGCCGATGAGCAGCCAGGATGGCTCATCAAACACTCCAATGCCTGTGGTATTTCCTCGGCTGCTTTCGAGCAATATCAGCAGCACTGCCAGGCCAACCCTGAGCAACGTGCCGCGCATATTATCATCCAAACCCATCGTCCGCTCTCCAATCGCACGGCCGAGATTCTCGGGCGGGTGCATCAAAGCCCGCAGCTCTTTCTCCTGCAGGGGGGTCAGGTCTTATGGGCCGCCACCCATTGGAGCATTACTGCCGAGGCCATGGCTGCCGCCTGGGCTGAACAGGTTTCATGAATAATTCCGTCAAACCCCACGGCGTGTACTGTCATGGCTTTGCCTCCAGTCCGCGAACAACTGCCAAGGGGCAGGCTTTGCGCGAAGCCTTGGCTCCTGAGTGTGCCAGCTTTGAACTGCCGTACCTCCAGCGCGGGGAGTTTGTCGATTTACGTATGGATGGTATGGCCGAGGCCCTGCATGAACACCTCGCCACACTGCCCGATGATGGCGCGCCGCTTTTATTATGTGGATCCAGCCTTGGCGCTTATCTGGTAGCCTGGCAGGCTTCCCTGGGTTTACCCCGTCCTGCCGCCTTATTGTTAATAGCCCCAGCCTTTACCTTTGTGAGTAAATGGCGTCAATTATTGGGCGAGGAAGCTTTGGCTCAATGGCGCCAAGAGGGAACTCGTCGTTTCTATCATTACGGTGAAAAGCGAGAACTCCCCTTGGGAGTTGGTTTCATTGACTCCTGTGAAGGCTTGCCAGATGTGCCCCAGGCCACGGGCCTACCAACGGTAGTGATCCATGGTCGTCATGATGAAACGGCCCCATGGCCGCAGGCGCTTGGCTATGCTGGGGCTGCGAGTCACGGCGAATTCCACCTGCTTGACGATGGGCATAGTCTTGAGGGGCCAGAGGCCATGGCTTTGATCCTGAGCCGTGGCCGTGCACTCCTGCGTCGGTTGCAGTCGCCTGCGGAGCAACCGTGATCTACCTTGACTGGAACGCCACGGCTCCCCCCCATGGCCAAGCCCTGCAGGCCTGGCAGCGCATCCAAGAGCAGAGCTGGGGCAACCCTTCCTCTATTCATGCCGCCGGACAAGCGGCCCGCCATTATTGGGATGATGCGCGTGCGCGCATTGCCAGGGCCATGGGAGCCAAGCCGTCGCAGTTAGTAATCACCGGATCAGGAAGCGAGGCGAGTAATCTCGCCATCCATGCCAGTCTCCAGCAGCAAGCACCGGGCCTCCTGGTGGCGTCACACATAGATCACAGCTCTATTCTACGCCCCCTCGCCGCGCAGGGAGCGCACCGCCTTCACCTCTTGAGCGTGGATCAGGAAGGGCGTATTGATGCCGATGCCCTGCGTCAGGTATGCAATAGCGACACTCGTTTAGTGTGCCTGCAGTGGGCCAATAATGAACTCGGCACCCTACAGGATGTGCCGCATTTAAGTGCCATCGTGCGGGAATGTGCGCCGCAGGCGGTCATCCTCTGCGATGCCTGCCAAGGGGCAGGCAAGATGGAGATTCAGTGTGCTGCTATAGATGTCGATTTTATAGCTATAAGTGGACATAAATTCGGCGCCCCCAAGGGCGTTGGAGCATTGCTGTGTCGTCGCCCAGGGCCGCTTGCGCCACTTATCCACGGCGGTCAGCAGCAACAAGACCGCCGTTCCGGAACCGAAGACGTAGCCGCAGCGATGGCGATGGCGGTGGCCCTAGAGCATAATCTGGCGCAGCATCTCAGTGAGGCGCCGCGTCAAGCGAAGCTGCTTAGCGATGCTTTTGCCGCTATTCACCGCGAGCTTCCGCAGGCGCGCTGGCTTGGCCGCCAAGCACCCCGCCTGAATAATACCATGAATCTTGCCTGTCCAGGCATCGAGGCCGATGCATTGATGATGCGCTTGGATTTAGAGGACATAGCCGTGTCCCGTGGCTCAGCCTGCATGGCCTCTCGGCGCGAGCCGAGTCATGTTATTCGCTCCTTAGGTCTTGACCCAGCAATCGCCTCGGCAGCTATCCGCATTTCCATCGGCCACAGCACCACCGCCCAAGAAATGGAAATATTTGCCAGCACCTATGTGCGAATTGTCAGGGATATGTTGGGTGAATAGGTGACGAATGTGCAATAATTCTCCCGACACCACTGGATTAAAGATGCCGATTCCCGTCCTTGTGTCGTCGCTATTGACCATTACCATCCACGATCGAGTGCAGCCGGACGGCATGGGATGGAAGATCCGATGGCCGCCACGCTCTCATCCCTCATGTACTTGGAATCGGCTGTCCGGGTATTCATGACGCAGTAAAAATGCTGCGCCATTCCTGGAGATTCTATGTCTTTTCTTGATCTCGGCTTGTCCGAGCCGCTCCTGCGTGCCTTGGGCGATGCGGGCTATACCACACCTACTCCCATTCAGGCTCAGGCCATCCCCCCCGTCTTGGCTGGGCGCGATGTGTTTGGCTGTGCGCAAACTGGCACGGGCAAGACTGCCGCGTTTACGGTGCCGCTGCTGCAACGACTGGCAGCAACCAAGAATCCAGGGCGCAAACTGCGCTGTTTGATTTTGACCCCAACCCGCGAACTTGCGGCACAAATCGGCGAAAGCCTGCAGACCTATGGTCGGCACCTTCGACTCAGCCATAGCGTGGTGTTTGGTGGTGTTGGTCAGGGGGCTCAGGTAAGCGCCTTACGTCGTGGGGTTGATACTCTGGTGGCCTGTCCGGGGCGACTTTTGGACCTTCTCAACCAGGGTCATGTAAAACTTGATGGCTTAGAGGCCTTTATCCTCGATGAGGCCGATCGCATGCTGGACATGGGATTTATCCATGATGTAAAACGCATTATTGCGCATTTGCCCAAGCAACGCCAGACGCTCTTCTTTTCGGCGACCGTTCCCCAGGAAATTCGCGAGCTGGCGAGCACCCTGCTCAATGATCCTGTCGATGTGCGCATTGCCGCAGTGTCATCCGCGGCAGAAACCGTAGAGCAGAGCATTTATCATGTGGGGCGTTCGCATAAGGTCGCCTTGCTGCGCGATTTGCTTGGTGATCAGGCAATGTCGAAAACGTTGATCTTTACCCGCACCAAACATGGCGCTGATCGAGTTGCGCGGCAATTGGGTAAGGCCAAGGTTGTGGCTGTGGCTATCCACGGCAATAAAACCCAGGGGCAGCGTGAACGTGCTTTGGAAGCCTTCCGTGACGGCAAAGCCCGCGTCTTGGTGGCCAGTGATATTGCGGCTCGTGGTATCGATATTGATGGCATCAGTCATGTGGTAAACTATGAGCTGCCGCATGAGCCGGAAACCTATGTGCATCGCATTGGGCGTACTGGTCGCGCCGGGCGCAGCGGCAGAGCCATATCGTTTTGCGACCATGATGAGCGCAAGCGTTTGCAGGCGATTCAGAAGTTGATCAATCGCCGACTCTCCATCGTCCATGATCATCCCTATGTCGGCAGTGACCGTCCCGATGATGTGGCGCCTCCGCAAGGCCAGGGACGGCCCAACCTTGCGGGAAAGGGCGGCGCTGGGCAACGTGGGCGTAGTCCCGCTCGCCCCGCATCGCGTCGCGTCGCCAGTAGCCGTTCTCCCGGTCGCCGTCGCTAGCCAGGCACTGCTTAGGCTTCCTCGGCAGAGCGTTTTTCTTCCAATTCAAGCCAGCGCTCCATGAGCTGATCAAGCGACAGCGAAGCCTCCTGGCGTTGCTGGTCAAGGCTCATCAGGCGCTCGGCATCCCGTTGAATGGCTTCCGAGGCCATCTCTGCATCAAGGCGTGCCAACTGTGCCTCGGCTTTGTCAATGCGTCCAGACAGGGAGCGTAGCTCTTTATGCTCGGCGTAGCTTAAGGCGCTGGTGACAGTGCTTGGCTGTGCGTCGTTGGTTGTGGAAGCAGTAGTGCCTTCCTCAGTATCGCTGCCTTGGGTATGCTGCAGTCGGCGCTGCTGTTCCTCCCATTGGTGATAGCTGGCGAGGTGATGGGCCCCGCCTGTGCCATCCAAGGCAATCAAATGATTACACACTGATTCAAGCAAATAGCGATCGTGGGTGATCAGAATCAAGCCCCCTTGAAAGGCTATCAGCGATCGCTCAAGCTCTTCAAGTGCGGGGATATCGAGATCATTGGTAGGCTCATCAAGGATCAGTACATCCGCGGCCTGTTGCATTAAGGTGGCAATCAGCAGGCGCGCTTGCTCGCCTCCCGAAAGACTGCCGACCTGTTGCTGGAGCTGTAGGCGACTAAAGCGAAAGCGTTGGGCAAAGGCATTAATATGCATGCTACCCTCCGCCAAGACCACTTGATCACCGCCAGCAGGGCAGCAGGTCTGATGCACCGTGGCCTGTGGGTTGAGGCGCGAGCGATGCTGATCGAAGGTAACGATGCGTAGGTCGTTGGCGTGCTGCACGGTGCCGCTATCGGCATCAAGGGAGGCGCTCAAGACTTTGAGGAGGGTGCTTTTGCCGCTGCCATTGCTGCCGACAAGACCTAATCGTGTTCCTGGAGTGATGCTTACATCCAAATTGGCAAAGAGTGGGCGCGTCGTATAGGCTTTTGAGATGCCTTCGGCAACAATTAAATTGTGTGTTTTACGTGTGCTACTGTGGAAGGAAATGCTGGGTGAGGTGTTGCGGGCATTGGCATTGCGTTTGGCGAGATCACTGAGGTCGTCTTGAAGATCGCCGGCACGGCGAATGCGTGCCACGGATTTGGTAGCGCGGGCTTTGGGGCGCTTGGCCAGCCACGCTTTTTCTCGGCGCATGGAATTGTCCATGCTGGCTTGTCGTTGCTCCTCGCCGCGGAGAAATGCTTCACGATGTTCAAGGAAATCAAGATATCCGCCTGGGGCGACAAAGCTGCCGCCGGGAAAGGCGTTGCCCAATTCCATGACCGCACTGGCACAACGTTGTAAAAACCAGCGATCATGGCTAATCATGACCACTGCCGCGGGTATTTCGTTGAGGAGCTCTTCAAGCCACAAGAGACCTGGAAAATCCAAATGGTTGGTAGGCTCGTCAAGGAGCAAGATATCAGGCTCGTTGATTAATCCCTGGGCAATGGCGAGGCGTTTACGCCAGCCACCAGAGCATTCTGCAATGGGCTGATCGGGATTGGGCCAATGGAGTTGACTCAACAGTCGCTCAAGACGAGGGTCATGAGTATAGGATGCCACCATGGGATCGCCCGCCATGGCGGCCAGGGCCTGGGCCAAAATAGCGCGTGCGCTCAGCTCCTCGTGAAAGTGCGGATCTTGCTCTACGCTGCTTATTACCGCGCCGCTGCGAACCGCACAGGTGCCGCTATCGGGCTGCAATGATCCACTCATCAGCCGCAGTAAGGTACTTTTGCCGCTGCCGTTGGCGCCGATAATTGCCAGTCGAGCCCCATCGTGGAGCACCACATCAACATCGCTAAAAAGCTGTTGGGTGCCCAGGGTTTTGCTTACAGCGCGCAGATTAATCAGGGGTTCGACCATGCCGCGTCATGGTGCGATACGGCGTGCAGGCGCAATGGTGGTATCCGACAATGAAACAACATCTTCGCGGCGAGTGCCAGACAAACGACGATGCGCGATCGAGTTCATGGCTTGCCGGTCAGTTGCAGGCGATTTCCTGCCGTAATCTTCACCGCTGTAGAGAGTGCTAGGGTGGCTCAAAGCTGGCTCTCGGGATCGCTGGTCTGCTGATCGCCCTGCAAAACGTCCTGAGTTGGGCGCAATTTGCGCTAAAAGCATGCCCCGCGAAGGGGGCATGCTTCCCCATGGCGAGCTTTGCGGCGCCCTGTAGAGAATGCCCCGATCGGTCTTGTCTTGGTAATCGCTGTCCTATGCTCGTGCATTCAGTTGATAAGGGAGTATGCGATGAGTGAGGTGCGGCGCTATGCGCCTAATCAGGTTACGATTGGTGCCAGTTGGTACCCCGAGATGTGGCCGATAAGTGAATGGGAGCGCGACGCCGATCGTATGGCTGAGCTGGGCTTTAACCTGATGCGCCTGTTTGAATTTGCCTGGCATCGCTGTGAACCTCATCCAGGTCAGTATGATTTCGCCTGGGCGCGTCGGGTCATGGACCTTTTGCATGCGCGTGGCATTCAGGTGATGATCGGGACGCCTACGGCGGCGCCCCCAGCATGGCTGAGTACGATGCATCCTGAAATCCTTGGTACTGGCCCCGATGGTAAGCGGCAAAGCCATGGCAAGCGCAAGCACTATAATCATCATTCGGTGGTGTATCGTGAATATTGCCGTCAGATTGTGGGGAAAATGGTGGAGGCTCTGGCTGATCATCCGGCTCTGCATTCGTGGCAGATTGATAATGAGATGAGCGGCTACGATTATGGTCCAGAGACCCGCGCTGCTTTCCATGCCTGGCTTGAACGGCGTTTCGGCAGTGTCGAGGCCCTCAATGCGGCCTGGGGCTTAGAGTTTTGGTCACAGGCGTACCAGTCATTTGATCAGGTCCCCTTGTGTGTGGCCGAAGTTGGATCGCGGGAGACCCCTGAGCGGCATCATCCTTCGTTATTACTGGCAATTGCCGAGTTTCAGAACGAAGCATGGCAATCGTTTATAGGCAATCAGAGCGCGGTGATTCGCGCTGCTGGCGAGTGGCCGATTACGACCAATAAGACGGGCTGGGTTGGTGGCGGCATGAATTGGTCCCCAATCTTTGCTGATTTAGATTGTGTTGGCGCCAGTATTTATGCCGACTTGAGTTATTATCATAATAATGTTGGCCGCTACGATGCCATGCGAGGGCAAAAACCAGGCTCCCCGTATATGCTCTTGGAAACGGCGCCCAATTGGTCGGGCGGTGGTCCTATTTGGAATATTCATCACGAGCCTCGTGGGATCGAGGTTATGAGTTGGATGAGTACCCTTATGGGTGGGTGTAGTACCTTGTTTTGGCAATGGCGCAGTCATTGGGCGGGCCAGGAAATGCAGCATGGCACCCATGTCTCGCAAACCGGGAAGTGGATGCCAGGAAAAGAAGCCTGGCAAGCCTTAGCCAGCGGCTATCAGCAGCATGGCGCCTGGCTCATGCAGCATCCCCCACGACAGGCCGATATAGGCATTATGGTGTCGACGGTCAGTAGTTGGGTCTTTTCGATTGATCCTATTCACCCGAGCAACCGCTACGAAGAGCGTTTGCGTGAAGACTACCACATGCCCTTAGTGCGGCGCCATTATTGGCGAGATTTGGTGCCGGTGGAGGGCGACCTCAGCCATTATAAGGTATTGATCTTGCCGCATCTGCCGATTCTTCCCAGTGCGACTCGCGAAGGCCTGCGGCAATGGGTGGAAGAAGGGGGGCGCTTGCTGCTTGGCCCCTTAACCGGTACCCGCCGCGAGGACATGACCACCTGGACAGATCAGGAGTTTGGCGGCCTAGAGGAGCTCATGGGTGGTGCTTCGAGTGTCCGCTTTAGTCCGCACTGGGTAGAAGATACCATCGAGGTGCTCTTTGACGACGATCACCGGGCGCAGCCGCGCATTTGGTGTGAGGGCTTTACGTGTGATGGTGCCGAAGTGCGAGCCACCTACCATGGTGGCTGGGGCCATGGCCATGCAGCCGTCTTGGACCATCGTTATGGCCAAGGACGGGTGATTACCGTTGGCTGCCCCACCGATGAAGATACTTATATAAAACTGGTGCAAGAATTGTGTGCTGATGTCGGTGTTGGCCCTGTGGCTGATGGCGGGGATCGCGTGCTGGTGATACCTCGTGATGATCAGCAGGGGCATACGGTGGCCTATGCGGTGATTAATTACGGTAAAAGTGAAGATACTGTTACACTTATTAGCGATGGCATTGATCTCTTGAGCGGAGAAAGCATTGATGTCGAATGTCAGATGCCACCTTTGAGTGTGCGTATTGTTGATATTGCCTCGTAATACGTTCAAGCCATGTAATCAAAGTTTATAGATACGAAAGGATTCCCTGATGCCTGCATTTATTACTGATAACTTCCTCCTTGAATCGGACGAAGCCCAGCGCTTATTCCATGAATATGCCAAGGACCAGCCGATCATCGACTATCACTGCCATCTCCCCCCTGATCAAATCGCTGAGAACCACCAGTTTGCTGATCTGGCCGAGGCCTGGCTGGCTGGCGATCACTACAAATGGCGGGCCATGCGCTCTAACGGCATTGCCGAACGTTTTTGTACTGGTGACGCCAGTGCACGGGAAAAGTTTGACGCCTATGCCGCTACCGTACCCAAGTGTTTACGCAATCCCCTCTACCATTGGACGCATCTGGAGTTACGTCGTCCCTTTGGTATCGATGATGTGCTCTTGGGCCCCGATACCGCCGATCAGGTATGGGAGCGCAGCAATGCCTTGCTGGCCCAGCCCGAGTTCACGACCCAGGGCATTTTGGCGCAAATGCAGGTAGAAGTGGTCTGTACCACCGATGATCCCTGCGATAGTCTTGAATACCACATCGCCCACGCCAAGCAGCCAGGTGCCACGCGCATGCTGCCCACGTGGCGCCCGGATAAAGCTTTGGCGGTCCATAATCCGCAGCAGTGGAATGCGTACTTGGACACCTTGTCCGAACTTACTGGCCGCACGGTGGATTGTTGGGATGACTTTATCGCCGCCCTGGATCAGCGCCATCAGTTCTTTCACGATGTTGGCTGCCGGCTTTCCGATCGTGGCCTTGAACGCTGTCATGCTGCCAGCTTTAGCGCCAATCAGATTGCCAGTATCTTCCGCAACGCACGTGCGGGTAAGGCCCCCAACGCTGATGAGCTAGAACAATTTAAGAGCGCCCTGCTGCTGGAGTTTGGGCGCATGGATCATGCTCGTGGCTGGACTATGCAGCTGCATTTAGGTGCCATGCGCAATAATAACACCCGTTTGTTTAAGGCCTTGGGCCCAGATACGGGTTTCGATTCTATTGGTGACTACAGCCAAGGCCAAGCCTTGAGTCGCTTCCTTGATAGTCTTGATCAGACCGATCAGCTACCGCGTACCATTCTCTATAATCTCAATCCTGCTGATAACGAGCTCATGGGCACGATGATCGGCAACTTTCAAGATGGTTCCATTCCGGGGAAAATGCAGTTTGGTTCTGGCTGGTGGTTCTTGGATCAGTGGGATGGTATGAGCAAGCAGATTGAGGCCCTTTCCAATCTCGGTCTCTTGTCGCGATTTGTTGGCATGCTTACCGATAGTCGTAGTTTTCTCAGTTATACGCGGCATGAATATTTCCGCCGCCTTTTGTGTAATATTCTCGGCAACGATATGGTCCGGGGTGCGGTGCCGCGTGATTTTGATTTGGTTGGTGGTATGGTGTCAGACATCAGCTACCGCAATGCGAAAAACTATTTTGGCTTTTAGTAGTAAAGATTCTTAATCAAGATTCGCTGATACCGTCTGTATGCGCGGATTCCCGTAGCTGTTTTTTTTGGAGCGTAGTCCATGACTGATGATTTTGTCCAAGATGGTGCGGTCGATCCGCTAGCGGCAGTGGCTGAGCCCACGCCATTACCACGCATTCGCGCCTTTGAAGGGCTCGGTTTTGGCCTTTTTGTTCACTTTGGTCTGTATTCACAATTAGGTCAAGGTGAATGGGTGTGGTATCACCATGGCATGGACCGCGAGCGCTACCTTGAGCTCTTTGCCAGTTTTGACCCCAGTGGGTTTGACGCTGATGCCTTGTGCGCTTTGGCGGCAGAGGCTGGCTGCCGTTATGTCTGCCTTACCACGCGTCATCATGAAGGATTTAGTCTCTACGATACCCGTGGACTCAATACCTATGACGCGCCGCATGCCTGCGGCCGCGACCTGATAGCCGAGTATAGTGCCGCTTGTGAAAAGCATGGGCTCAAAAAGTTTTTCTATCATACGACTCTCGACTGGTGGCACCCAGAGTTTGATGGCGACTGGGATGCCTATCAGCAATATCTTCGCGATTCAGTGGAGATACTGTGTACCCAGTATGGAACAGTGGATGGTTTATGGTTTGATGGCAATTGGGCGCGCAAGGATCGCGACTGGCAAGAAGATGCTTTGTATGGAATGATTCGCTCGCATCAGCCCGAGATCATTATTGTCAATAATTCCTCAATTGCGGCAAAGGGGGCCGAAGGCCATCCCGATACTGATGTGGTCACTTTCGAGCAAGGGACGCCGTCTCGCCGTGATCAACGTGGGGCAGCGAAATATCGCGCCGCAGAAATGTGCGATACCATGAATAGCCACTGGGGCGTAGGTGCTCATGATTTGTCCCATAAAGCGCCTGCTGATGTGATTCGTAATCTGGTGGCTAGTCGTGCTGTTGGTGGCAATTTGCTGATGAATATTGGTCCTTTGGGCGATGGCAGTATCCCCGGATATGAGCGGGAATTGCTTCGTTTAGTCGGGCGTTGGTGCCAGGTCTGCCCACAGGCCATCTACGATGCTCGTCCGGACTGGAGTTTGCATGGTCGCAACGGGAGTGTCTGCCTGCGTCAGGGGAGCACCGTATTCCATTTCCTGCCACAGGTGCGCATCAAAGGCAACACGCATTTGGCGCTTGGCGAACCGGGTGATGGCCTGCAGGTAATCAGTGGTGCCATCGGCCGCGTGCGGCGGATCTCCTGGGCAGATACCGGCGCGGACCTCACCTTTACCCAAAATGGCGATCATCTGATGTATGAAGCCACGCCCTATCCGTACGGGAGTCAATTGGTGGTACGCATTGCCATAATTGAGTGCGAGGAGTAAGTGATGACGGCACAGAGGCGCCCCAATGTGCTGTGGATTTTCGGCGACCAGCATCGTGCCCAGGCCTTGGGCTTTGCCGGTGATCCGAATGTCCACACGCCACATTTGGATACTATGGCTCGGCAAGGCCTGTATTTTCCCCAGGCATTGTCCAACTGTCCCTGGTGTACCCCGTTTCGTGGTACTTTATTGACGGGCTTCTACGCCCATGACTGCGTGTCGCGCACCCCGGAGCGTATCGATCCAGCTCTCCCTACGGTGGCACAGATGCTTCAAGCTGCCGATTACCGCTGCCATTATATAGGGAAATGGCACCTCAATGGTCCCGCCGAGCCTTCAGATAAACACATTGTCCCGGCCAACGAACGTGGCGGTTTTGATTCCTGGCTTGGCTATGAAAATAATAACAGTCAGTACGACTGCTGGCTCCATGGCCACCACGATGACGGTAGCGAGATTGCCCAGTACAAGCTTCCCGGTTATGAAACCGACGCTCTTACCGATTGCTGTATTCGCCGTCTTGAGCAAGAGGCTCAACGCCAACAGACTGGCGATGAGCGACCCTTTTTTGCCGTCCTTTCGGTGCAGCCACCGCATGGACCCTATGTTGCTCCAGCCCAAGATCAGGCCCGACATACCCCAGGAAACATTCAATTGCGGCCTAATGTGCCGGCAATAGGGCGTATTCAAGAGCGCGCGAAGCGCGACCTTGCTGGCTACTATGCGCAGATAGAAAATCTCGATGCCAATGTGGGACGGATTCGGCAGGCGCTAGCCGACAATGGGCTCGCTGATGATACCATTGTCATATTTTTCTCTGACCATGGAGACATGCATGGTTCCCATGGCATGGACGAGAAATCAAGTCCATGGGAAGAAAGCATCCGCATTCCATGTATTATTAGTGGCCAAGTACCTTATAAAGAGCATCGCTTTCAACAGGTCGATGCCCCTCTCAGTGCGATTGATATTTTGCCCACTACTTTGGGGCTGTGCGGAGTGGCGGTCCCTGAGCATCTTCCGGGATTCGATTACTCTGGATACTGGCGCAAGGAAACGCTTATCCCGCTCCCAGGAGAGCCAGAGGCGGCATATATTCATCATCGAGTGCGCAAAAAACATCCGGGAAGTATTGACCGTGAATGGCGCGGCGTTGTCACTCGTGATGGCTGGAAGTATGTCTGTATCCCGCATGCGCCATTGTGTATGTATGATCTCAACGAAGATCCATACGAGCTGCATAATATGGTTTGGGTGCAGCGTTATCTTCCCCAGCGACAACGTTTGCACGGCCTTCTTGCGCAATGGTTGCAGGATCATAACGATGACTTCCCCTTACCGGAGCTCTAATATGCGTATTCAATCTGGCGCCCCCAAGTCTCACGATGAAGTGCTTGCCCTTTATGGATCGGCAATTGCCGATGCAGGCCTCCCCGCGGCCTTGCTAGAGCATGCCAAGGACCATGCGCCAGTGCTACTGCCAACCCTGGGCCATTTGCCCCAGCCATGGCTTGTGCTCATCCCAGCCATTGATGGTCTGGTGCAGCTGCGACGCCGAGCTGGAGTGGTGGCGGGCTTGCTGCGTGCCCAGCGGCTGCGCCGTGTTGCTCTTGATCTTGGTGATTTACAGGCTGCGGCGCAGGAGATTTTTCTCGCAGGGATGGCCCAGGGTAGCTATCGTTTTGATCGCTATCTTCCTGGCCCGCAGGAGAAGCCTTTCCGCCTGCGTCTGCGTAAGGCGGTACCTGCTGCTCGCGGCCGCGTAGTGACTGCCCTGGTTGAAGCCACTGCTGCCTGTCGTGACCTGATCAATACCCCCGCCCGTGACTGTGGGCCTGCTGACATGGTTACGGCAGCCAAGGCTCTGTGTAAAGGTACCGGTTTGCGGGTAACGGTGTGGGACGCAGCGCGCTTGCGCAAGGAAGGCTGTGAGTGCATTGATACGGTTGGCACCGCCGCCGGCAAAGGGCGCGGTCCCCGTCTCCTGATTATAGACTGGCCTGGCGGCAAGGGATCGGGCAAGCCGCTTGCCCTGTGTGGCAAGGGGGTCTGCTTTGATACTGGCGGGTTGCAGATCAAGCCAGGTAAAGCCATGGAGTTGATGCGCAAAGATATGGGCGGAGCCGCGACCGTTTTGGCGGCACTGTTGGTCCATGCGCGCAGTAAGTCTTCGCGGCCCGTGCGGGCATATATACCCTTGGTTGAGAATGCCGTGGCTGGCGATGCTTTTCGTCCTGGTGATGTGCTTACTGCCGCCGATGGCACGACTATAGAAGTGGGGCACACGGATGCCGAAGGCCGTCTAGTGCTGGCCGATGCTTTAAGTGTGGCCTATCGCGATGGCGCACGGGCCTTGATCACGGTGGCCACTTTAACGGGTGCGGCCATGGTGGCACTGGGGCGCATTCATGTGCCCCTGATGGCAACCGACGATGCCCTTGCCCAGGATCTGCAAGCGGCCGCCGCATCTTGCGGTGAAAAAATGTGGCGTCTGCCCCTTGATGACGACCACCGTGCCTTGGTTCGTGCCTCACGCTTGGCCACCCTCACCAATAGTGCGGGGCCAGAGGCGAGCTGCATTACGGCGGGGGCTTTTTTAGCACACTTTGCCAAAGACCGTCCTTTTGCTCATTTGGATATTTCCCCTGCATCATGGAAAGACAGCCCCCATGATTTGGGCCCCGTAGGGGCAACGGGAGTTATGGTGGATACCTTGGCTCGGTATCTCGCGGCCTCTTAAGATACGTCCAAGGGCAAACTGGCGATGCTGGGTATTACTTGGCTATTGCCTGCTTATGGCGCCTAGTCGTTCAGATGTTTGTCGCCAAAGCTGTAATAATTAAACTGGGCAAGGCTGGCAAAAAGGGTTGTGGCGTCTTCTTTGCTTAATGCCAGGCGCTGCAAGAGCTGGCGAAAATGCGGTTCATAGATGTCGCGGCGGCGGTTGCCACGAAAATAGGCACAGCGCTCAAGGCTATCCAGCCAGTAGCTGCCAAGCCGTTCCACCAGGGCGATATCGGCGGGCTGTTTATGGGTTGGGGTGGGGTGCGATGCCGTGGTCTGCTGATGGATATGGGCGGCAATATGGTGGCCGATAATGGCGACAGCGCTGGCAAGGTTATAGCTGCTATAATCACCCCAGGTATCCAAGTGTAGCAGTATATGGCATTGGGCTAATTCATCACGATTGAGCCCGTGCGCTTCGTTGCCAAACACCAGGGCTAGACGACGACTCCCATGCTCTTGAATGGCTGGCCACAGTGCCGGCAAATGCACTGGAGGACGCCAGCGTTCATCTCGTTCCCTAGCAGAGGTTCCGATGTCCATAT
>REDP01000115.1 GCA_007693455.1 Planctomycetota bacterium | reverse complement strand
TATCGATGCCAGGCAAGTCCGCCAAATCTTTGCCCTTGCGTTCCAGGCGCTGGGTGAGTTCTTTTTCACCGAGGGCGTTGTAGTCGGCAATATTACGTACGCCAGCCATGCGTAAGGCGTAGTAGCGCTCATCCATGGTCTTGGTGGCCCATTCCAGGGCCGCATGAGCCTTACTCATGTCAGTGATGGGCGGGGTTAAGAGGTGGGGTATGTCTTCATAACCCGCAAGTTCTACCATTTTAGGGTCAACCATGATGAACTTCACCAAGGCAGGATCCTTAAACAGCAAGATTGAGCAAATCATCGCATTCATGCATACCGATTTGCCCATGCCCGTAGCACCGGCCACAAGTAGGTGGGGCATTTTAGCCAGATCCCCCACCATAGGTCGACCTAAAACATCGCGTCCAAGGATGAGGGGAAGGATGTAATCATCAGGATCTATTTCTTCTACCAAGCCCTTCATTACCACAGCTTCTTTGATTCCGTTGGGAACTTCGATGCCAATGGTTTTGCGGTTGGGCAGGGGGGCAACAATACGAATACCTTCGGTGCCTAATTTGAGTGCGAGGTCCTTTTCAAAGCCTCCAACTTTTGACACCCGCATTCCAGCGTCAAGAAGTTCCATCTCATACTGGGTAATGACTGGGCCACGAGTGGCGGCAACAACCTTGAGGCCGATATTGAATTCGTTAAAGGTCGCCTCAATCGCATGTGAAGTTTCCGCTATATCGGCATCGTGTTCGCTGTCGCGTCGCTCTGGTGCCTCTTCGAGAATGGCGATATCAGGAAGCCGGTAGCCAGACCCTGCTGGATCCTTACTGCGAGGTTTCTTTGCGCTCTCGCGTGGTTTTTCAGCTGCTGCTGGATCAGGGGGTGGTCGAGAGAGGCTGCTTGCCTGGAGTGGCTGGGCGCCTCGCAGGGGGGCGAGTGGGTCTGAAATGGCGTCTTCTATCTCCGGGAGTGATTCCATTTCGCTGGCATGCTGAGCCGCGTAGCTTGTGGTTCCACCACTGCGATCGCCACTGTGGGTGTCTGGTGGAACTAGGTCATCGGTGTCGGTATCACCGAGTTGTTGACGACGGCGGCGAATGCGTTCGACCAGATCGTTGGCATCCAGGGATTGCCCTGTGCCAACAGCAGCAATGCGTTTGGTTACCTCATCAACGGAGGTGGTTACCCGCGGCTGTTGTTGGCTGGGCACGGCGGGATTCTGCATGCCAGTAAATTCGCGACTGATATTTTTTTTCCGCGGTTGATCCACGCGATCTTTTACCGCGTAGTACATATTACGTCCAAGATTACGCAAGCCCATATTGATGAGGGCAAGGCCTGCTGCGGCACAGGCAGCGAGAACCAACAGGGTTCCTGGGAGCTGCAGATTGGCGAGGAGGATGCCTCCGCTGACCTGTCGGCCCTCAATTTCACCACTGCTTCCACAAAGGAGGTGTCCTAGGGTTCCGCCCAGGCCCTGCAGATGAGGTTGATCCCAGTGTCGAAGGATGGTTATTACGAGGCGATTTTCCGGGAAAAGGTGCGCCAATCCCGCCACCACCGGGATAATAATAATGACTCCAGTAATGCGCAGGGCTAAATGTCGCCCTTGGAAATGACGCATATAGGCAATGGCAAAACCCAGGAAGGCAATGGGTATAATGAAGGCCGCAATGCCCCAGGTCCATAAGGTAAGGTGCGCGAAGGTGGCGCCCAGTGGGCCACAGAGATTATTGCCCAATGGGCTAGCATTACCGATCTGATCATGGTGAAAACTCACCAAGGATAAAAAGGTGAAAGCACTGGCCACAAGCAAGGCGAGTATAATAAGAAGGCGTTGGCGCGTGCGTAGCATGTGTAGTTACCCCTGGAAGGGGCCACTTCCGCCAGTCGGGGCAAGAAGCTCTTCGTGGTTATCGATGTTCTCAAGTTTGACGCTGATTTTCTGGGATACACCTGGCTCAGATTGAGTAATGCCGTAAAGGGCATCCGCATATTGCATGGTGCGTTTATTATGGGTGATCACAATAAATTGGGAGTGGACGCAGAATTCCTCAATCATGCGGCAGTAGACATCGGTGTTACTGTCATCGAGTGGTGCATCAACTTCATCAAGGAGGCAGAAAGGACTTGGCTTGATTTGGTAGACGGCAAATAATAAGGCAATGGCGGTAAGGGCTTTCTCCCCACCGCTGAGCAGAGTGATGCTTTTGGGCTGTTTCCCTGGTGGTTGGGCGATGATCTCCAGGCCTGCTTCAAGCACGTCTTCGCCTTCCTGCTGTTCAAGGATGAGATCGGCTTTACCACCGCCAAAGAGTTTGCGGAAGAGGTCCTGAAAATTACGCCGTACCTGTTTGTAGGTGTTGGTAAAGAGGCGGCGTGAGGTGGTATTGATATGATCAATAATTTCAGAGAGCTTGCCTGCTGCTTGCGCCAAGTCATCGTGCTGCTGGGCGAGGAAGTCGCGTCGGGCTTGAACCTCTTGCAGTTCATCAATGGCGGCAAGGTTGACGGGGCCAAGGGATGCAAGCTGCCGTTCAGTTTCAGAGAGTTGCTTACGCACTGCTGGCAAATCAAGATCGGCAGGCCGTTGCCAATGGGTAAATGCTTCTGCCAAGGAAATTTCATAGTCTTCGGCAATGCGATCTTCCATGCCCTCAAGACGAACACGTAGTTCGCCCAATTTCATCTCAACTTCGCCGTGCTCGCGTTCGAGGGCGCGATGTCGTGCCCCGATGTGGCGCAGTTGTTGACGTTCTTCCTCGAGTTGGTGTCGTGCGCGGTCACGCTCTTGGAGGAGAGCATTGCAGCGCTGAGAAAGCTCCTCTACGATTGCGGCAGTGGTTTCTTGTCGCTGTTGGTTCTCGCTCATATCGTGCTGGCACTGCTGGCGATGTTCATGGTGGCTGGTTAAGCGGCGTTGGCGCTCATGTTTTTGATCTTCAAGATCGCTTATGGTACGCTGAAGATGGGAAAGGTGATTGCGTAAGGCTTCGCGACGCTCCTCGCTGGTTGCTAGGTCTACGCGTAGGCCGTTGAGTTCTTCTTGCATGCCATCGCGTTGTCGGGCGAGTTCATGTAGGCGTTCTTGGCGTGAGGAGAGTTCATCATCGAGGCGGCGGGCGAGTTGGCCAAACCATTCCTGCTGCCCTTGCAGGTCGCGATAGTCATGCTCAATACGTTGGCTTTCCTGATCAATTTCATGGAGTTCGTTGGCAAAACTAGCAGCAAATTCCTCCACATGCAGTCGGTCGCGTTCGGCTTTCATCAGCTCGCCTTTGGCATCACCAAGGCTACGCTCAGCTTGATGAATTACTTTGCGTTGATTGTCAACAGCAACCGCTGCATCAAAGGCTTCTTTTTTTACGGCATCGCGTTGTTCGCCCAGTTGCTTGCGTTCATGCCCTATGGTGGAGAGCTGTTGCTCGAGGCGGCTGATCTCATTTTTGCGCGATACGAGGCCGCCAGCTTCTTGGCCTTGAGAGCGGCCGCCGGTCATGGCGCCACCAGGGTTGATAACTTCGCCATCGAGGGTGACTAAGAGGGAGCGAGCACCATCGCGACGCAAGGCGATGGCATTATCCAAACTGTCTACAACGATAATGCCGCCAAGGAGGTACTCAAATACTGGTCGCATGGCCTTATCGAAGCGTACCAAGTCTACCCCAAGGCCAATGACTCCAGGAGCGGTGAGGTAGCGTTGTGGTGGCGGGTCACGGCGACGGACATCATTGAGGGGCAAAAAGGTGGCCCGGCCACGGCGTTCTCGGCGGAGATATTCGATGGCTTCTTTAGCGGCAACTTGGGTTTCGGTGATAATATGCTGTGCCGCACCACCGAGCGCCGTTTCAATGGCAAGTTCATGGTCTTTTTCAACACTGAAGCAGTCGGCGACTAAGCCAATGACTCCAGGTAGACGATCCATTTGTTGCAATACCGAACGTGGTCCGCGTTGAACCCCTTCGGCTTTGCGCTCGTATTCATTGAGGAGGCGGAGGCGTACGTCGGCGCGGTTTTCTTCATGACGCAGTTCATGAACGCGGTTATCTAATTCGTTTGCCTTAGCGTGTGCTTCCTCGCGTTGGCGAATAAGTTGATCCAAAGTCGCATGGGCTTGGTCTACGATTTCTTGCTGTTGGTTGACCGTGTCTTCAGCGTTTTGGTGGCGTTGATGTGCGGCGCTGAGTTCATCGCCTTGCAGGTGATTGCGTTCCTCAAGGCGTTGCCGACGTTCGCCCAGCTGGCGACGTGTGCTTTCAAGGCGGCTTTGCTCGGCCTCAATGCGTGACACTTCGCGAAGGCATTCCACGTGACGATTCTTTCGTTCTTCAACGCCTTCGACAATGCCGTTGATCTGCTCAATCAAGGCGTCACATTCGCTGCGCTTTTCGTGATAGATGCGCGCCAGGCCAGTGTCGCCTTCGTCTTGCGAGCGAGTAAGGGCCTGTTCGGTTTCACTGACCTCGCGATGCAGCCCATCCATGCGCTCGTCATGTTGAGCGAGGGCGGCACGATCTTCGGACTCGCGTTGGTCTAGTTCGACAATGCGCGCCTTGGCGTCGCGCAAACGTGCTGCCGCGACATCGCGTTCGGACATCCGTTCGGCGCGTTCGTGTTCTAGCTCACGGATGGAGGATTCCATGTCTAAGAGAGCGCTGTCGGCGCCGCTGGTGCTGGCGTCCAGTTCTGCGATTTGGGTGTTAAGAGCTAACGCTTCCTGCTCAAGATTGCTGGCTTTTTGCGAGAGCGCTTCCCGCTCTCCCGAAATACGGCCAAATTCCTCTAGGGCGAAGACCATGCGTAGCTCGCGCAGAGTAGCGGATAATTCCTGATGCTTGATGGCCGTTTCTGCCTGCTTGCTGACGCTGCGCAGGCGCCGTTCAATCTCTCCCAGGAGTTGGCCTATGCGTTCCAGATCAACGTGAACGCGTTCAAGTTTACGCATGGCGACTTTGCGCCGCGCCTTGTAGCGACTGATACCAGCGGCTTCTTCAAGGAGGGCACGGCGATCCTTGGTGCTGGCCTCAAGGATAAAGCCGATACGCCCTTGTTCGATGACCGAATAGGCCGAAGTGCCAACGCCCGTATCCATGAGCAGTTCGCGAATATCACGTAGACGGGAAACTTTGCCGTTTATATAATAGCTGGACTGGCCATCCCGCGTCAGCCGTCGGGTAATGGCGACTTCTTCCCCTAGGCCTTTTTCTGGTCCAACTTCGTCCAGGATCAGGGTTACTTCACATAGCGCCATGGGCCGGCGCGTAGAGCAGCCATTAAAGATAATGTCTGCCATTTCGGCACCACGCAGAGCCTTGGCAGACTGTTCGCCGACCACCCATTTGATGGAGTCTACGATATTCGACTTACCACAGCCATTGGGGCCAATTACGGCAGTGATGCCCGGTTCAAAATCGAAGGTCATTCGATCGGCAAAAGACTTAAAACCGTAACTTTCCAGCCGTTTGAGTCGCATGCGTGCTTAACCAACCCTTATGTCTAGGCTGCAGCAAGCATCCATGATGCCCTACAGCAAGGTCCAAGGCGGGGATGGTAGGGGTGATCGGCAAGGGGCAAGCGGGCAGGATCGTAAGAGCCCCTAAGACCCCAAGGCGGCTCAAAGCTCACCTTGGGGAAGGAATTCCCGCTTTGCGGTGTATGCTTTTGGCGCAAAAAGCGCCCTATTCAGGGCGTTTTTGCAGGCCGCTCGGGAGAGCGGCGCTCCCGGGGGTGAGCTTTGAGCCGTCATTCGTAAGACCCCAGGCAGATGCCATGGGAGCATTGTAAGTACATTGTATAGAAGCACTTAAGGTGTGCCCTGGGGGTTAATCAATTGCGTTCGAGGGGGTCTTCGAGGCTAAACATGGGCAAGAGTTTCATCATCTCAAGGATCCGCTGAACATGGCTGGTGCAATGACGCAGTATCACTCCCTGAGGGCAAGTCTCACCGTATTGGTCATAGAGGTGCACTAAGCCAGCGATTACGGTACTCGAGATAATTGGACATTTGCCAAGATTCACCTCAACCGCATCGAGATTCTTGGCATTTGCGAGGTGATCAATAACCGCCTGAGACCACTCTTCCCGTTTAAGACCCTCATCAAACTCACGGTACACCGTGATGATGGCTCGGTTGCGTTGGTGATCTACGGTTATGTCGAGTCCTGGTACTATAGCCATTGTGCTGTATCTCTTCGTAAATGACGTTCTACTAAGGGTGTCATTAAACTGGACGGTGGCAAGGAGTGCTTAGTCGGGTGCGGGCGGTTGGCCTTGGGCTGTATGCGTGTGCTTTTCTGGCCGACCGTTCCTCCCATAAATTGTCTCCCAGTTCATCATATGACTGGGCTTGAGGTCGTGTCGTCCCGGCCGCGCACAATAAAAAATGATGAAAGATTCATCATTTCCACTAGTCGAGCAATGCGGTCATTACAGTTTATTAAAATGATCTGCTTGAGCACATCGTTGCGGTAATGATCGTGTAGCTGTAATGCCCCAGCGATAAAACTGCTACTGACATGAGGGGCATGAAAGCAGTCGATCCATAGACCCTGAAAGGGCCCCTGGAATCGTCGAGTGATTTCAGTCCACCAATTATTCTCCATGCATTCAGCGCGCTCTTTGCGCAAACGAATGACCAAAATTCCTTGGCGATTCTCAACATCAACGGAATGGTGAAAGGTCTGCGAGTGATCCATGTATGTATACTCAGCTTTTGTTACTCAATTACAAGTCAGAGCATTGCTAGAGCAATGGGAGGATACCAAGCTTGCCTGGAGGGAAAATGTGCGCTTCTCGGGACATGCTTTCAGGGGATCAGTACTCCGAGGGCAAGCTGTACCTAGCAACATGGACGAATATCACGACTTCAGGCATCTCATTCACGATTTCGCGTACCTTGTGAGGCTTAAAGCCAAGATGGGAAGGCTTCGGTGCTCAAAATATCACCAATTCCACGACGATCATCGGCTTCGATACTGCCAATAATTGCATGTGCGTGGTGTAGAGATGCGCCGCTGAGGATTCCATCACTCACTACCAAGAGCGTCCCTTTGGGGTCTGGTTGGCGATGTTGACAGACAACTGCTTGGCATTGGTGGCGGGCAAGGGCAAGACAGGTAATCCAGGCTAGGGCGGTATCCTCGGGATGGAGTGGTAAAACGCGGTAAGTGTGCGTATCCATGCTACGCAGTAATTGCCGACAGCGGCCTTCCACCGCATGACGAATGGAGCTGCGACTATGATTCCCAGGAAGAGGGCGGGCAATGTCTTGGAGTTCGGCTAGCCCAACGATGGCTGGGGCAAGTACTGTATCAAGTTCGTCTTTTTGGCGTAGCTGCCAGGCTGCTCGCTGGAGAATTTCGAGTATGGTGCCACTGCGATGGGTTTCGAGTGAGCGAAGCAGTTCATCGCGGAAGTCGCGTTCAGATGGACCTCCAGAGCAAGGGAGTGATCGTGTATAATCCAACTGTCGTTGTACGGGCTCTGGAGCGCTATCGCTGCGCGGCCATTGTGGCAGGCCATCTAAAATCAGATGGCGTATGGGTGTGCCCTCGTTTACCAATTCAGCCATGCGTTTGAGGTCTTCGACCAAATGGGGGGAATAACTGCGATAGCCATTTGCTTTCCGTTTGGGGTTGGGCCAGCCGTAACGTAGTTCCCAAATCCGCAAAACACTCGGGCTGAGTCCACAGGCCTTGGATGCCTCATTAATATTGAGGTGCTTATCCGTGAGACACGAGGAGCTTGATGAGGGGAGAGACCATGGGGCAGTCGCGGCTTCAAGCATAGGTGACTCGATCCTTCAGATGATGCTGTGGCTACTTTCAATGACAGTGATTCACGTCTCACAGCCATTTGTAAATCTGAATGCGCTCAATTGTCTAGTTTCACAGGGAGTGAGCAGATGCAAGGGCGGGTAAGTGGCGAAATTATAATCTGCATGCATGGGTGAGCCCCCGCTGTAATGATACCACAGGCTTACTTCAATTTATATGCTTGTGTTTAAGGCCAGCGACCAAGTGGAGCATTGCTGCCATTGTTCAAAGCCGAGGGCATGCCAGAAGGCAGTGCCATCCTGGTTGCGATCGTAGATCCACAGCGTTACCATGGCGATTTCGGCTGCGGTGAGCGCTTCGAGCGCTCTGCGCACAAGTGCACGAGCTATTCCGCGACGCCGCCATTGTGGATGTACGGCTAAGTGATTGAGGCTCCCGCGGATACCATCGTGACCAGCAAAGATGCAGCCCAAGAGTTGTTTGGATGGTCCCTCAGCAAGGAAGGAGCATTCTGGGTTACGCTCAAGGTAGCGGCACAGATTGCTGCGATGGGCCATGAGGCGCGGCTGGAGATCCTCACAGGAAGCCCAGAGTCTCAGCAGTGCATCGTGGTCGGATTCCTCAATATAACGCAGGGACCACGAAACATTTGGGGGGGCACTATTGGTTGGTCTTGGACTCATCATCATCGTCTGCAACAATCTCCTGAGCAGGGGCATCGGCAATATCCCAGGAAGGGGCCGTACTCGTATTGTCAATGCGAGTACGCAGGTAGCTTACCAGCTGTTGCAAATTGTCCCGTATCTCTCCGCTGCTACTGAGGTGTTTGCCCAGGGCTTCGAGGGCGGGGCGGATGCTCTTTTCGATAACTTCGATATGATGACGATATAAATTTGCGTAATACTTGGGGAGGGTGTTTATCACTTGGATGGGCCGCTTACTTTCGACATCGAATACGGTTCCAAGGCGGTCGATTGCCGTAGCCAGTGCCTGACTTTGCTCGTTGGCATTGTTGTCCTGGCTGCGCTGCAAGACCTCTGCCAAGCCTTCCAGGGCTTGCACAATCATTGGCTGTTCTTGGCTGCTGCTGCCTGCGCCTGCGGCCTGAGTGATAGCGCCCTCTATGCCTCCAAGTTGTTCGTTAACTTTTATCAACTGCATAAGCGCGCGCTGCATGGGGTCATCGTCTCCTCCTGCAAGCTCTTGGCGGCGGGCATAGGTCCGCTTAATAGCTTGCCAGCGCGCAGCTTGGGTTTCATCAAGCTGGCCTGTTATTTCACGGAGTTTAAGGAGATTGCTTTCGGCGCCATTGGTGAGCGTCTGTGCCTCTCCTTGATAATGATCCAAGAGAGTGTTTTCAAGCTCGGAATCATTCATTACCGCAACGATCTTTTCCGCCAGCTTGGCCATATTGCGGTATGAGCCTTGAAGTTTGAAAGGGGGTTCTGTGCGGTATTCATCGGCCATAGAGGCTGAATGAATGTAGCAACTGTTTACCTTAAGTAGAACGTCCTGGACGCGGCGTAATTTTTTCAGAACCGTGCAAATTTCTTCAAGCTCTACCCCCGAATAGGGATGTTCCAGCTCGCTGCGGAGTTCATCTTCACCCTCACTAATGCGCAGAAGGCGATAGAAGTCAGTCTGTGATCGACTTGCCACAGGAGCGAGTACGGGATTAACAGTGAGACAATTTTCCAGATAGGAGAGTTCGAAGGCCGTTTGATGGCCTCCCAGGATATCGCCAAGATTATAGGTGTCGGCTCGATTGGCGAGCATGTCTGGGATTTGAAAGCGTTCCCCAGTCTCGGTATAGGGGTTGCCGGCCATAACCACGGCAACCTTTTTGCCACGCAGATCATAGCTGCGCGTGCGCCCGCGCCACACCCCTTCAATGCGCCGTTGCCCATCGCACAGGCTGATAAATTTCTGCAGAAGTTCGGGATGGCAATGCTGAATGTCATCGAGATAAATCATTACATTATTGCCCATCTCAAAGCTGAGATTGAGTTTTTCAAGTTCTTGTGCGGCGGTAGCGCTTCCAGCCTGAGCGGGATCAAGGCTGGTTACCTCATGCCCCAATGAAGGTCCGTTGATCTTCATAAAGGTGAGTCCCAGAATCGATGCAACATATTCCATGAGGGTTGTTTTGCCATATCCTGGAGGAGAGATCAGGAGTAAGAGACCCATCAAGTCGGTGCGTTTGTTGTCTCCTACGGCCCCCATCTGCTTGGCAAGGTTGTCACCAATCAATGGCAAATATGCCTCGTTAATAAGCTTATTGCGGACAAAGCTGGTAAGCACCTTGGGCTTGAATGACTCAAGATGCAGGCGTTCGCGCTCACGGCTTACGATCTCCCGACGGGCACTCTGGTATGCGCGATAGGAAGGAACCTGATCACGGAGAAATGTGCCAAGCCGCTGTTCAAAGGCATCAATGCGGAGTTTCATGCTTCCATTGACAATACGTGGATGCTGCCCCAAAAGTCCCTCCACGGTAACTTCAGTACGCGCATGAAGTGGGCGGCGTGGAATAATTGGGTGGCAGAGGGCTGCTGCTACTTCTGCAATATGGGCTATGGACTGGGGGCGCTGCTCATTAATCCAACGCTCACTCCAGGCATAAGCCAGGCGCCACTGTTCGCCACGTGCGGCACTCAGACTGGTAAGATCATCTTGTAGATCGTGGGCAAGATGCTTGTCATCCAGATCCTCATGCAGTGCCTTGAGACAATCTTCCGCTTCGCCAGAGATGACCGCTTGCAGGGATGGCTCTTCAGCGATTTCGGCGAGTAGATAGCGAGCAGCCTGCACGGCATCAGCATCCTGGATGGCGACCTGTTGCTGATACGCCGTAAGCAAAGGGGTAAGTTCATCCACCAAGGCTTGATATTCTCGGCTCAGGCCAAAGCTGTGTTGGAGGCGATGGAGGGAAAAGCCTCGGCGGGAAAGGCTCTTGGCCTGCTCGGGGCTGAGATCGTACCACCATAGCAGTCCCAATGCGCGGGAAACATCAGCAAAACGCAGGAGGCCACAGGTTTCCCGCAGGTGTATCACCTGAATAATGATAGCTGCGGCATCGGCATCGTGAATACCTCGCTCATACCCTTCATCATAATGGTTGCCAGCATGCTTGCGCACCAAACGCAGCATCTGCTCATTATCCAGCATAGCTTCGTGTAAGGCGCGTAAACTCAGGTCTTCCTGACCGCGTTCGGCAGCATCAATGATGCGATAGGCAAGGTATTCACTGCGATAGATGTGTCTATTTTCAGAAACTAACTCTTGGTCCCAGAAGGGGCGCGTTAATAAAAAGTCTTTATCTTCAACTGGTTGATAATAATCGGTACCGGAAAGATGGAAACACATACCATCTTCGCGCGGCAAAAGAGTGAGTTCGAGATCTTGGGTATTGCGACTAAAACGATGGCGCCCTAGTTTAACGGTTTCGCCATCAAAGATCTCTGCCTGATCACGTAGGGCTCGTACCCCTGCCTCACGGGCAGCCTTAAGTTGACCTTCAATATCATCGGATTTTACGCTGTCGCCCAAGGCGGAGAGTTTTGCCACAACATCACGTAGCTTGCCAACCATAGGGTCGCCAGCAAACCAGGCATTGAGGTCATCAAGGGTTGAAAAAGCTAAGGCCCGCTTGCGCACACCATCAAGGATGCGCGAGGCTGCGCGAGCAAGGCTATTGGCAGTTCGTTGACGGTCATCAAGGAGTGACTGCTTACGCCCCTGAAAGGATTCGTAGATTTCTTCGCGCTTTTCTGCCAGTTTCTCGGCAAAGGCATCAAATTCGATAAAGCGACTTTCCAGCTCTTCCAGCTGAATCATGAGCTTGCCAAGAAATTCATCGCAGGCCTCCGGGCTAGTGGCCAAACCCAGATAATTATTGGTGGTTTGCGTAAGAATAGTATACTGAGCGGCAAACTCCGCCTTTCCTTCGGCGCTACCAAGCCGTGAGCGTCGCCCCGTTACCACCGCCTTGGCACGGTTGAGCTTGGCATATACTTCACTGATGCGCTCCAAAATTTCGGTGCGCGCGGTTGGGTCATCTATATCCAATCCGCCAACAATTTCCATGAGCATGTCCAAGCCAGAACCTAACTCATTCAGGCGGTCACTAAGGGGTGTTAATCCTGCAGTGGTGTCAACGTCATCAACGCTCGCTTCAAGTTCGCCGACTTCGTTGTGGTAGGGCTGCATGGATTCAGGAGCTAGGAGGAAGGTTACCGCGGTTTGCGAGCGCTCATCTACGGCTTGCGTCAATTGTTGATCCATGGCATCAAGAGTTTCTGGATCAGCATAGCGCACTTCTCGCAGCGAAGCTACTTGTCCACGACGACGACGAATGGATGCCAATACGGTCACGAAATCGTCAATATGATCGTAGCTGGCAACGGCTGACTGCCGTAATGTTTCATCGACCTCTTCTTGTAACGCTGCAACTTGACTGGCAGCTCGTTGCCGCATTTCACGTACTTTTTCGAATTCGCCAATAACTTGGTCGGCAGTGGCGTGAAGTTCTAAGAGTTGCTGCCGCAGGCCACAAGCTTCATTGTGACCTAGCCAGTGAAAAATATCAAGA
Organism: Planctomycetota bacterium; assembly: GCA_007693455.1. Taxonomy (GTDB): domain Bacteria; phylum Planctomycetota; class UBA11346; order UBA11346; family UBA11346; genus REDP01. Next base: position 7,014 of record REDP01000115.1, on the reverse strand, counting down.
CAGCGCGTTATAGTGGCGAGAAGATCTTCATAGACGACCTGTGAAGGTTTTTGATCGGCCACCAATCGGCAAATATGGAGAATATCTGAAATGGCACGGACAAGATCGCGATTGCCGATGGTTTGGAGATGGGAACCTGATCCCCGCGGCTTGCTTAAGGCAAAAGCTTCGCTTTCGAAGGGCGTTTGCCATATTTGCATGGTATGGGTTCGGGTGGGGGCGTCATCGGCACGAAACAGAATCATTCGACCATCGGGATAAAAGGCATAGCCCGAGCATAGAATGGGGTTTGCCACGCTGCGATTAATGAGGTTGTATTGCAGAAGGATGTAATTGCCGCGCTCGTTATTATGAAAAACGAATATGATGTCCTCACCATTGGGCGAACGTATGGCGCGCACAAAGACCATGCCTTCAACCTGTTGTGGGAAGGTCTTATGTTCCCCCGTTGACAGGTAATAGCCATTGGGAAATATCAATCCGTGTCCTTCAGGCAGTTCTTGGCAAGAAATGCCAACACTGTCTAAGCGCACGGCTTGGTTACTTTGTTTGTTATAGACAATATAACGATCAACCGTTTCTTGGTACGGTCGGATACGTAAGATGATGCAGCTCTCCAAATGAGCGTAGCTTATCTGGGCATCGTCAAGGCCCTGGGTTGCGTTATCGACTGGCTCGCTGAAAATGCCATCACCACTATCAGTGTTATTCTCAACCTTAATGGTGAGATCGCCGCGTGTGCATTCGACAAATATGGTGTCATCGATATTGATGTGCGCATGCTGGCCATAGACATGCATTTCTCGTGTGCAGCGCTGCCATTCCCAAGAATGGCGAGGGGGAAAGGTGTGATCACGTTCACCGCGGTTATCAATATAGCGCAGCTCATCATTGTCATGGGACCAGCGTAAGACTTTGATGTCACCAGCCCGTGCACCAGTTTGAAAGATCATTAACAGATGGGTGTCGGTGCGACGAAGCTGTAGAAGACGGGCATCTTTATAATACTGAAATAGTTCGCTGAAATCTTTGACAAAAGATGGGTCATTCAGGGCTTCAAGAACGGCGGGAGCAAGTGCGCCATCATCAAGTATAAATTTGGCAAAAACATCACTTACAGCGGTTTCCTTTTTGAGTCCTAAGTGAACCTGGTAGCCAAAGATAAGAGCATTACCCACGGTGCGGGTAATGTCTCGGGCTATGCAATTATGCTGTGTTTGCACATGGTGTGTGTGCAAAAGGGTTGTTTCGGTGCCCCCAAATATTTCTTGGCGCCGTTGGTTGAGTGTGCCTACTCGAGTGCGGAGTTCTTGCGCTTGATCTTCCAGGCGACGGCGAATGACTTCATACGTGCCGCCGTCCAACGGCTGCGCTTGCGCTTGTTCCTGGGTTTGGTCTGCGTCGGTGTCAGCCACGATGCCTTGACTCCCTAGCACGTTAGAGGGATGGGTATGAATGGGAGCGGAGAAATTCGCTCCACTGATCCAGGAAAAGGTGCTTGCGGGTCGCATGGTAACGATCCGCAAGCACCGAGGTTATTTATCGTTTTGCAGCCAGCCAGAGAGATCGTCAAAGCCAAGCTCTTTGGCCTTGGCGAGTAATTCCTGAACCTGCTCTGGATTCCCCGATCCGATTTTCTTCATGAGCCATGAGCTTACCAGATTTTTTACATCGCCACTGCCGAGCTTGCCATTGCCCAGGACTTCTACCAGATCGGCAGGGAGGGAACGGTCGCCAGCCAGATATTCCTGACCGGCGGTTTGCAGAAGATCGCTGCGTCCATGGGCCGCGTCGAGGCTCTTGCCAAAGGTTACAGCCTTGACAAAACGGTCGAAGAACTGTCCATCGCCACCAACGATATCGATCTTGGCTTTTTCGAGTGCCTGTGCCATGACCTGGGCGTTGCGTTCGGCGATGTCGACTTGCGCGGAGATCTCGGCCTTGGCGATATCGAGGTCTTTTTCCAGGCGCAGGCGGAATTCTTCGTGTGAGCGCGTGCTCTCGTTGAGGAGCTTCATGCTTTCCGCCTTTTCGGCGATGCCTGAGGCTTCGGCAGACATCTTCTCGCGCACCGCCTCGGCCTCAGATTTGCCACGCAAGGCGATGACCTTGGCTTGGGCTTCCTCAACGCGCACCTGTGCCAAGCCTTGTTTTTCTGATGCCATGGCATCGGCTTCTTTTACTTTGGCTGCGGCTAAACCTGCGGCAGCAGCCGTGGCTTGGCTGCCTTCGGCGCGACGAATGGCCGCTTGTGCTTCTTTTTCAGCGGCAGCTTGCTCAGCCTCGGCCAAGACCAGTTTTTCTTTGGCATTATGTCCTGCAGCCATTTCAGCCGCTTCGGCAGCCTGAACTTCACGAATTTTGCGATCCTCGGCTTCTTGGGCGGCTTTGGTGAGGGCAACTTGCTTGAGGCGATCGGCTTCCATGGTCGCACGTAAATCTTTGATGCGCTCTTCTTCTTGAGCAACAGATTTCTCAACCGTGACCCGTTCGCGAGTAACTTCGGCAATGTTTTTGCGCTCGATTTCCAGCGCCTTTTCTTTTTCGATGCGCTGGAGTTCTACAGCTCGTTCCCGATTAATGGCTTCTAATTCACGCTCTTTCTTCACCCGCTCTTCTTCAACCGCAATGGCCCGTTCGCGGTTTTTTGCCGCAACTTCAACTTCACGCTGCGAATTCTCGCGATCAATCCCCAGTTTCTGTTCTGCTTCAATCGAAGCTTGTTCGCTACGATAGCGTTCTTCAAACTGGACCTTTTCAATTTCAGCCCGTTCTCTGGCAGCTACTACAGCAACCTCACGTTGTTGTTTGGCTTCGGCATCTGCTTCCTGGCGCTCGAGGGCGAGAATGGCTTCACGTGCTTCCACGTCTTGTTTTTTGATGGATTTTTGCCCTTCCTTTTCGATATCGTTGGCTGCAACCTTTTGCACGGTGGTAAGGTCAATGATTTTACGGCGGCCTTGGGCATCGAGAATATTATCGGCGTCCAGGCTGCTGAGGGGGGTCTGTTCCAGGTAGTCAATGGCGCTGTCTTCAAGGAAATATCCTGAGAGATCCTTGCCAATGACGTCAATGATGGCTTCCTTAAACTTCTGTCGCTCATTGTATAAATCAACAAAATCCATCTGTTTTCCAACGGTCTTGAGGGCCTCGGAGAATTTTGCGCTAAAGAGTTCTTCGAGGGTTTCACGTCGGCTGGCACGTTGCACCCCCACATTGGTAGCTACTCGTCGCACATCTTCCGCCGTAGGATTGACTCGCACGAAAAAGGTCACTTTAATGTCGGCGCGGATATTGTCTTGGCAAATGAGGCCATTTTTTCCTTGGCGATCAATCTCAATTGTTTTCACGGAGATGTCCATGACCTCCACCTTGTGGATCACCGGAATAACCACGCCGCCAGTGAAAACGACATCGGGCGTCTTCTTCATCTTGTTGATAATCAGAGCCTTACCTTGTTCAACTTTGCGATACAAGGAAAAGACCATCACCATAAAGCCGAGAACAAAGATCAAGATGGCGACGATAATAAGAAGGACGATCCAAATCATGGGTGGTGCTCTCCAGGGAAAGGGCTCGGCTGAGCCACATGGTGTTTATATAAAGGACGTGGGAGGGGGTTAGCGATCATCGTTGTGATCGCTGGTGTTACTGAGATGTGCTAAAGGGCGGACAGTATACGTGTTTGAGGCTTCGTCATAGTTGGTGATCACTGCGCGCGAATCATGGGTTAAGTCATTGTCGATATCGCAGATAATATTGAGCTGCAATTCGGTGCATTGCTGATCTGGCAGGCGTACCATCCCAGTACCAAACCGTTGGTCCACGCGGCTCGAGGTAACCGAGAGGCTTTGCCCAATGAGATGACGTTGGCCGTGATTGGTGTGAATAATAAATAATGGGCGAAAGCGCTTGGCAGTAAAAGTCGTAAGCCAAAGGCTGAGGAGGGCGCTGCCTAGCAGTAGTGTAGATCCAATGACAACGGTAAATAAAAGGCTTCCTGCAATGGGTAAAAGCAGCCATTGGGCAACGATACTCAATACCCAGGCCTTAAAAATGAGAAGACTGATAACTACTGTTATTGGAACATGGCCAAGAGAGAGCGCTTCAGAGAGCGAACCGAAGATGCCACCCCCCGCTTCAGTCTCGAGACCATCCGCGTCACCATCACCAGGGAAGATGTCAATACCCAGGGCGCCGACAATCACAATCACCCAATACCCAGAGACGACACCCATGAGTGTCGTCCAGATAATGGTAGGGAAACTGAGGAGTATGGTGAGGGCTTCTTCCATAGTGGTGATCCAAGCTGGTACTATAACACCGAACCATCACGAGCATAGTGTGGTTTTTTCCTACACTCTCTGGCGTATGATCGAGTAAGGATACGGGGGAGGGGAGAACAGGCTCGAGCTAAGTGATGTATGCCTATCATTTGACCATGGGAGTAGCGATTTCCCGATATCGCCTAGCCAACATTACCCACTAGGGTTTTAGGCTGGTTGGTGCGGAAATCGGTGGTTCCGGGGGGAAGCTTTGAGCACTTTTGAGGAATGCCCCACGCAGGCGCTTGCGAGGGGGCTGGCTGGGCTTACGCTCATTTTCTGGGTGCAGCACTGTAGGGTGTGCCCAAGCGCATGGACTCTGCCATGTAGTATCGCTTTATGCTAAGGAGAACGTTGATGTTTCGCTCTATTGGCCGTTGGTTTCGTTCGCTGGGCTACCTTATTACAGGACGGGTAGATTCTTCTGCTCGCCGTCTTGATACAGATCCGCATGCCATGCGGGCCAAGTATGATGACGTTATCCGTGAGAAGACAAAACGTATTCAGCAGTATAAAGAAGCAGTGGCCGGCTTGATAGCACAGCAAGAGCATAAAATGACGCAAGTCAAAACGCTCACTGATGAGCTTAAGCACCTTGAAGACCTCAAGTCTGGTGCTCTTGCCAAAGCCCAACAACGGGTGGGTGAGTTGCAGGCATCGGGCTGCGATGATACTGCGATCAAGGCAGATGCTGATTATCAGAAGTGCCTTTCGGCCTTTAATGATTTTTCATCTACGGCCCAAGAGAAACAGGCCCGCGTGGATGAAGCCGAGCACGATATTGAAGAATTCGGTAAGCGCATTAAAGAGCATACCATTCAGTTAGGGCAATTGCGCAAGGAAATCGAAACCTTGCGCTCTGAAGCCAATGAGGCAGTGGCCGATGTTATATCGGCCAGGCAGGAATCGGAGCTTAATGACGCATTATCTGGCATAGGTACTGATAGCACCAGTGAAAAGTTATCCGAGTTGCGAAGGATGCGCTCTGAGGCCAAGGCTGGAGCTCGCGTAAGCAAAGAGTTGGCTGGAACCGATCATAAACTTGCCGAGGCTGAATTCCTAGAGTATGCGCGTAAGAGCGCGGGCAATTCTGAGTTTGAGCGCTTGGTTGGGTTGGCGCAAAGCAGTGATGCTCCAGCATCCGAGGCGACGCAAGAGACTCGGGCACAAAGCACGCAGCGTGAGCAACTGCCCGAATGAGTGATGTTCCGACGGGGTCGAGTGCTGCTCCGTTGCCATTTTTAGGTGAGGCGGCCCGTCTGCTCAATGCAGGGCAGTCGCGCAGTATCATTTTGCACGGTAACGTAGGTGATTTATTCCCTCACCAGGATGGGGAATGGATGACCATACCAGAGTTGTTGCAGCGCAGTTGGTCAGTGCCTGGTCGTTTGGTTATAACTTATGAAATTAATGGCCCATTACGTTTTGCCGATGATCGTGGTCGTCGGCGATTACGAGATGCGTGGGTGCGCTGGCGAACCGGCTTGGGCCATGGTGACCTCGCCTTACAGCGACTCGCCCAAGGCCAATCGCCTGGACAACATGACGCGGGTTTCGAGGATTTATGTGCGCAAGCTGTGGGTAAGCCAACGGTAGCACTGGAGTTACTACGGCAACTGTGTTGCTGCTCGCGTCACTACCACAATGGTCAGCCAGTGTTTGCCGATGACCTTGTTATTCTTATAGAGGCAGCTGATCTTATGCTGCCCGAGGCGCCCGTTGCCAGTCTTGGTGATGCTGATCGGCAACGTCTGCATATCTGCCATGATTGGTTTGCCGATCCCGCATTCAATACGGCCTGGGATGCCGTTGTCCTTCTCACCGAGAGTCAATCCCTTCTCAATCAACGCGTGGCGCGTTTGCCACAGGTGCTTCAGGTTACTGTGGATGATCCTGACATCGCTCTTCGGCGAGCCTTTATTGCCGATGATAATCTCACAGGTCTGGATGCTGGAGCACGCGAGCAGCTGGCTCAAGGTACTGCTGGCCTGAGTATTCACGCTTTGCGCCAGTTGCTTTTGGGTATTCGCCATAATGGTGGAAAGTGGCGCCCCCAGGATGTGGTGGAAAAGGTTGAGGCGCATTTACTCTCCCAGTTAGGCGATGATACCATTGGTTTCTCCCGTCCCCAGCATGGCTTGGATCAGGTGATTGGTTTTGGTCGGCTCAAGAAATTTTTACAAGAAGATCTGATTCCGCGCTTGCGGGGGGGCGGGGATGGTGCTTTAGCTGGAGCTGCGGTATGTGGTCCGATAGGATCGGGAAAAACATTTATTTTTGAGGCTATGGCTGGTGAATTGGGTATGCCAGTCTTGGTGCTTAAGAATCTGCGGTCACAGTGGTTCGGGCAAACCGATGCTATTATTGAACGCTTGCGACGTTTATTGCATGCATTGGATCGGGTCGTAATAATGGTTGATGAGGCCGACACCCAGTTTGGAGATGTGGGGCCTGGTGCCCATGATACGGAACGCCGCCTTACTGGTCGTTTGCAAGCAATGATGAGCGATCCAAGCTTATTAGGGAAAGTGTTTTGGTTACTGATGACCGCGCGTATTGATCTCCTTGCTCCAGACCTGCGCCGTCCAGGTCGCGCGGGAGATTTGATTATCCCTGTCCTTGACCCTGAAGAGCACGAACGCCGAGCATTTGTCGCATGGACCTTGCAGCCTGCTGGAATCACGGTGAG
>REDP01000045.1 GCA_007693455.1 Planctomycetota bacterium | reverse complement strand
CAGGAATAAGCCAACGCTCACTGCAAAACCACAGCATCATCTCCGCAGTCGTCCTGGGCGAATATCGTTATGCTCTGATGCAATCGCGTCAGAGAGCACACATTGAGACCCTTTTTGATGAACTGGAACGGAAGTCGTTAAACATCAATATCAATCACAACACCGCGCGCAAACTCAATAACTGAAAGGTGACCAACTGGAATGCCGTAAGAATCTGGGGAGCACCCTCACTAAAGAAATACTGCCTAAGGCCCGTTTGCCTCGGTAATAGTAGGGTCGTTCGGCAGTAAAGTAGCAAGGCTCACTGGTTCTGGTGCGCGGGCCACCTGGGGACCCATGCCCCAGGCGTACAAGAGCATGGGCGCCAGTTGCTTGAGAAGTTCAATACTGTTGGCGGCATGGTCGAAAATCTGTGCGGTTGCTTGGCGCCCCCTATCGGCAACGGGGTGCGCCTCCCGACGGTTACTGCGACGGTCGCGATAGAACGGTGAACCTTCAAGCAGATTGTCCCAGCATCTCGGCAAGACCGCTGCAGAGCTAAACGCCGCCCACAACCCCGGAGCATCCCAAAAACAGTCAGGATCCTCTCGCACTTGGTGCTGGCGCAATATTGAGCGCAGCTCATCGGGTTCACAAGTGCCAGAACAGGCTGTTTGAAATGGCTCCTGGCCATGGACCCCAAAATGAAACGCTGCAGCAGTCAACAGCCGCCGATGATAACACGTATTGGGTTCTCTCGACCAAAGCACCCGCAAAAGGATGATGGGGAGATCACTAACCCGCAGCAGAATATCAGGAGCATCTTCTGGGTACAACGGCTGCCAGTCGGGAATGGTGGGAATAGTCACGGATCGCGGCATGGCTCCCCTTCGTTTGCTTTGTTACGCTCAGGATGGTTGCCGTGCTTGCATGCACTACAACCACCCTTTTATAAAAGGTCGGTAAAACATAGCATTCAGGCACGTAGTTAGGGCGCAAAACCCACTAGAACACCTGTGAGAAAAACCAAACTAAAGCCACCAAGCAAGGGCGCGGCAAGTAACCACAAGCCATTCAAGCCCTGACTGGCCCAATGCAGTACAGCTTCTGGATTACCGAAGGTGTAATAACCCAGTCCAATGAGTGTGGCAAAAAAACCGATCCAGAAAATCACCAACAATGCCCGGGTCACCACTGCGGGAACTAAAATAAAAGCGGTAATGGCAGCAAGAAAAAGCATGGTTGGGGTTCCTTTCATTTGATAAAGGACTCTGCCGGCCATTTCTGACATGGAAACCATTCGCAGGACTAGCATGACGCATGCTCTCGGCATGCTGAAAGCTATGCTACCTAGGATAAAAATTACTGTCAGAAGTCCTTTCTCTTCCCCTTGCAAAGAGCTGTAGTTCATCATGGATTCACCTACATTTCCCAACATTCCACCCATTGAGCAATCTTTCAGCAAAGAAAGTTCAGCCATGTCTGATGATACCTCACATCCCATTGCCACCGCACGCGCTTGGCTGGAGGAGTCGGCGGCGTTGATGATTACCGTGGGGGCGGGGATGGGGGTGGATGCGGGCTTGCCGGATTTTCGTGGGCCGGAGGGGCTGTGGCGGGTGTTTCCCGGGCTCAAGAAGCGCGGGATGCAGTTGATGGATATCGCAACTCCGCATTGGTTTGACGAAGACCCTGCTTTGGCCTGGGGATTTTATGGTCAGCGATTGCTGAGTTACTGCAGCGCCCAACCGCATCGTGGGCATGCGGTATTACGTGCCTGGTCGAATCGCAAGCCCTCCTGGTTGGTCACCAGTAATGTTGATGGTTTGCTACAAAAAGCTGGTTGGCCTGATGCGTGTGTCTGGGAAATGCACGGCAGCATTCATCGCTGGCAGTGCAGCGAGCTCTGTTGTGAGGATCGCTGGCCGGCGCGTATGGAGGAGTTGACCTTTGATCGTGCAAGCGGTCTCGCCAGTCGCTGGCCCCATTGCCCGCATTGCGGGGCGGTGGCGCGGCCGAACATTATGATGTTTGGCGATGGTTTTTGGGTGGCCAATGGCATGGCCGCGGCCGAGCGGGCCTTCCGTGATTTTGTCGCCACCCATAGCGATGGGATCCTGGTCGTCGAGTTGGGAGCCGGTCAGGATATCTCTACCATTCGGGATTTGAGCGAGTGGCTGAATCTGTGCCATGGTGCCCGCCTTCTGCGCATCAATCCCCAGCAGGAGGAGGACGATGGCTCCCTATCGCGCTTCTGCCATCTGCCCCTGGGCGCAGCGGCGGCCTTGGAGGCCATTGGTATGCCGTGAATACGCGCGCCTAGGTGGCCAAATGGAAGGCATCCGCCATGCGATCACATTCGGCAGAGGATAACTGATAATGGCGGGCAAGCTTGCGCCACTGGGCAACCGACGCCCGCATGTCGCTCATAATTTTCCGTGCTTCCGCATGGGGAATGCGAAAGGCTTCAGCCACCGACAGGGCAAGGTCCAGATCGATGGCGTTTTCCGCCTCGCTCACATTCAGTGAGAGGGCCGTTGCCCCTGGCAAAGGGTTGATGTCGTAGGCCGGGGCCAGCAGCCAGCCCTTGCCAGGTCGCAAAAGAAAGGCGTGATTGCGCAAATGGTCGTCAGCATTGGCCACCAGCATATGAAAAACGATGCGCCGCCACAGTTGCTGGAGACATGCCGTGGGATCTGCGCCGTAGGTGATCAGGGCTTCGGCAATATCCAGATAGCCGGCGCCGCTGGCAGCACCTGCTCCGTCCACATTGCCGGTCATGGTCATTGCCGACGCCACATGAATCCGGCTGCCATCTGGGCGACGGTCAAAGCGTTGAATCAAGGCAATATGGTGCCCCTCCAAAACCCGTACTGCCCGCATTTCCGGGGCGGTAATGCCACAGGATCGAGCGAGACCATTGGTCAAGACCTCCCACATGCCCACATCGTGGGTATCTGAGGTGCTAGGGAATTTGGCTATCCATAGGCTGCCCGCAGGATCAACCACCGTTGCCTTGGGCCGCGCCCCGCCCAGCGATGAGCCAGGTTGCAAAAGTATGTCCACCTCGTCTGGGTGATCGTCGCCCGCATCATCTTCAACCCGCTGCGCGGCCTGCTGCAGGCGGCGCAAGTGAATAAACGGCGGCGCCTCTCGTTCTCCTGGCGGCATGCACCACTGCCCGTCTGGGCGGCGCAGGCGCAGGGCACCAAGGCGATAGCGATCGTCAACACCCAGCAGATAGTCCCACTCGTTCAGCCGAGCAGGAGCGCTGGTCACCCCTAGGCGTCGCTCTCTGGCCCGCCGCCGATCCATCAAACGCCGGCCCCAGCGATCGGGGCTGGAATCACGCAGAAAACCAAACACCCCAGCGGGGGCATAATGCTGCCCCTCATGCCACCGCAGATCAGGATCTATGGTTCCCAATACTTTTGCTGCGCTGGTGGCCCCTGCGGCGCTGGCTACTGCGGCGGCACCAAGCTCAACGGCAATCCGCACGCTGCCACGACCGGTAGGGGTCGGGAAAGCCGTGCCCAGCTGTATGGGGCCCTCGTGGCCGCCGATGTCCATCACTAGTTCGACGTGCTCACGGGACATGGCGGCTATTTCTTTTGCCTACGCAAAAAGGCGAGCATTTCGGTGCTGGAGATTCCAGGCAGCGCATCGTTGTCCTCGGGCGTTGGCGGTTCTGATGCGGCGGTGTCTGGTGACGGAGGGGGCGTCTGAGGGGCTTTTGCTTTCGCTGAAGCGTTACTGCTACCACCACCGCTGCGGCGTGGGCGCGGCGCAAGGGCAGCGTCTTGCAGGTCACGGCCCAAAGGGTCGGCCTCTGCCACCGCCGCGAGATCGCCAGCCAAGCCAAGGGCATACAAAACGGCCACATAAGCCCCAATGGTGACACCTATTTCACCGGATTCCACCCGCCGCAGGGTGTATTCGCTAATCCCAGCTCGCCCCGCCAAGGCTTTACGGGTGAGCGACCGCCGCTTGCGCGCATAGCTTATGCGCATGCCCAGATCACTGAGCTCCTGCCGCGCCTTGGGATGAAGATGGAAAACGGGCCGTGCCATAGAATGTAAATATACTAGCATCAGAACCGGCAGTAAAGCGATTATTTTTACATCTCTATCTCAGGGAGTAGCTGACGACCATAAGCTTGTCCGGTTTGCCAGGACCAGATGACAGGGAGCTCCGGTAGCTGCCAACTTTTATCATCAAGTTCCCCTGCCCATAAAGCTATCGGCTACGTCACCGACTTGAGCAAATAGGCC
>REDP01000239.1 GCA_007693455.1 Planctomycetota bacterium | reverse complement strand
GTGGGTGCTGTAAATCGTTCAGGGTTTCGATAGCGCTGCCTGGAGTCCATACAGTCAAACGACCGCGGGCATAGAGTATGCGCCGATCTGGTCGGCCATGTCCGGCCTCTACGAGTTCATCGACAAAGCGTTCATTGGCGGAGAAAAATAGATCAAAAGGGGCTTGCTGGGCTAGTTGTCGAGCAAGAAGCCCTGATGACCCTAAAACGGTGGTGATCGCTACCGTGTGCTGCTGATTATGCAGGGCAATGAGTTCGGGTAGTACGGGCTCAAGGTCTGAGGCTCCGGCTATGGTAATGTGCGGGGTGTCGGACACGTTTCCACTACAGCCCCCAACACACCATAGTACCGTAAGGCTCAATACAGCGGTTATCGCACGGCCGGCACCAATAGTTGTCCAGGCTTTCTTGAGCATAATGGCATCCTATGGGGCTACGCCCGCAGCACTAGCGGTACAATGGTAGGCAAACTGTTCGGCCTGATCGAAAACAGCACTACTCTTTGGTATTTGGCTCACCCAATTACGATCTATGGCCGACAATCCAAGATGGACGCCAGCGATACTGCCGACTATAGCGGCGATGGTATCAGTGTCGCCCCCCAGGTTAACCGCCGCTAATACGCAAGTACGGTAATCAGTTCCATAGTGATGGCAGCACCACAAAGCCGCCGTCAAGGTGGACATAACATAGCCACTACTACACACCCGGTTGCGAGAGAGATGAATGACACTGCCATCAAGCAGGGGGGCAAAGTGCGTCAACTCCGCTGAACGCATGTGCGCAGCGTGGACGATATGGTCATTGGCCCAGGCCATGGATTGAGCGTAACTACCGCCTCGTAATAAGCGGCTGATCACCAATGCATAATAGGCGCAGGCTAAGCAGGAGCGGGGGTGGGCGTGGGTGAGGGCGCTGGCTTCAGCGGCGCGAGCGATGATAGTAGCAGCGTCTTCTTGGGCCCAGTAGCAGGCTACTGGCAGCATGCGCATCAAGCTGCCATTGCCATTGTCGCGTTCGCGCGCTCCGCCGATGTCGCAGAGGGGGCGTCCATTGCTAAAGCGCCGTAGGGCTAGACGTGTGGTGACACCGATATCAAAGGCATGGCCGTGGGCGCTATAGCGACCGTTTTGATACCATTGGCAAAAAGCATCGAGATGGGCATGGGGGTCCCAGCCATGTTTAAGAAAAGCGTCGACATGGGCCAAAGCCATGGCTCCGTCATCGCTCCAGGTGCCGGCAGGTTGATGGTGAGTACCCCATCCACGCATCCCGAATACGGGGGCGGAATCGCGCTCACTGCGGCTGCTAAACTCCACAGGTACCCCACAGGCATCGCCCACCAGTAAGCCGATCAGGCCACCGATAATGCGTTCACGGCGGGTGAGGGGCAGCGTATTCATACCAGCAACCGGCGCGTATAGTAATCGCCGCCCAAGACCAGGTATTCCTGTTCGCTTCCCAGCCAGGCCTGGGGTAAGAGATGGGAATAGTACAGAATCTTACTGCGCGGCACCAAAACCTTCCACACCCGTGAACCAAACTCCCAAGCAATCTCGGGATTTTCGGTGAAGCTTGAGAGGCAATTAAATTCAACTAATTCTTCTTTTGCTGAGCGCTTATAATAATCCTCGCCATGGTGTTTAATAACGTAGGCCTCGGGATCATGGCTGCCGCGATAGAGCTCCAGGTGGCGTGGATGCTGTCGCCGTAATTCATCTTGGCAAAAAGTGTAGAGGATATCCAGTTGTACAAATAGTTGTCCAATGCCTACCTGTAGACGTTCGACGCTGGCTCGCTCCAAGGCATCGGTGTCACTGGTGAGGGTTTTGCCGTGAAAAATCGGACGCAGGCCAAAGCGGTGTTCGGCCCATGATTTGAGCACTGCACCCGAAGGGCCATTGCTATCATAGCCCCAGCCTCGCAAGACATTGCCATAGCTGCGTTTTTCTAACATGCCAGCGCTCGGTCGTCGACAGGGATCTTCGTGCCACCACTGCCAAGCAATGGTGTAATGGTGAAAGAGTTCTGCCCGTTGGTGATGATCGGCAATGCCTTCGAGCGCCTGCCATAAGCCAGCATGCTCTTCACGTACCCAGCGTAAGGCGAGGTCGCTCGGTTGCCGCTGAAAGTCGACAGCCGCGATCTCGCGCGGCCGAAGGTTGCAACGATTAAGCATTGAGGCTGGCCGCGCATACCATTCTTGTGCGAGATCGGTAGCAGGTGCAGGATCGCTAAGAGCATTCACGCTGCCGCAGCCTCCTCCGCCGCTAAGAGATCCAAAAGGGCATCGATGTCCTTGGTTTGGGCGAGGCCTTCATAACGACGATCACCAGGTTGTACCGTGATCACCGGACCGCTTTCGCAGCATTGGGCGCAACCAGTGTTGCAAATCATAATATCAAGATCGCGCTCATTAATTTGTTGGGAGAGATAATCAAAAAGGTCGTGGGCGGCGTGCTGTGCACAGGGGTCTGTCTCGTCACCAGAGAGGGAAAAGCTTACGCAAGGGTAGAGAATATGGCTAGGACTGCTCATGGGAGCCTCCATAAAAAGTGTTTATAAATCCTGCACTGCTCAAGCATTTAAGCAGTGCAGGCTCAAGCGTCACGAGAGTCGTGATTCAGCAGGGAGCTCGCCCTCTTCCAATCCGTCAAGAACACGATCGATACATTCTTCATCGACGTGTCCATACCAGGCATTGGATGGTTGTACGACCATGACCGGGCCCTTATCGCAGGCCTTCAGGCAGCCAGTCGTGCAGACCAAAGCATCAAGGCCTCGGTCAACAATTTCTTCTTCGAGATACTGCAGTAAGTCGGTGCTTTCGCGCTTTTCACAGATTCCTTGTGGGGTTCCAGAGAGACGGAAGCTGGCGCAAACCAGGATTTGATGTTGGGGAGTACCCATGATGGTTCCTTTCAGGCCGTAGTGGCCAACTGGTGGTGATGGGGGTGTTGAAAATATTGCAGGGCATGGTGCCCGGCGAGAGACGAGGGGATGAGCGCTTGCTGGGCGCCCACCATTTCAGCCGCACAGGGCTGACAGGCCTGGGGATCGCGGAGCTGCTGGGCAATGTGAATTCCCGAAGCATGGGCAAAGGCTTGTTTCCCGACCACAGGTTGCTGGGCTGGGATCCCTTGGCGCAAGCCCCGTCCGGCAATGTCCGCCAAATGGGGACAGGCGGTAAGGTCAAAGCGAGCGGGGCGTTGGTATTGCAGCTGCAAGGCCAGCGCGAGAGGTTCAAGGGCGCAATTGCCAGCCCGTTCGCCAAGACCAAGGACGGTGGCATCGGCGCTACTGGCTCCAGCATCAAGGGCTGCAAGGGTAACGGCCACTGCCTGTGCCAAGTCATTATGGGCATGGATACCCAAGACCAGGCCAGGTGCGGCTTGGCGCAGACTGCGTAGGGTGGTGGCAGCCTGATGCGGAGTCCAAATACCGACGGTATCGGCGAGGCGCACGCGCCATACTCCCTCTTCGGCTGCCAGTCGCGCCAGTGCACGCAAGCGTTCCAACGGGGCTCGGCTGGCATCAATCAGCCCCAAAGAAATGCGTGGGGCTTGGGCTCGTGCAGCCTTCAGCAAACCCGGCAGGGTGTCAAGAAAATCCTGCCAAGAGCGCTGGCAGCCATCGAGCCAGATTTGGCTGCTGGGTAATGAACAGTGCAATATATCAATTCCCAGGTCGGCCGCGGCCGCGATATCATCGCTGCGCGCGCGGCACCAGGCACTGATTGCTGCATTCCGGGATCGTCGAGTGACGGCGCGAATCAGGCGTCGCGTCTCACTCCCGCGGATGGGAATGCCCGCTTCAATCTCGTCAATGCCAGCAGCATCCAGAGCTTGGGCCAAGGTCTCTTGGTCCGAGAGGCTCGGCTGCCAGCATGGCGATTGCAGGCCATCGCGTAGGGTGGTGTCGACCAACCACGGTGGGTCACGATGGCTTAGGCGCATGCCATTCCTCCGCCTCCACCACCACTGCCGCAGGACGATCCGCAGCCAGTGCCGGTGGTGCATTTGGGTTGACGCAGGCCTTGGCCATTGCCGTTGAATACTGCCTCGAGGGCATCTTCGATGGGTCCTTCGGTGGCAAAGACGCTAATGCCCAGAGCGCCCAAGGCGCGAATGGGAGTTGCACCAGCTTCGGCTGCCACTACTGCCCGACAATCCTTCAGGCTATCACAAAGGAGCTGCCAGCGGCGATCGCCACTGCCAACGGGAGGCGCTGGACGCACGTCAATAAGCTCGAAATGGTCATCGTGTTCTTGATAAATAAGGAACTTATCGGTGTGGCCGAGATGGGCATTGACAAAGACGCCTTCGATACTGGCGACGGCGACGTAGGATTGCGTTGATGAGCTGGTCATGGAGCTAGCCTCCTTGAGTAGGCGCATGGTGGTGAAGGAATTGTCCTCGCCGAGCACTCCAGCGGCATCGGCGCGGCAGCGTTGACAGTGACGCATTTGCGGCAAAAACTGCTCACATTCGGCGCGCAGTCGCTCCACTAATGCGGATTCGGGTTCAAAAAGATGGGAAAAGGGTGTCCCCGCTACGGGGATCAACGGCATGAGATTAAAGCGATGCACACCCAATTCAGCGACCGAGCGCGCCACTTCGACCACATGGTGATCATTAATTCCAGGAATAAGGATGCAGTTAATCTTTACCGTCATGCCGCCGGCTACAGCAGCGCGAATGCCTGCCATTTGTTTGAGCAGCAGCCGCCGAGCACCATCTTCGCCACGCAGGACGCGACCGCCATCACGTACCCAAGAATAGATTTGCGCGCCGATGGCCGGGTCCACGGCGTTGACCGTTACCGTAAGGTGTTCGACACCACGATGCAGCAAGGCATCGATATGTTCCGGTAGGGCCATACCATTGGTCGACAAACACGGATGCAGATCGCCGTGACGCTCGGCGGTAAGGTCAAAGGTGCTTAAGGTTTCCTTGGGATTGGCCAAGGGGTCGCCTGGTCCGGCAATACCTATTACTGAGAGACGCGGTTCACGCGCGCGCAACTCATCCACATACCACGAGGCCTGCTCTGGGCCCAGGATGGCCGTCGACACTCCTGGCCGCGATTCATTGACGCAGTCAAAATTGCGTGAGCAAAAATTGCACTGCACATTGCAGCGCGGGGCCACCGGCAAATGCACCCTAGCGTGGCTGTGATGGGAATCGGCTTCGAAGCACGGATGTGACATAGTAAGCTCCTAAGTAAAGCGCAGAGAATAAACGGTGATCCAAAGGGACAGCGCCCCTTTGCTGTATTAGTAAACCATGTAGCCTACTGAGAGACGTTGCTGTTCTTCGATGAGGGTGTTAGCAATGCGCATGACCAAGTCATAGGCACCATCATAGCCAAGGTGGCGGATGCTGGCCGAACCGACGCGATCAGCGACGGGGAAGCCAACCCGGATGAGGGGAATACTTAGTGCTCGGCAGGTGGGATAACTGCGTGAACTACCCACTACCATCTGGCACTCGGCGCTTGCAACCGCTTCCCGAAAAGCCTGATAGTCGGCATCGTCTACGACAGTGCAGCCGAGTTCGGCCAGGGCATCGCGTTCGCCGTGGGAGAGGCGTTCGTCGCAGGCCAAAACTGCTGGGACAGCGCCAATTTCATGGGCAAAGCGCACTAAAGCTGGGCCCAATTCACCATCACCTTGGATCGCCAGGCGGGCACCCTTGACGGTTTTGTGGCAGTCAGCCAGGAGATCGAGTACGCGTCCACGGGTGGCACGGGTGATCGCTCCCAGATGGCCGCCGCCTTGGCGAATCAGGGCGTCTACCCAGGCATCGGTAGCCGCCACGCCCACGGGAAGGGGCAGAACGCTGCCGGCTACCTGGTGGTGCTCACGCAAAGCCGGACCAGGGTAGGCCTTGGCCCGATCTCCTCCACCCAATTGCAACCACGAAGCGTGGCTGCCTAGAGCACGAATGGATTGCAAGGGTGTGCCACCCCGAGGCAGGGTGGCAATCCCTGATCCTGGGCCACCGTCAAGACTCTCGGTGCCGTCGGGCACGAGGGTAATAGAAACGTCACAATCCGCCGCCGTAGCCAATAGGCCGCGCCAATCCGCCGGCGAGGCCAGGGGTGCGAACAGGGCCAATGGGGCATCCTCAGCAGGCAGTCCACTGGTACTGTTGCTCTCGGTCAAGGCTTCGACGATGCTCGTTACCGCTCCCCACCAACCGCGTACATGGGTCATGCCGTAAGAAGGGGTTGAGCAGCAAATAATTTCTGGCAGGGGCTCGATGCCCTGCTCGCTGAGACGTTCACGAGCCTGGCGGATGAGCATGGGGACATCGTCGCCAATGGTCTCAACCACGCAGGTGGTGCAGATAGCCACGAGCTGTGGCTGATATTGGCTAATGGCATTGAATAAAGCCGGAGCAATGACCTCGCCGCCACCAAAGATGGCTGCCCGTTCCGAGACATTGGAGCAGGCCACATCTAAGGGCTCGCGAAAATGGCCAATGGCAAAGCGCCGCAGGTAGGTCGAGCAGCCCTGGCCGCCATGGACCAAGGGCAAGGTGCCGTCAATGCCGCGCCAAGCCAGCACCGCGCCCAAGGGAGCGCACATGCGACAGGTGTTGGTGGAGGCAGGACGCTCATGGCGCTTGCCGTTACTTTTGCGCTCGCGAATCATGGGGTACCTCCAGGAACCGGCAGGCGATGAAGATCCCACACTGGGGAGGTGAGCGAGGCGTGTACCTCATGGGCAAAGGACAGCATCCCGCTAAAGGCGGCTAAGGCGTGCTTGCGTTCATGATTGTGATCACAAAAAGCGATGCCCAACTTGAGCGCGATGGGGCGTTCTTTGACCCCGCCGATCAGGAGATCCACACCCCCACGCCGGCAAAAGGCGGCCAGTTCACCAGCAGTAAGATCATCCACCACCAAGGTGTCGTCGTCACAAATACTCCGCAGCGATTCGTAGTCATCACCGCCGCCAGTTTGCGAGCCAGCAAGCACTGGACGCATGCCCAAGGCGCGCAAGGAACGCACCAGGGAAATAGCCTTGAACGCACCGCCGGTATAGATGGCTGCGGTTTTGCCCTGAAGTTCTTTGCGTATGCGTTTGAGCTCGGGCATGACGGCCGCGCACTCGCGCACCACAATTTCTTGCGCACGGGTTAAAAAATCGCCGCCACCAAAATGTTTTGCTACGGTATAGAGGGCCTCGGCAGTGTCCTCCATACCCACATAGCTCACCTGTTTGAAGGGTGTGCCAAAGCGATCTTCCATATCACGAGCCAAGCTCGTCATTGAGCCAGAGCATTGTACCACATTCAGTGCTGCCCCATGGGCGCGCTGAATATCGCCAATACGACCATCGCCAGTGATGGTTGCAACCACCTCAATGCCCATGGCCTCATAGAGTCGGCGCAAATCCCAGGTTTCGCCGGCGAGATTAAAATCGCCCAGGATATTGATGCTCGCAGGGGTGATGCCGCTGGTATCGCCTTGGCCGACTAATCGTCCCAGGGCTTCACAGGCGACCTTATAACCAGTCTTTTTGGTGCCGCCGAATCCAGGTGCTGCTACGGGGATAACGGGTATGCCATACTGGTCAGTAGCCTGGCGGCAAATGGCTTCAATGTCATCGCCGATCAAACCTGCCAAACAGGTGCCATAAACAAATACGCCATTGGGTTGGTGCGTGGGGATGAGGTCAGCCAAAGCCCGTTTGAGCAATGGTTCGCCGCCGTGAATAACCTCGTCTTCGCGCATATCCGTTGCAAAAGAGAGGCGATGTAACTGCGGGCCCGATGACAAAGAGCCACGAATATCCCAGGTATAACTGGCACAGCCAATAGGCCCGTGGACCAGGTGCACGGCATCGGCTATGGGGTAGAGCACCACCCGCGAACCACAAAAGACGCAAGCGCGCTGCGATACCGCGCCCGCGGCGGAGTGCTTTTCACAGGACATGGTCTGCCCGGATTCATGCGCCATCACCGCGTGCCCTTCACGGGCATCAAGCATGGTAATTGGTAGTGGGACGTTGTTCATGGGATACTCCTTCCCAGTCCGGTAGACATCGCTCAAGGTGCTACCGTGATGGCTCAGGGTTCATCACGGTAGCATTCACTTGATCAAATGGGGCCCCATCGATACCCCATCGATACCCATCGATAGATGGGGTCTGGCGCCGAAGGCTGGTCTCGGCAACTTTTTACATCGGGGGGGCTTGGTGACTTCGGTCGCATCGGACAAGTCCGATTATATGCGACCTGCGTCAGTCACCCCCCCGCGCCCCCCAAGACAGCGCGTAGGCGGGCTTCCTAGAGGAATCTGCGAAGCCTGACAAAGCCAGGGGGATCTCGCCAGGTAAAGGGTATGAGCAACTGCATCATACCCCTGGCGAGCGTGAGGGCTGAGCCCCGCAGCTTGCGAGGAGCCAGCCCGAGGGCGGGGTAGCCCGAAGGGCCGTAGGGGCGAAGCCCCTGAGTGAAAAGAGTCACATGACCAATTCGACCGTCTCTTCACTGCAGGTGCGATCCTGCTGATCCATGAGAGCATTGAGGATTTGCTCACACAACCGCATGGCCCCTTTATAGCCCACGGTGGGGAAGAGCTGATGGCCAATGCGATCCAAGATCGGGAAGCCGTGGCGAACCATGGGGATATTTTCATCGCGAGCGATGTACTTACCATGGGTGCCGCCAATGAGCAGATCCACCGGTTCTTGCTTGATCCACTGATGGAGCAGCAACATATCGGCGGTATTGCCATATTTGACTTTCGCTTCAGGAACGCGCCCATCGAGGGCTGCTTCCATGCGTTTGGCAAAAGCTTTGCCGGGGGTTCCGGTTACCACATAGACTGGCTTCATGCCTAAATCGCAGAGAAATTCACTCATTGAAACCAGTTGATCCGGGTCGCCCCAGAGAGCTACACGCTTGCCATGAAAATACTGGTGCATGTCTGAGATCAGGTCAACAAGGCGTTGGCGCTGCCAGTTAATTTCGGCTGGCACTTCGACCCCAGCAATGCTGCGCATGGTGTCAATAAAACGATCAGTGGCGCGCAGGCCATAAGGAATTTCCAGTACGTCACTGGTTACCTGGGCGCGAACTTCCAATTCCCGGGCTGCCGGGCCGGAGGCGGTCGAACCCAAAGCCACGGTATGCTTGGAAGACCCCATGGTCTTGAGTTCAGCCACTGTCGTACCACCAGCTGGGAATAATCCTGTGCTCCCATCCAGGCCACAGTCAAGAACCCCAGAGGTATCAGGGAACATGCTAATGGGGATATCCATAGTAGCACAGAGGCTCTTGAGTTCCCGCATGTCTGCAGGTTCAACCCAACCAGGGATCAGATTCAGGCGTTCGCTGCGATCTTCGCTGGCAGAGGCAAAACACGTTACCATGCCTTTTACCATATTGGCAAAACCAACCACATGGCTGCCGACATAACTGGGGGTATTGGCATAAATAATTTCTTTGCCTTCAGGTACCTTGCCGTCTGTCTTGGCCTTTGCGGTAATCTGCACCAGATCATCACCGATGGTCTCAGAGAGACAGGTGGTGTGGATGGCGATTACTTCGGGATCATAAGCGCTGAAGATGGTATCAATGGCGGTTAAGAGATTGCCTTGGCCGCCGAATACTGAAGTGCCTTCAGTAAAGGATGAGGTAGCAGCAAACACTGGCTCTTTGTAATGCCGAGTCAGGGCAGAGCGATGGTAGGAACAGCAACCCTGGGAGCCATGGCTATGCGGCAGGCAGCCGTGTATGCCTAAAGCGGCATACATGGCACCAATGGGTTGGCAGGTTTTTGCCGGATTGACGGTCAGCGCTTTGCGCTCTGGACCATCGGCTTCGGTGTGACGTAGTAACATGGATTTTCTCCAATTTTTTTGGCGAGGGTGAGATTGATCAGTGGTATTGGTTACAGACTGCTATGTATCGAAAAGGTTTAGCGCGTCCGAGTTTTTCACGACGCCGCCAACGAGATGCGTAATGCACATTAAGCCGTGGCGACGCCGGAGGTGGAGTGCTGTGGATGTTTTAGGCGGCCTTTTCCCAGGGAGCCTTGATGTATCCCCAAATCGGAGAGTTCACCATGCGATCGATTTCGGCGTAGAAGATAATCGCTCCGGCAAAGCCGGCATACGGGCCACCATAATCGTAGGAGTGCAGCTGCTTCGAGGGCACGCCGCGCTTTTGGATGCCATATTTCTCTTTAATGCCGCAGCAGATAATATTGGGCTTCCACTGCTCAATCAGGACATTGAGCTCATGCTCAGAAATATCATCAATAGTCAGCGTGCCTTCCTTCATTTCTGGCATCAGGCCATGATAATCGTCATAACCTTCGCCCCCGATGGCGGCCACTCGCTCGCCAGCGGCGGGATCTTTACGATCCACATATTCGGCTTCAGCACGTTCAACGGTGATTTCTTCGATATTACGGGAGTCGGCATCAATTTTAATGCTAGGTAAGGCTTGGCGACCTTCGTAGTCATCGCGGTGACCAAACTCGTAGCCAGCAGCAATGGTTTCCATACCCAACTCATGGAAGAGGTATTGATAGTGATGGGCGCGAGAGCCACCAACAAACAGCATAGCCGTTTTCCCTTGGCAGCGACTGTGGGCATCCAGGCGCGCAGCTTCAACCGCAGGCATTTCCTCGGCAATAACAGCTTCAACCCGAGCCATCAAATCCTCATCACCAAAGAACGCGGCGATGCGACGGAGGCTCTTTGCGGTTTGTTCGGCCCCGATAAAGTTGACTTTAATCCACGGAATGCCGTAGGCCTTTTCCATCATTTCGCCGATGTAATTAATCGAGCGATGACACATTACCGCATTGAGTTCGACATGTCGCGATAGGGCCATTTGATCATAGGTGCTATTGCCTGAGAAGGAGGCAACCATATTGATCCCGCAGCGTTCAAAGAGATCTTCGATTACAAAGGCGTCTCCGCCAATATTGTATTCCCCCAGGAGATTAATGCGGAAAGGGCCGGTGGGTTTTTCTAAGGACTCATGGCCATTGTCATAGCCTTCATGAGAAACCACGTCCTGAAAAATCTTGTTATTAGCAATGTGATGGCCGGCAGACTGGCTCACACCTTTGTATCCCTCACAGGAGAAGCCAAAGATGTTAATGCCCAACTCTTTCTTCATTTCTCGGGCTACGGCATGGACATCGTCACCAATGAGACCTACCGGACAGGTGGCATGAATGGCTATGGATTTGGGCTTAAAGGTGTCAAAGGCTTCTTGGATCGCGAGCTTCAGCTTTTTCTCACCACCGAAGACAATTTGCTCTTCCATCATGTCTGTGGATAAGCTATAGGTGATATAGTTGGCGTCATCGTCGGTAGGGGGACGAGTTTGATTGCGGCGAGTGAGCCAGGAATAATAGCCGCAGCCAATGGGGCCATGGGTGATCGAGAGCACATCGCGTGTGGGACCAAGAATAACGCCCTTGCAGCCAGCATAGGTGCAGCCGCGCTGGGTGATGATGCCGGGAACGGTGCGATTATTCGCTTCGATCTGTTGTGGCGTTTCACTGCCATCATTGACCACGATATGCTTGGCCCGTTTGCGGGCGACTTTTTTGGGAAAGGCTTCGATCATTGCCTGGCGAACGCTTTCAGCGTCGGGCCTGGTGCTAGGAGGAGCATTGGTAGGGGGGTTCATGTGAATTTCCTTAACGTAGGATGCTGGTGGTCGGCCGGCATCGCTGCCAGGTGTGTGGGGGGCAAGCGATGCCGGGCAAGTGGTGCTGGCGGACCATCCGACCAGCGTAATGGAACTGTGATCAGGCGGCGACGCCGAAGCCGATCAGCAGTTCTTCCAATTCTTCAATTTCCAATGGAGTTGGTATGACACGAAGATCATTCTCTTCCATATTGCGGGCCAAGGTACGGTACTCGTCGGCCTGAGGCACGGAGGGATCCCATTCAATGACCGTTTTACGGCGCAGTTCAGCCCGTTGGACATCGTTGTCGCGAGGTACGAAGTGGATCATCCTGGTGCCCAGGCGGCGAGCCAGTTCTTCAATCAATTCGCGCTCATTATCTGTCTTGCGGCTATTACAGATGAGTCCACCCAAGCGAACCGCGCCACTTTGCGCAAATTTCTGAATCCCCTTGCAGATATTATTGGCGGCGTACATGGCCATCATTTCACCAGAGACCACAATATAGATCTCTTCGGCCTTGCCCTCGCGAATGGGCATGGCGAAACCACCACACACCACGTCACCGAGTACATCGTAGAAGGTGTAGTCGAGATTTTTGTCGGAATCGTAGGCACCTAACTGCTCAAGCATATTGATGGAGGTAATGATACCACGACCAGCGCAGCCAACGCCAGGCTCTGGGCCGCCACTTTCGGTACAGTGGGTGTCCTTGAAGCCGGGCAGAAGAATATCTTCCAGTTCGACATCCTCACCTTCTTCGCGCAGGGTATCGAGCACCGTGCGTTGGGAGAGGCCGCCAAGTAAGAGGCGGGTTGAGTCGGCTTTGGGGTCACAGCCCACGACCATGACTTTGCGGCCCATTTCGGCAAGGGCGGCAACGGTGTTTTGGGTAGTAGTGGACTTACCGATGCCACCTTTACCGTAGATTGCGATTTTACGCATGAGAGTCTCCTTTGGGGAGATAAGAGGGAGAAAAAAGTGCGGCAGTGCTTACAGCGTTGCTGCCGTCGTACGCTCAAGGAGGTAGTCTCAGGCGTGCCAAAGGGATGCGGAGAGCCTGCGATATGTAATCGAAATATCGTTATAAGTCTGTGGTGTATAATGAATTAAAATGTTGTAGTAGGTGTGAATCACCCCCTTTTGGTAGGCTATTCCAGACTGACAATCTTGTCACCTAAGGCGTCTGCGAAGACCTGGCTGAGCACCGGTCCCAGGCCCTAACTCACTGTCAAGAGTGGTCTTGTGGTCGATAGAACAAAATCGTTCAGCGCATATGAGGATATTTGTCGGTATTGGACAATATTGTCCATTGGTTGTTGTTGCCGATTCAGTTGCTTTACGGATAAACATTTATCTTTTGGTTCTCGCGCTCTCTCAGGAGAGTGATCCATAGTGTTATCTCATGTGACACATTTACTGATGGAAAAAAAGGAAATCCTGATTGCCATAGGCCACAGCAAGAACCAAATGAATCACGGCTACTCACCGCGTCCCTTGCTAAGGTGGCTGTATGAACGCACAATCACAGCATTACTGTCCCCAGCAAAATACGTATTTGGATGAAACCACATGCCAACGCTGGGAAGACCGTCAATTTAAGGCAAAACGATTATTGGCATTAGAGCGTGCAGCGCGCCATCTCAGTAGCGGTGGAAAGCGTGCTGATATACTGCAACAGGTACTCTTAGAACTTGAGAGTACCATCGGCCTGCGTCGTTGCACGGTAATGGTGGTGAGTGGTGGTGAGGATACCCTATTTGTAGAAACCTCTCCAGCCCTTCCCTCTCCCACCAGTGTGCGTTATCGTCGAGGCCAAGGCATATCGGGGAAAGTCTTTGCCAGTGGTGAACCAGTGATTGTACCACGACTCAGCGATGAGCCATCTTTTCTGAATATGGTACACCACCGCTCTGACCGAGAGATAGCGCAATTAGCCTTTATCTGCGTGCCTATTTTTGAGGTGCAAACAGTTGTAGGAACGTTGTCCGCTGATGTTCCGCTTGCTTCTGGTACGGGTGACCTCGCCGAATTGGCCTCACTCCTGGCAATTGTAGCCACCATGATTGCCCATGACACCCAGCTGCGTCGTGATGCTCAGGCTGAACAGCAAGCTTTACAGGCGGAGAATATTCGATTGCGGCAACGTTTGGGCGAGCGGGTCGGTCCTGGTCACATTATTGGTCATAGTAGGTCTTTTCAAGAAGCCCTCTTGCGTATTGCTCAGGTCGCCGCAAGTGAAAGTACGGTGCTCATCCTTGGTGAATCGGGTACTGGTAAAGAATTGGCGGCCGAGGCGATTCACTCTGGTAGTCCACGTTCTTCTGGGCCCTTAATTCGTGTACATTGTGCTGCGCTCAATGATAATCTTCTTGAAAGCGAGCTTTTCGGCCATGAGAAAGGCGCATTCACTGGAGCCCATGCCACTCGCAAGGGGCGCATAGAAGAGGCCGCAGGTGGAACTCTTTTCCTTGATGAAATAGGTGAGTTTTCATCGGCAATGCAGACCAAGCTGCTCCGTGTTTTGCAGCAGAAACAGTTTGAACGCGTTGGCTCCAGTCACACCCTGCAAACTGATGCGCGAATTATATGTGCCACCAATCGTGATTTACAGGCAATGGTGGACGCGGGGACATTCCGACTGGATCTTTATTACCGGATTAATGTTTTTCCTGTGCACCTGCCTCCTCTACGCGAGCGAGTAAGTGATATCATTCCCTTGGCGGAATATTTCATAAAAAAATTCGCGAGCCGTGTTGGTAAGCAGATCACCCGCCTCAGTACCCCGGCAATCAATGCCATGCTTGCCTATCACTGGCCAGGAAATGTCCGCGAATTGGAGAATTGTATTGAACACGCGGTGGTATTGACCAGCGACGAGGTCATCCATCAGTATCATCTGCCACCAAGCCTGCAGATGCCGGAGGCAGAAGCCCAATCCCAGCCCTTATCATTGGAGGCTCGGGTTGCCGCCCTGGAAAGGGATCTCATCTCCGATGCCCTCAAGCGCGAAGATGGAAATATTGCCGCCGCCGCCCGCCTCCTAGGAACCACCCCACGGATTACTCGCTATAAAGCACGGTCGTTGGGGTTGCTCGAAAGTTGACATAAGTCGTTTACTATAAGTGCCCTATCGTTAGAATGACCAAATTTTACTGGCAATCGCATAGCTGCGATCGCAGCTTCAATGAAGGGCTGCCACCATGCGAGGAGCGGGGCCGATCAATCCTTATAAGTCTCTCAGCTTACAAGGGTGCGATCCTCATGTAAGTGCAGAAAAAGGCCTTATGAGGGATAGAAGTGTTGATATGCAGGCTCTTATTGTAGAGGTGAGAGAAGATGCTTTTGCCCTACGTTTCCCCGAACAACATGCGGCGCAAATTCTGGCGTGGCATTGAGACAACGCCGATGACTCAATCTGGTATATCTAGCTGAAGTAAGATGGTGGTTTCGCTGCGAACCGCCACACGATATACTTGTGCTTTGATTGGGTTATCGACATGCGCTGTGTTATCATGCTCGCCGCGACTATTCTACTGGTCATGTCATGTGCTCGAAGCGAAGCCATTGTATGGCGCAGTGAGGGCATTTTAGCCACTGATGCTCGTATTGCTGCTGTGCGTGAGCAATTGGCTGTGGGATCAGTGCATCATGAGCAGACTTTGGATAGTTTGCGTGAGCGCGTGCTGTCAGAAGACTTGGATCGATTTGAGCGCACCGAGAATAATTGGAATTATGCCCGCTCCTACTTGGCTCAATCTGCTGCTCTGCTGTATCGCTTGAGTGGAGAGCAACGTTTCGCTGATATTGCCTATCGTACCTTACGTGCTGTGTACGATGACCCGGATCCTGATAACCGTCTCCCAGAAAGTGGTCAACACGGCCTTTCCCGAGCTACTGTTGGGCTTGGTTTTGCACTGGCCCATGCTTGGTGTGGAGAGGCGTGGAATGAAGATCAAAGAGCGTTTGTGCGCTCAGCGATACATCGCGGCTTTGCCATGTGGGAAGACTTTCGTCATGTCAACCTGGGAGCTGCGCGTGGGAGTAATTGGGTGGCTGTCTGTCGCGGTAGTGAGCTTATGCAAATACTTGCCCTCGGTGAACAGGAGCAACGACGAGATCGTTACGAATTTCTCGTCAAAGAGCTCATGTATCACATTACGAACGGCATGGACCGCATTGGAGCAAGCCAAGAAGGAGTAGGCTACACTGATTATGGAGCCATTTTCCTTTTGCCCGCAGTTATTGCAGCCGCTGACGCAGGTGACCAGCGGCTGCTCCGTCATTTACAAGCTAATGGCAAAAACGTTCATCTCAAACCAGTATACACTCATTCATCCGCCGCTGTGCCCCCAGAGCATCGTTTGGCTGGACGTAATGTGGTGTTGTATTCGGGTGTAGGGGGGTTGGCTGCTGGTAATCAGGGTTGGGGAAGCTTGCTTTTCGGTGTGGTGAATGAGCAAGAACATGGGTATATGCGTTGGTGGTATGATCGTACCCTGGGTGTTTTACGGCCAGCCGAAGGCGACCATTTTCAAGATATTGAGCCTTTCCGCCAGGCTGCCATATGGGCACTGTTGTTCTATCCTGAGGTCCAGGGGGAGAACCCTGAAAACCACTGGCCTCTGATGATTTCAGGTGAAAAGGGGCGACACTATATTCGTCAACGATGGCAGGACGAACGTGATATTATGCTCAATATCCATGCTCAAACTACGCATCATGGACGAGCCTGGGCGATGGTAGAATTGGGTCAATGGTCGCTGGCGGCTTATGGGAGAGTTTTGGTTGGTGGTCCCCGCATGGAGCGATCAGGTCATCAGCACAGTATGCTTGTAGTGGGCGAACAGATGGGAAGTCGCCGTGACCTTGGCCAAGTAATCCATAGTGACTCTACTGCCAATACAGCCACAGTCGTTATCGATGGGGCTGATCACTATCATCATTTAGGGGTGGAAAATTATCAACGACATTTATCTGCTCACTTTGCTGAGCCCGATGAAAATCGAGTTGTTTTAGCGCTTTTTGATCGCTTGGATGCCTCGAAATCGCAGTCCTATCATTGGGGTCTACCTATTGTCGATGAGAAGCTGGAAGTCGCGATAGACAACCAAGCAGACCTACCAAAAGTAGTCATCAGTAGTCCTGAAGGGGGGCAGTTGACTCTATGGTTGGTGAGCCCTAGCACAGCGCAATGGGAAAAAGAAGAAAATCGCGTATCCTTTTCCTATACGGGGACCAACGGAGAATTGTTGGTGGCAATGAGCGTGCGTGATGACGCGCCTGGTCAGATAGAATATTTGCACAATAATATCCAGCATCGACACCTCCGCATTGATGATGTGGATGTCATTCACGACCGTGTTTTAGATCGCTTATTGATAGCTGAAGCTGCCCAATCCTGGCAGATGCCCGATCATTATCCTGCCGTTCATGGCCTAGAGGCGACCGCCACAGGTGAATCAGAAATTGATGTACGTTGGTTCCTGCGTGATGTACCAGTGCAGCAATACCGTGTCCAGGGACGCACCCATGCGAATGAATCATTCATCGATTTAGCAACGATATCTGCTGATCAGGGGGCAGTGACACTCGCAGAACTCATGCCCGGAATGACCTATGAATTGCGTGTCGTAAGCGATTTTGATGACCTTGATTCAGTGGAATCGCCATCGGTTCATGCAACAACATGGGATGTGGGACAGCAGGTGTATATTGAGGATTTCGCCCCATTAAATGAGAGCGACGATTCTTCCCCAAAGGCGAACGTACTCGGACTATGGCGTACTTCCAATCAAGACCGTGGTTGGGAGTTGCGTACAGGAGAAGGGTCGCCAAGAGGCGCTCTCACAGAATCAGGTTATATGCGCACCGGTAGAGTTCGGGTAGGAAATAGTAATGCCATCTTCCTTGACACCATTCGCGCTGACTGCTCAGGGGTCACGGCTGCGCTGGAAATTGATGTGCGTAGTCAACACGCGACTCGCTTTGCACCGCTGTTACGACTTGCTGATGGACGTTGGATACGCGCCAAACGAGAGGTGTCGATTACGTCACGTAATCACTGGAAAACTCAGCGCTGGGATTTATCCCAAATACCGCAATGGGTGGTAGTTGACATCGAAACCCTAGAAGAAGATGGTGCAATTTCTATTCAATCTGAGGATTTATCATCCACGACTGGGATTGGTGTCTATGCTCATTGGCTCCATAATGGTACCTGGGCGATGATTGACCAACTTCATCTGTATGCACGCGACCTACATCGAATTGATCCGTGATATCCCTGTTTAAGTCCCAAGAAGATCGTAATTTTTAGAAATGGTATGGTGTTGTGTCGTCCACGTTGGCCTCGATCAATCGCACGACTGATTGAATTTCAACGAAGTTGGTATGCTTCGATCTTGTAGCTATGGTCGGTGCGGAAAAAGATCGTACTGTTGGCAAAGGCCGGGAAAATCAGCGTGTAGTAGGGCTGGGCCAAGTCTGCCGTAAAAAAACGCTGGGTACTCGCCATGTGCTCAGGATCCGCATGCATCACAAAAAAACCATCTTCCCCGTCTTCGCCAACTCCTCTTGCACGGGTAAAAATCCAGCCCCCGTAATAAGCGATAAAAGGATTACCGCCGGCTGGCCGGATATTACCGATCGGCACCTCAGCCAGAATTTCTCCAGTCGCCGGATGAAAGCAACGCAGCTGTTCATCAACCGTCATATAGGCGCGATCGCCGACAATCAGGGCATTGCTGCGGAATTCATCAATTGGCCCCCAGGTCCACAACTTATGCAGGCCCTTCAGGTCAATGGAAAAACCACTCAATTTTCGTCCATCTTCGTCTAGGCTACCGGCAGCCATCACCACATAATCATCACTGATTCCTAGATTAAAAGCACAGGTTGGAGACCTGTGTCCATAATTGCTCTGCCAGATTTGTTCGCCGCTAGCCAAGTCTAACAGTGTGAGATGGTGCGCCTGGATGCCGAGCACATAGGTCTTTCCACCATGGCGCCACAGCTTGGGAGTGGTGCCGCGAGAACCCACTGCAGGCGCCACCCATATTTCTTCACCGGTGTGCACATCAAGAGCTATGTAGCTGTTTGGCGCATGCTGGTCATCAACAATCACTATTCCATCTGCAGCCACTAAGCCCACCAACATGTCCCGGTTAAAGCGGGCGGCCATCCTCACACCCTCCAGAGCATCGCGCAGATAGTTCATATGGCGCTCGTGTCGCGGTTGAACATTATAAGTCCAGCGCACCTCGCCAGTCTGTGCCTCAACACCAAAAATCTGTGCCGAGCTAGCATAGGCGATAATCATGCCATCATGGTAGACCGGAGTGCGGCCACCGCCGCCCTTGCCGAAAAAGCCAAAGTTGAGCCCTTGATCAGTCAGATCAGTTTGCCAGACGGTTTTTCCCGTTTCCGCATCCATTGCCGTGATCACATCGGTTGCCGCCACAAGCCAGCGCTCATGACCGCGCACCAGATTTCCCTGCAAGGGCAGGATCTGAGGCGCTGCTTCCTCTTCCAATAATCCGGGGGTATCCCCCAATAGATCAGCAAGCTCATCGTCAATATGGATCGACTTATCTCCCGGCAGTGGACGGGCTTCACGCTCTCGTTCCTGGTGCCACTCTTCGCGCTCCTCTGAGTTCATACCCCGTAAGACGAGAAGGTCTTCTTGGCTCAAGCCCAATTGTCGAGCACGCACTATATCATAAACGCTTCCCGATG
>REDP01000047.1 GCA_007693455.1 Planctomycetota bacterium | reverse complement strand
GCGCAAAGGCGCATCCAGGGGGGCGGTGTTCTGGGCTGGGGGGGTCGCCGCGTAATGGGGGCCGTGGGCTTGCGCTGCTGTGGAGGGATGGCGCGGCGGCCAGAAGGGCCTCGCTGTACGGGTGCTGGGGGTCCGAAAAAAGGGACGCACTGGGGCCATGCTCGACGATGTTGCCCAGGTACATTACGGCAACGCGATCGGCTATGTGGCGAATGACTGCCAGATCATGGGCAATGACAATCAAGCTCAGTCCAAATTGGTCGCGTAAGTCGAGCAAAAGGTTGATGATTTGTGCTTGTACAGAGACATCTAAGGCACTAACGGGTTCGTCGCAGATCAGAATTTCGGGTTGTAAAGCAAGGGCGCGAGCAATGCCGATGCGTTGGCGTTGACCGCCTGAAAACTCATGGGGATAGCGCTCGGCGCTGTCTGCGGGCAAGCCCACAACATCAATAAGCTGGCGAACGCGTTCTTGTCGCTCTTTGCGCGTGCCCACAGCAAAGCAGTGCAGGGGTTCGGCGATGCAATCACCCACCCGCCAGCGTGGATTGAGGGAAGCGTAGGGATCTTGAAAAACGATTTGCATGCGTCGCCATAACCGGCGCCAAGCTTGTCGGGATGTCCTGGGAATATTCTCGCCTGCCACCTGCAGAGATCCCTCCGCAATGGGTACAAGCCCCATAATAGCTCGTGCTAAAGATGATTTACCGCATCCACTTTCGCCCACCAAGCCAAGAATTTCTCCTGGATTGAGGTGAAGATCTACGCCGTTGACGGCCTGTACCGCGCCGCCGGCTACAGGGTAGGAGACCTGAAGTTTGTGTACCTGAAGTAATGGGGAAGGCGGTTTGTGGTCGATCATAGTCCAGCCGAAGGTGCAGCGGTTTGTGGGGCCTGGAGGAGGAGGCAGGCAGCATGGTGCTGGGGGGCAATGTCATATAAGGGCGGGTGCTGTTGTTGGCAGCGGGGCTCTGCCTGCGGGCAGCGGGGGGCAAAGGGGCAGTGCTGCGCGGTTTGGTGGAGGCGTGGCGGCAGTCCGGGTATATTGGTGAGCCGAGATCCAGGACGCTGTGTTCCTCCGGGAACCGCTCCCAACAAAGCTTTGGTATACGGATGGGCCGGTTGGCTGAGCAGGCGCTGGGTTGGGGCCTCCTCAACGCAGGATCCGGCATACATGACCATGGTTCGTTGGCAGGATTGGGCGACTACCCCGAGATCGTGGGTGATCAGTAAAAGTGCGAGGTTGCGTTGCTGCTGGAGGTCCTGCAGAAGTCGTAAGATCTGTGCTTGAATAGTGACATCTAAGGCAGTCGTGGGCTCATCGGCAATGAGTACACTGGGGTCACAGGAGAGGGCTAGGGCAATGCCAATACGTTGCCGCTGCCCTCCGGAAAACTCGTGGGGATAGCGGCACAGCCGCATCTGCGGGTCGGGGATGCCCACCTGAGTGAGCAGGGAGCAGGCACGTTCGCGCGCGGCGGAGCGCCCCAGGCGCAAATGTTCGCGCAGGGGGGTGCGGAAGTGCTGTTCAATACTGAGGTAGGGATTGAGGCTGGTCATGGGATCTTGAAAGACCATAGCAATATGCCGGCCACGTAACTGCCGCGGAACCTGTCCGTGGGCATCAAACAATTGCTTGCCATGCAACAACGCTTGTCGTGCCCGCAGCGTAGCCGAGGGCGGCAGCAAGCCCATAATGGCCATGCCGAGGGTCGATTTACCGCAGCCACTTTCCCCCACCAGGCCCAGGGTATGTCCTGCCTCGATGCGTATGGAGCATCCAGCGACTGCTTGCAGGGGCTGTTCGCCCCCATGATAATGGACGTGAAGGTCTTCGATGTGGAGAGCGCTCATCGTTGGCCTCCCGCAGTACTTCCCCGTAGGTTTGGATCCAGGGCGTCACGCATGCCATCCCCCAACATGTTCATGGCGAGTAGAAAAAATGCCATGGCCAGAGAGGGGAAGAGCAGAAGCCACCAGCGATCACCGCCAGTAGTATCCAGGCGGCTCATTCCTTGCCGCACCAAGGCACCCCAGGAGTCGAGCGCACGGCCATCGGCTAGTTCCACCTGCAAGCCAATAAAGGCCAGGAAACTTTCCTGGAGAATGACCAAGGGTACGGTTAAAGTGGCGTAAACGATTACCGTCCCCATACAGTTGGGGAGTAAATGGCGCAGAATAATGCTCATGTGACTGGCTCCACTCACCCGCGCAGCCTCAATAAACTCACGATTACGCAGGCTTAATGCCTGGCCTCGAATAATCCGCGCCATGGTAAGCCATTGCACCAATCCCAGAGCGATAAAGAGCATGAGCAGGGAGCGATCAAATGATACCAAGAGAAGAATGACGAGGAAAAGAAAGGGGATGGCGTAGAAAATATCAATGATGCTCATCATGATGCGATCGCTGCGCCCTCCCAGATAGCCCGCACTTAAACCATACAGAACCCCCACCGCCACACTTACCAGGGTGGCAACCAAGCCCACCAGCAGCGAGATCCGACCGCCATGGAAGATGCGCAGGAGAAGGTCGCGCCCCATGGTGTCAGTGCCTAAGGGATGCCAGGTGTGAAGACTGCGACCATCAGCGTACAGGGCGTCAATGGCGTCACCCGAAAGCACCAGACGCTGATGCTCCTCCTCATCGATGGTGATCGATTCCACCGTCCCATGATTGAGGTGAATCTGAGCATGGTGCTGACGTGCATCTTGGATATGGCGGAGAAGAAAGCGCCGGCCTGCATCCCCAAGGGCAGATGGAAGCTGTTCCCCCAATTGGAGATGGATTGGGCTGAGGTCCGCGCCAAGTTCGCCATTGCGCTCAATGAGATGGAGCGAGCCCTCATCCAGATGCAACTCCTTAAGGCGCTGACCTCCAGCCACGAGCTGAATGCCAGCAATACTGCCTCGGCGTAAGGTAATGGCATAGTCGTGAGCCGTGGATTCGCTAAAGGTCACCGAGAGTTGCTCAGCGCGCGCTGCGCGTGGCGGCACTTCAGCGGCGCGCCCTACCATGAGACGGTTCTCTTGCCATGCATCCACTGCCCGCGTCAGTGGTGCCTGCGCACCAAGCCACGGGCGTTGTTCACTGGGATCATGGGGCATTACCCAGGGCCCCACAATACATGCCACCACCACCCCGATAACCGTGGCGGCAGCCACCATGGCCATGCGGTTGCGTCGCAAGCGAGACCAACTCCCCACGCTACTCATGATAGCCGTACCCGTGGATCAACCCAGCCAAGGAGAATATCACTGGCGGTATTGGCAAGAATAATCACCACTCCATACACCACCACCGTTCCCATAACCAGGGTGTAGTCCCGGTTAAATGCAGCCTCAACGAATTCGCGGCCCAAGCCAGGGATCTGAAAGATCTGCTCCACCACCAGTGAACCCGTCACCAGTGAAGCAATGGCAGGCCCTAAAAACCCGAGCACTGGAATCAATGCACCACGCAAGGCATGCCCCAAGACCACTTGATGCTCGCGCAGGCCCAGGGAGCGTGCGGTGCGAACAAAATCCTGATGAATGATTTCCAGCATGCCGGTGCGGGTGAGACGAGCAATGCGTGCGGCAAAGGGCAGGGCCATGCAGGTGGCGGGAAGAATGAGGTGGCGCAGACCCAGGTAGCCATCCCAACCAGTTACTGGCAGCCAATTCCAATGCACGGCAAACAGCAGCATCAATAAGGGTCCAGTGACAAAGCTGGGCACCGAAAGTCCCACCAAAGCGACCATCATGGCAGAGTGATCCTGCCAGCGATTATGGCGCATGGCAGCGACAATGCCCGCACTCAAGCCAGTAAGCAGGGCAATGGAGAGGCTTATCATTCCCAGCCAAAGGGAGACAGGAAGAAAATCGGCAATAATTTCCGCGACCTGCACACCTGGCTTACTAAACGAAGGGCCAAGATCACCGCGCACTAAATCACCAAGAAAGCGCAGATATTGTACTGCGAGGGGATCATCCAAATGATATTGGGCACGCAGCGCTTGTTCGATTTCAGGATCAACGCCACGTTCCGCATCAAATGGCCCGCCGCTGGCCGCGCGCATCAGAAAAAAGCTGATGGTTACCAGGACGAACAGCACCAGTGGTGCCATTGCAAGCTTACGAAGGAGATACCACCACACGCCGCATAGCCTGCCGTGCACTGCCAGTGGTCAAGGGAGCCAGAATATGCTCTCCCTGCCGGTATGGGTCTGCCTCTGGGCAGATAGGCTATCCGCCAGGGCGGCTCAAAGCTCGCCCCCGGGATCGCCGATCTCCTGATCGGCCTGCA
>REDP01000137.1 GCA_007693455.1 Planctomycetota bacterium | reverse complement strand
GCTTTGAGTGCAGAAAGCGCCCATTCAGGGCGTTTTCTGCAGGCCGATCAGGAGATCGGCGGTCCCGGGGACAAGCTTTGCGCCGCCCTGGCAATAGCACACCATGTTTCCCGCGCAGCGCGCAGGGAGTTGTGCTCTTTGCGCGCTGTCTCAACATGTGCCAAGCGTAGGTCATAACAACTGTTCTACCCTTGACTCAGGCTGCCTAGTCCCCACCTGACGAAGGACCTGGCAGCGCCTCTTCTTCCGAACGACCCTGCTGCATCATTTGCTCACTCAGGTGCTCGCCAAGATCAACCCCATCTCGCGAAGGAACCACGCGAATAGTTTTTTGCAGAACGACGTTATTGGGAATGCGTACCATCTGCACCTCGCCATCATCGCGCCGCTCCTCAATGCTGGTATACATCAAGGAGATATCGACCAGCACTCCCTTCAGTGCGGCGCCACCAGTGGCCTCAGTTATCTCGACCGTATCGCCAATGCGAAAGGGCCGTGACATGAGTAGGATAAATGCCGCAGTGCAGTTGGAGAGCATGCTCCATACCGCAACAAAGCCGATGGCTACCATTGCCACACCCGCAGAGAGCATCCCCCACAACAAGCCCAATTCGACACCAGCCTGCTGAATCACAGCCAAAGTTATAATCAAAATCATCGCCCAGCGTAAACCACGCTGCACAAAGATGGCAAAGGCTGGAACCATGCGCGTACGCTGAAACAATCGATCGAGCAGTTTTTTCAGCACTAACCATACCACCACACCCAGCACCACGGTAACCAGGATGGCAGTGCCGCGCAGGGCAAGCCACTGCCAAATGGCAGCCATATCGGATACCGCTTGCCCTGCTCCGCCGCTTGATTGCGCCGCAGCTGAAGTGGCGCACACAGTGGACCCCATAATAAGCAGTAGCGCGAAACGCAGGAATATCTTCATGTGAACACCTCCCAGGCGACTGCATCAGCAAAGTCGATGATATCAACCACGAGAAAGGCGTTCAAGCCGCATCTATGCTGCACCATGGCGCATGCGCCCTCATTACTCTCAGCCTTACCGCGCATTGTCGTGGAAGCATTTTCTACTAGAATCACGTCCTACCGCCATGGCACGCTCGCGACTTACCAACCCCTCTTTTGCTCTGCACGCGCAGGCCCTGGAACTCGTCCCAGGACCAACCATAACTCATACTGACTTTGATCTCAGCATGCGCGGCGAACGCGATTACGTCTTGCGCATGGCCACCGATACGGGTATGCGGCGCTGGACCATCTCCTGCAAAACCAATGAGCGCTACTTGGAATTGGGCCTTATCTTAGCCATGATTCGCCTGCATGGCTTTGACACCGCATGGAAGGTACAGCAGCGTATCACCTGGGGACTACGGCGCATGCATGCCATCACGGGCATTATTTCACTGAGTGTGCTCATTGGCGGAGAACGCCTCATCGGCAGCAGTGGCCTCATATCGGCCATCGCCTATAGCATGGCCTTACCCAGCATCATTTCAGGGGTTGGATCATGGCTCGCCGGACGTCGTATTTTAGTGTGGACCAAGGCCCTCAGTGATCCCCAGGCGATTATCAATCAACGCCAATGGCTGCTTGTACCGCATGCCATTAATGGAAAAGATGCGCCGCCGCTCAACGATGCGGCTGACAGCCGTGATGACGAGGAGCGCAGCAACCCCTTCGCCAGAGCGACCGCAGCCTATAGTAGAGGGGAATGATCCCATCGCCCCCCCTATCCAGCTCTCGGCAACGATACCACGGCAAGTATCACTATCCTGGAAAACACCGTTATAAACACCGCTCTGCGTATTGCTGCTTGAGCGTAAGCCATGGCTGCCCACACTCCTCCACTATGCCTGCCAAGCCCATTGATAGCCATGTAATCGCTGTTTATGCGCCGTACAACTGCGGGCTTGGGCCCTTTTTTAGGATCACTCGCCATGCCCAATGACGTCCAGCAACGCTTGGTGGTAATTAGCATTAGTAGTCGCCAAGTGGGGGCTGTAGCTGCGCTCATGCGCGATGATCGTGGCGAACAAGTCTTGGCCCATCGGCGCATTCATTGTCGCTGGATGGAGTTGGGCGATCATGGTCGCCAGCAAGCCATCCAAGAAGTCCTTGATGATATCCGAGAAAGCACCGATATCGTCCCCCTATCGGTATTTGTCAGTATGTCCGATGAAACCTTGGCTGCCAATTTTGCCCATGGTCATACGGAATTAGGCCATGTCATGAACATGACCCGCGAAGAGCGCGACCTGGCCTTTATGCGTGCCACCACCCAAGCCATCGGCACCAACCGCCGCGATCTGCATGCCCTACAACCACAGTGGTTTGTGCGTGATGAAGAAGGTGACCATGAAGTCCTACGGCCAGAAGGATGTCGCGGCAGCCGCTTGCGCTGCACGGTCTTTTTAGTGACAGCTGACCGCGAAAACTACGACTATATGGATCAGTTGCTGGGCAATATGGGCATTGGCCTTGAAGGCATGATTGCACCGCCCATCGCCCTCTACCGCGGGGTTGAAAAAGATCTCCCTAAGCGAGGTTCAACGATCATCATTGACTGTGGGGCTCGCTACACGTCCTTGATGGTACACCGCAAGGGCCGTCTGGTGCATTTGGAATCCAACCGTTTTGGCGGCGATGATTTAACCGAAGCCATTGCCGATAACCTCAAAATTCCCCCAGCGCG
The DNA here is from genome assembly GCA_007693455.1 of Planctomycetota bacterium. Taxonomy (GTDB): domain Bacteria; phylum Planctomycetota; class UBA11346; order UBA11346; family UBA11346; genus REDP01. The sequence continues at coordinate 16,828 of REDP01000137.1, read as the reverse complement.
GGCCGAAGACCTCAAGCGTCAAGTGGATATCAGTACGCATACCGCACCCAAGGATGGCCCACGCCATGAAGGTCAGCTCTATCTCTGGAGTGAAGTGGAGCAAAATAGTCGCGATCTGGGCCCCACTGCCATGACCTGCACCAGTCTCCTGAGAAAATTCTTTCGTGATCGTTACCAATATCTGAAGGACAATGACGCTCTATCGCAGCACGGCCGCATCCACCTTTTTGGTCGCGCCGCAGCCCTGGGGGGCCTGAGTGGCATTGTCCGTGAAATTTTCGGCATGGATACGGTGCTTGGCTCGAAACAGGCGCACCGCGATCCCGCCAGTGAGCTTTCCGATACCATTCTCGTTGGATTGGTGCGGGCGGCTGCTGATGAGCGTCGCCGACAGATCGCGCTGCGTCGAGCCTCGTCTGGCTTTCATCAGGTCGTATCGGTGGCTGGCGGCCTATGGTCGTGGCTGACTGCAGCGATGCGCTAGAGCGTCACCCCGCAGCCAAACGCAGGGCGGCTCAATGATCATAACCTTGGGGAAGGAATGCCCGCTTCGCGGGGCATGTCTTGAGCGCAAAAACCACCCTATTCAGGATATTTTTGCAAGCCGATTGGGAGACCGACGGTCCCGGGGGCACGCTTTGCGCCGCCCTGCAGCCAAGTAGATGGGGCGCTGGATTCAGCGCCAAACAAGCTATGCTTACCAACCATGCGATGGCTCTACGGTTTGATCATCTGCTTGGCTTGTGGTGCTGGGGTCTACTGCCAAGAACCTCAGCCCTTACGCAGTAGCAGCGAGCATGGCCAAGCCATGCAGAACCTGTGGCGCGCCTTACAAGAAGGAAGCCCTCAATCTGATGACATGCGCACTCTCGACAGTCGCCTCCTCTTAGGGCACTATGGATGGCCACATCCTGACGACCCCCAGCTCTTGCAGCGCTGGAGCCGCGCCCTGGCGCAGGCTATTCATCAGCATCGACGCCACCCATCGCTTCTGAATAGCCTGGAACGGGCCCTGCAACGCGAACTTGACGAGGGCTCTGCTGACCCGCTGCGCTTGGCTGCGGCCTTTCTCCCCGCGCCCTTGGCGCAGCAGTACCTCCAGCGCGCTGCCGAGCAGGCCTTTGATCGGGGCGCCTTTAGCGACTACCTCGGCTATCATGGGCTGCTGGCAGAAGTCGGCCACACCCAACTTGATGCAGAGCCCTCGGGCAAACAACGTCAAGAGCTTGCATGGGCCTGGCTCCACAGTAACCCAGCCCAGTCGTGGTGGCCGCAGATTCCCCCACCAGGGCCAGCAACACCCCTGCGCGAGCATCATCTTACCGCCTGGGTGCCGCATCACGCCGATGCGGGAGCCGTGCGCTGGCACCTGCACAATCATCGCCTCATGGGCGTTGACCCGCTCAACCGCACGCTTTGGCAGCGTAGCCTAGACCGTCGAGCACGGGTGTGGACGGGATCTGGTGCGGCTCTAGTGAGCCATGGCGATACCCTGCAACGCATCGATGAACAGGGCCACGCAAGCGATCTCGTTATGCCTACAGATATAGCAATTCTCGGCATATATGGAGGGTTTATCTGGCTCCAGGGTCGCGAATACATGTATCGCCTAGCCATTGATGCCGCCCCCGACACCTATCAACGCTTTCGCTTACCCGTTGCCACCATTGGACCACCCATCGTGCGCGGAAAGCGCAGCCTGTGGCTTAGCGATCATGAGTACTTGCTCGTTGATGGCGACACGCTCATCGCTCGCTACCTGCATGGCCAGGACATTGATCAGGAATGGCGACTTGAACAAGGATCCCTGCCCTCGCTAGGTAAAGTCATCACCATGGCTGGACCCGAGGGCGAAAGATACCTGGTACAGCCCTTCCCTGATTCAAGTCAGGCCCTGCTCAAGCCAGGCCACCTCAACCGCGCCAAACGTTTTACCCAAGCCCTAGCAGCCTGGGAGCAGCTCCCCGACGAACATCGGCTGGCAGCCAGTGATGAACTCGCGCGGGCGTTGGTCGCCCTTGGCCCAGAAAGTAGCTGGACGCTTGATGCAGCCTGGCAGTGGATTACTGACCCCAGATGGAGACTGCGCATACTGTGGCGCTACGCCACACCCCAAGCCGTCACCACCAAGGACTGGCACACCCTTGACCAACTGCCTCACGGCGCAGACATGGCCGACCTCCTTGAGCAAGTGGGGGACGATGAAACCGTCCTTCTTCCAGTGACACCACCACACCACCCTCTCTATCCTGCTCGTGCCTGGGATACCGTCATCAGTAATCACGGCCTTCAGCATAGCCTGCACGCGCCGCAGCCAGGACACCTCGATGCACCACAACTTGCACAACACCTCAAAACCGAACGCAGCCCCGTAGAGGCTCCGCGTCGAGTCAGTAAACCCGATAGCATCACGCAACTCCAGCGACAGCGAGATGCACAGGGGAATACCCAGCGCCTCCTCAACGGACAACTCCTGCAGCTGGAAAGCAGTCGCAGTACTACCACCCTCGCCTTGCACCGCACAAGCCAGGAGGAGAGCCCCTTGTTGTGGCGGCATCGCTGGCAGGCGCCAGGATATCTTCCTGGACGATCCCTCGATATCGATGGTGACTGGATTGTAGTTGCCGAAGGTCAGGCACGACTCCACGTGGTCCACCGTTGGAGTGGCGCGCGGGTACGCGCCGCACGAGTTCCCAATGGCCTCGCCATGCCCAGCCAAGCGCGTTATGTACGCAATGGGACCCTAGCCATCACCCATCCCATATCCGTCAACACACAGATAACCTTGGTCGATGCAAACGATGCGACACAAACCTTTACTTTGCCACAGGCCGCCGTTTGGCATATCGCCGTAGAGGACCAAGTATGGGTAGCGTTTGCTTCGGGCGAAGTGATCACCTACCCTGATCAGGCACATTTTACCTGGCCAGGAGAACTCCCTGAACGTCGCCCGCAGGTACTGCCCGAAGGGCTCTGGGCGGATGGCTTTTTATGGCCCTGGCGAGAGACTACGCTGCAACCGCAAGAGTAGCCATGAGACTCGCATGCCGTAGTAGGCATTAGGTGCGGGCGCTAAAGTTCGATTGGGCATCGCCGTTAAGGGAGCTCACATTAGCCTCTTCAGCGGGTATTTCTTCCCAGGCCGAACGTAAAGTCGCCACCACGGGCAGCAGCTTGAGAATGCGCTCGGGATCATGGTGAACATTGGACTCAACGATTTCGGTGATCATAAACAAGTACAAGTCACGCAACTGTTGGGCCAACTGGCCGCCCACCTCTAGATTTAAAGTGGAAAGCAACTCAATAAAAATACGCTTGGCTTTTTGACAATTTTCATTGGCCTCATACCACTGCTTCTCGCGCATGGACTGAGCAGCAATGTTAATAAAGCGTTCAATGCCAAAGTATAAACGGACGAGCAAGTCGCGCTGCGTCAGCGTTTCGGTTTCCGTCTTACGATATTGGGCGAAAGCAGCAGCAGCATTAGGCATGGGAGCATCCTCGTTCACAGTTGTTGGCGTCTACAATCCAGTATCGTCCCTCTTGGCGCATACTTAAACACCTTTTCGACGACCATCTTTGGGCACCAGGTAATACCTGTGACATTCGCAATAGAATTACCATAAGGATCCCCCCAGTACTGCAGACATCGCCATGATGATAGTTAGCATCACAGCCAGTTCCATGCATAAGATCCATAGCGCGCAGCCATGGAAAGCGGCACATGGGAGATGCGATTGATGCACAACCCTCCACTGAGTGGTGTTCCACACTCTCCCATGAGGGTTAATTACGGCGTCCACCATAGTTGCGAGCGGCATTAGAAAAGGCTTGGATTTGCCCTTCAAGGAAGGTTTGCTGAGAGTTCAGCTGACCGATAATGCCCTCCATGGCGCGAAACTGACGGATGTAGCGCTGGCGACGCTGCTCTAACCGCTCTTCGGCCTTGGTGATATTATCTGACAGGGTGGTAATGTTGCGCTGAAGTCCGTTTTCTTTATTGGGTATCGTTCCCCGCTGGGCATCGGTCAGCGCATTGATGCTATTACCTAAACGACGGCCCAGGCCCGCAGTCACTTCTACCGTGCTACTCATCGGACCCGTAGCAGTCACCACCACCGAGAGACCTTCACTCTCTCCGCTACTGCCAGTGAGTACCTGACCAGTACCCTTTGCCTGAACACCGTTGATGGTGCCCTCGACATCTTTTCCCTTCACCGCATTAGTGGAAAAACCTAATACGGCGTTCGCTGGAGAGTTGCTTATCTGCAAACTACGGGAGGATCCATAGGCGCGGGTATTGAGGTGAAGTTGACCACCTTGCAGGGCAACCTCGACGCGGTCCTGATTGGATACCGTGCTATTGAGGACATTCTGTAAATGATCCGCCAATTCTTCGCGCGTATAGATCCCCTCCACCAAGTTCACCTCGTAGGAACGACCATTGATGGTAAGACCCAAGGTGGTATTGGCATCAGTAATCTCTATCTCTGAACCCGAAGCAAAGGTAGCGCCAGAAAGACGAGCCTGCTCAGCGGCCTGCGTGATATCTACCTGAAAAGGAGTGTTCACATCAGTAGCGGCAGTCATACTGGCGAATTCCACGCCGGGCTCGCTACTGACACCAGAATTACGGAACAGGCGCGCCACCCCATCGGGATTGCTGGTTAAAGCTGCCTGCAGGCGCCCCTCATCAAGCGTGATTTCACCCGTATCGCGATTCACGCCCAAACCAATGCTGGTCACATTGTTCATTGATTGGGGAAGTCCTGGCACGGCAGTAAAGAGCTCTCGCACAATACTGTTCAAGCCGCGCCGCAAATCTGTTTCTGAGACGAGAATACCAGCTTCTTCGTCACCATCGGGATCAACCTCGGTATTGGCATTGAGGTATTTAATTGCGTCATTAAGGCTTTCGACAAAGGAACCTATATCTTCAGCCGCGCTACTCACATCGGTTCCCACGGTTACGCTGCTCACACCCACATCCTGGGCAGTGATGGTCAGGCCGGGAATGATATCTTTAAACTCATTGCTGGCAGAAGTGAACACGGCACCAGTTCCCGTTGCCCCCATACGCACTTGCGCATCTTGGGCTTCGGCAAAGGTTTCGAGGTTTTCTTCGGCGAATAGATCGGCAAGGCCACCACTGGCAGAGACGCTCATCTCCGAGGACAAGCCCGTCTCTTCGCTTTGCAGCACCAGGCGATAGGGCTGCGCACCACTTTGCTGGATGACAAAGGCATTGACCCCAGCATCCGCATTATTGATGGCCTGGGCAATAGCATTCAAACTGGACGTCTCTTCACTAAACTCAAGATCAACGCTGGCCCCTTGACCCAGCTGAATACTTAACGATCCAGCGCCCAAGGAGGCACCAGGGCTGGCTATACCGCCATTTTTGCCTGTGGCAATCTGATGCGCAGCGGCCAACTGTTCCACCTGAAAGGTATAGGTGCCGTTGGCTGCGGAGTTATTTGCCTTGGCAGTCATTACCTCGGGACTTGAAGTCGTTGCTGATTTTGCGTTGAAGGTACTACCGCTGCGCAGATTGGTAAGATCAAGCTGGCTTGCGAGAAGTCGCGTATTAAATCCGCGAACTGCCTCTAGGCGCGCCTCAAGAAGCACCTTACGTCGCTCCTGCACTCTCGTTGAAGAACGATCTACTTCGATCATTGCATCAACGATCTCTGTCGTGTTGATGCCAGAGGCGAGACCGTCTACACCAGTGATCCCTGTCATGGCTGCTCCTTAGGCAGAGCCATACGGCCTGCCACATGAGAAGTATCGGAGGCCAGCACGATCACTTGAGCGCCGAACTGCAACGAAGCGGCAAAACTCAAATATGACTCACTTACTGCACTCCAATAGTACAGCTTTAACGCAGAATACGTGCCAATATGTAGAGAGACATTGGGAAACATGCGGCCGCCAGCAAGATCGCAAAGGCTTACGGCGCAGCACAGATGAGACTATAGTCCGTGAACCAATGCGACCGAACGGGGCGCTTGTCTAGGCTATATCGTCGAGAAACACGCCGACGTGATCTTCTAAGCGCCGTCGCAGGTCCATGACTTCCTCGGATGGGATCTGCCGTATCACCTCACCATCACTATCCTTAACGGTGACAATCATATCTTTGCGTTCGTCATCAACCTCAAAAGACAGGGCTCGGCCAGTGGCGGCCTGAACAATCTTTTGCATCTGCGACACCACATCACCCAGTTCTCCGGGGCTAATATCGCGCTTAACGAGCTGATCTGGCTGCTGATCACGAACCCGCGCCTGATTGGCCTGATCAGTAACGTCTTGCGACGCCTGGAGCGGCCGCGTTTGATCGGCAATCTGGGTTGCCACATTGGATTCGATCCGCTGCATGACATCCCCCTTTGTATTCAGTTGGCTCCATGATACCACAGGAAGCGGCCCAAGGCAACCAGTATCCACTTGATGGGCATATCACAGAAATAGCCCTCAGGGCTACTATCGGCATGATTGCCGGCGACTTAAATGATATTTTCCAGGACGCCGCACAATCAATAGAACTGTTTGCTGTATAAGAGCTTATGGGCGACCATACGCAAGCAGCGTGACTGTAAGCCACGCTGCGTCTGACTGCAAAAGAAGGATTATCTTGGGTGTCAGCCAGGGCGGCTCAAAGCTCGCCACCGGGATCGCCGATCTCCTGATCGGCCTGCAAAAACGACCTGAATAGGGCGCTTTTTGCGTTAAAAATATGCACCGCGAAGCGGAAATTCCTTACCCAAGGTGAGCTTTGAGTCGCCCTGGGGTGTCAGCCTAGCGAAGGGCTCGGCTAACTTACACGCGCATTGAGCGGACTGGAATGGGATCCACCGCTCAGCATACTGACATATTGCGCCCGCTCAAAGGCATGGGGATCTTGCACCGCAGCCTGGGATAGCATGCCACGAATATCATCAACCATGCTATAACCACGATCGTCCATCCAGGCTTCACAGTCGCGGAGCATGCTTCCCACATGATGCAGACCATTCTTGATCACCGCCGCCGCCACCTGGGTTACCGTAGCACCAGCCAGTAGTCCTCGAAGCATGTCCTCGCCCGTATGCACGCCAGTGCTAATGGCAATATCAGCCTCTATACGCCCGGACAATAAGGCGGTAAAGCGCAGGGGCAGGCGCATTTCCTGCGGCGTTGATAAGGGCATGACCGTACTCAGGGTCTCGTGATGGAGGTCGATATCGGGCTGGAGGAACCGATTAAACAAGACAACCCCAGATACACCACGTTTATCCAGCTCGTGCACCACATTGACCACGGAGGTATAATAGGGGCTGAGCTTCACCGCCACGGGAACCGAAACCTGATCCAGCACTGAGCTCACAAGGTCGAAGAGCTGCTCTTCAATAACCTGACCAGATGTGGCAGGGTCGGCTGCTACCGAATAGACATTGAGCTCTATGGCATCTACGCCGCACTCTGAAAGTTGTTTCGCATAGCGGGTCCATGAACCACTACGCACGGCGTTAATACTCCCAATCAGCGGCATGGAGACGGTTCGCCGCGCTTGCTCCACCATACGCAGATAGCTGGCTGCATCAGCGTGGACGACGGGGGGGAAATAGTCCTGTGCTTCAACATGGGCTTCACTGCCCTGGGAGAGAGTGTCCTCGAGCTGTGCTTGCTCAGCGAGAATCTGCTCTTCGAAAAGCGAGCGCAAGACGACCGCACCAGCACCAAAACGTTCTGCTAATTGCAGGTTTTCCACTCGAGCGGTTGCCGATGATGCCGCCATTACCAAAGGGTTTGCGAGGGGTAAGCCGAGATAGGTCGTACTGAGATCTGCCATGATGGTGTACTCCGGTTGCTGCTGACGCAGATGCAAGGTATGCTCTCAAGCATAGAGGGCGCCGGGAACGAATCGACTCCGTGCCGAGAATCCTTAGACAAAAAGCACATCTCAGCAATGACTGGATCATTTACCTCCGGCCATCGGCTAGACGAAAACGTATACCCCTATCACAAAGGCAGCAAAAAGGGCCATGCCCATGGCGGTAAATTTATACACAATCCACTGTCGAACATTGCCCGCCGTGCCATGACGAGCAATCAGCGTTGCCGCTGGTGGACCCCCATGATTGAGCACCGCCCGTGCATTAAATGCCAAGGCTCCCTTGAAGAGCCCAAAACCCAAAAGCAATGGAGACAGTACCGCCGGCATCCCCCCCAGTGACTGTTCTGCTGCCATCTGCACAATAAATACTACGCCGCCAAGAACTGCCGCGCAAATGGCCAGGAACAGCAAAACCCTAGGGAAAAAATAGGTAATCATGACGCGTCCTTGTGAGTGTCATCCTCATCTTCGCCTACCGGGGTGGCATCATCGTCTGCGGCAGGACCTGCTGAGACCACCACTTGGGCACTGCGCACCAACTGCTCTTGCATACGATAGCCGCGGCGCTGCACCGCCACAATATGTCCTTTCGGGGCATCGGCAGGGACCTCTGCAACCACTTCGTGGACCGCTGGATCGAAGGCGCCTTGCTCTTCCACGGGAGTGATCCCCGCATCAGCCAAGGTGGCCACAAGACCATCACGAATCATCGTTACACCCATGGCAAAATCGTTGAAGGCTTCCGGATTAGCAGCCTCCAAGGCTAAGCCGAAATTATCCAGCTGCAGCAGCATGGGCCGCACAAAACGAGCCACAGCACGCTGACCAGCTTCCTCGGCCTCGCGACGGAGACGTTTGCGGATATTATCAAAATCAGCACGCTCGCGCAGAAGTTGCTCTTTGAGGGCCTGGCATTCCTGACGCAGGCGAGTTACTTCATCGTCTTCATTGGCATCATTATTTCGGTCAGCCAAGCCCTCGGCGATCTCCTCTGCAAGGGCCTCACAGGTGGTGTCGCTGACATCACTTTCATCGATGGCATCAGCCACTTCGGTATCGGCCTTATCAGCCTCATTGGAATGGAGCTCTTGCTCATCTTGAGGCTGCTGGGAGTGATCATTGGCTGCGGTTGGGGATGACTGACTATTCATGGAGTTCCCTTTGTCGGTAAATACATCATGCGCTGCATATGGCGGCTTGAGCTCATCTCAGCGCGAACGAGCTTATGAATGGCGCTCACTCAAACAAGCTTTTGAGACGATCAAAAAAACCTTTGTTGTCCTCTTCTATGGTGGACGACTCGATTTCGGCAAGCTCTCTGAGTAACTCGCCATAGCGACCACTGGGCTTTTTGGGAACACGGACGTTCACCACCACCAATTGGTCACCACGGCGACCGTAGCCATTGGGCACGCCAAGGCCGCGCATGCGCAAGATTTCGCCCGGCTGGGTTCCAGGTGCTATCTTCAACTTGGCCTTACCCTCTAAGGTCGGCACTTCAAGTTCGACACCTAAACTGGCTTGGGCATACCCCACGGGGACTTTGCACACCACATCGTCTCCGTGGCGCTCGAACATATCATCGGCTTTGACGGAAATATACACATAGAGGTCGCCGCGCGGGCCACCTTCGCGGGAAGGTTCACCTTCGCCACTGACACGCAGGCGCGAGCCATCCTCAACCCCAGCTGGGATGGGCACTTTAATCTGGGTCTTCTTAGCCACCAGGCCCTCACCATGACACGAGGTACAAGGATCACTAATGATGGTACCACGGCCGTTACAGGTGGGACAGGTGGTCTGGACGACAAAAAATCCCCGTCCCTGGCGGACTACGCCCGCACCACCGCAGGTGTGGCAGGTGGTTGGCTGCGTACCTGGCTTGGCGCCACTGCCATGACAGGTGTCACAAATTTCATGACGGCGCAGATCAATCGTTTTGGTAGCCCCAAAGACCGCCTCGCGAAAGCTTAACTCGAGGCCTATCTTAAGGCTTGATCCAGCATTGGCGGCAGCGCGTCCCCCTCCGCCACCAAAGAAACTTTCAAAGATAGAGCCACCGCCACCGCCAAAGATATCCCCAAAGGACTGGAAGATGTCTTCCATGCTTGAGAAACCGCGGCCTGCATGGCCCATGCCTTCAACTCCGGCATGACCATATTGATCGTAGCGTTTACGTTTTTGCTCATCGCCCAAGACCTCATAGGCCTCTGCTGCTTCTTTGAATTTTGCTTCGGCCTCACTATCACCAGGGTTGCGATCTGGGTGATACTTCATCGCCAGTTTGCGATAGGCGCGTTTGATTTCATCGCCGCCACTTTCGCGGCCAACACCAAGCACTTCATAATAATCACGTTTCGACATGGGCCTTACGCTCCCGTTTTTGTCACATCGACATATTTAACCGATCAAGTAGACCGAGACAGGCTGATGCAGCACATAGCGCGCCAGCATAACCGAGGGCATCAATCCTCAGATTGGAGCACATCCGCGGGGGATGGCTCAGACTCGGCATCTTCTTCCGTTTCCTTATCTTGCTCGCGAGGAGCATGATCATCGTCCGTTGGCGCTCTCACCGTTTGCTCACCCGCCGTCTCAGAGAGTTCTTCCTCGTCAACTGGGACAACGATGACTTCCTCTGGGCCCTGATCCTGGGCATCGTCTGCTTCCTGGTCGGAAGCATCTTCAACATCAAGATACTGACTTTCAAGCATGCCCCGCGCCAGGGCGACAAAACGGTGATCCAGGGCAGCTAATTCACGCCGTAACTGGGGTTTGAGTTCCGCATCGATCTGCTTGACCAGCATGTGCGCAGTAAGGAAACTCTCGCCAGCTTGCGCATGTAATCCGCGTTCCATCTCAGCTTGGGCAGTACGCAAGGCAAATAAAGCAGCGCGCAGATCTTCACGAGCCTGACTCAGCTGAGTGGTCGCCGAATCATCCTGGGCGTCATCCGCTTCAGCTGCTATCTCGGCGAGTGCCTGCGCCGCACGTTGGGCCTGTACTGCATCCACTGCGCTTGGTGATTGCGAGGAATCTTCGGATTCGGCTGCGCCATCGGCCTCCTCTGTGGGCTTGGGAGGTGACGAAGTCTCTGCAGGCTCATCATCCGCACACAGGGGCATCATTACGCCTGCCAGTAAAAATAGACAGCACACTATCCGAGAGAGAACGTAACTCATCGCACCGCCACTCCCTGTTCACGCATATGCGCTTTAATCTGGTCCACGCTATACTCTCCACTGTGCACCATACTGGCGATCAGAGCAGCATCCGCACCGCCGCGCGACACCGCCTCGACTAAGTGCTGGGGAACCCCGCCACCACCAGATGCAATCACCGGAATGCCCACCGCATCGGCTATCATACGGGTAAGAGTAAGTTCATAGCCATCACGCACACCATCGGTATCAATGGCATTGAGACAGATTTCACCAGCACCCAGGCTTTCGGCCTCCCGCGCCCAGGCCAGGGCATCGCGGCCCGTGGCAGTGCGGCCACCATCAATCCACACCTCATATCCACTGGGAATCGAAGGACTGACTTCGACACGCTTAGCGTCAACCCCAAGCACCACACATTGACTGCCAAAGGCACGCGCGCCAGCTGTGATCAAGGATGGATCACGTACTGCAGGGGAATTCACGCTCACCTTTTCCGCACCTGCCAACAGCACCGCCCGCATTTGCTCTACACTACGGATCCCACCACCAACGCTAAAGGGGATAAAAATGGCTTCAGCCACCCGCGCCACCACATCAACAAAAAGGTCGCGCTGTTCGGCTGAGGCAGTAATATCGTAGAATACCAGCTCATCAACGCCCTGTTGATAGTAACGGCGGGCAAAATCTACGGGATCACCGAGATCAACATTTCCTTGAAAACGTACGCCCTTGGTCACCTGACCAGCACGCACATCTAAACATACTATAACTCGTTTGGTCAGTGCCATGACATCCCTCGATCAGTAGCGCCTAGGCATCATCGGCAGCTGGCTCTTCTTTAATGTAGAGAATGCCATTGGTCATAGGGTCGGTCACCAACTGGCCACCGCGAATGCGTTCGCAATCGTTATGAGAGATAATCTGTCCTAATGGGGTTGCCCGAGTTACGGGATCCACGGGAATCAGTGGCATATGGTGCTTGGCCTCAATAAGGCGCTCGTAGACCTCGAGGAATTTAGGGTCCAAACCCTGGCGCTTTTCCTGATACATGCGCTCGAGTTCTTGGGCACTCTGCTCAGCTTCCTGAGATTCTTCAAGGTTGGCAACAAACTGCTCATACTTGGCGCGAATCTCTGCCAACTTTTGCTCAGCCGCGGAAGCTTTACTTTGCAGCTCATCCACCGATGCATTGAGGTTGCTCAAACTTTCTTCGCGGAGTTTCTTTTCCGCTTTCGCGTTCTCAATACCGTTAATACATTCCAGATACTCTTTGTTACTCTTGGCTTCCATCTGGCGACTACGAAGGCTTTGAATCTCCGTATCGCAGCGGTCCACATCCGCCGTGTACTGGCGGATCAGCGCTCCTTGGTCGGCAACCATTTTGTGCGCTGTTTCATGCTGGGTGGTAAACTTGGCAAGCGCTTGATCTGCCTGGCGGCGCTTTTCCTCTCGGCCACTGCGATCCTGAATCAGGCGCTGGCGCTGCACATTGACCTGATGTAGGTCCAACAACTGGGTGATGGCAGGATGCATACTTCGACTCCATTCAGCGTAAAAGACACCGCCAAGCAGACGCAGGGGCTGCAATCGTTCCCCCATGCTGACGGCGAGGAGCCTATGGTGTGACAATACTGCCCACGGCAAGCCTTCACATGGCCGCGCCGAGCTAGCACGGCATTCCTCCCCCTTGGCTGGTTCCAATCCTCCCTTGAATGTGTCCCTGACCCTCAGGCACACTCACAGACGCCAAGCCAAGCCAAGGCTTGCGAGCGGAGCTACGCTCAGCACCATTAATCAGACTACGAGGAAGCCTTTGTCCTCACCTTGCGTTCGCCCGAGATCTCGAATGATACCCCCGACTGCTTCCACCCGTTCCCAGAAGGTAAGCCGACTTCATGCCCCCCAAAGCCACCCATAAGGCCCCTGGCTCACAACGCGGCGGCAATGACTACCCATTAGTCGGGGAAACCTTGGGGCACTGGCGATTGACGGAGGGCATCGGCCGCGGCGGTATGGGCGAGGTCTATGCCGCCGAATACGACTACCTCCATATCCTTACCCTGCGCTATCGTCCAGAAGATCGCCCAAAACTGCGGCGGGAGCTAGAGCAACTCTCACGTTCGGAACTGGCACAGCTCGCTTCCGAAACCTTTGGCGCCCCCCTGCCGCCCGATGCGCGTTTTGCCATTAAAGTATCCAGTTCGCGCCCAGGTACGGCTGGCCATCGGCGCTTCCTGCAGGAGGCAAGCCTTGCCAAACGCCTTGGCGGACATCCCTACGTGGTAACCGTGCACGCCATCAATAACGCTGGTGATGATGGCAACGAAGGCATGCTCATTGACAGCGGCAAGCATCGCGATCTGGCATTTATGGTCATGGACGAGGCCACCTGTGCCTACGACCACACCAAGCTGAGCATTCCCCAGGCAGTCCATATTATCCGCGCCATCGCCACCGCCCTTGATCATGCCCATAAGCACGGCGTTGTGCACCGCGATCTCAAACCCGAAAACTTTCTTGGTACCATCGCGCACCCCCTGCTCACCGACTTTGGGATAGCCAAAGAAGTCGAGCACACCCTGGGATTGACACGTACTGGACAAGTTATTGGCACCCTCGATTACATGTCTCCCGAACAGGCCACAGACGCCAAGTCCGTCGACCATCGCAGCGACATCTATTCTCTTGGCGTGGTGCTCTATGAGTTTGCCACCGGCGGTCACCTACCCTATGTGCATTTAGCAGAGCGTGAGGCTTGCCTTGCTGCCATACGCTCTAGCACCAATGCGGGGAAATGGCCGCGGGATCACATCCCCGATTTCCCCCGCGATCTGGAACGCATTATCCTCAAGGCCATTGCCCACGATGCCGATGATCGCTATCAAAGCATGAGTGAACTCATTCTTGATCTTGATAAATACAGCCGTGGCGAATGGATTTCGCCATGGGGTCGCATAGGCTTCAAACGCTACCTCCATTTTATGCGCGAGCGGCACCCAAAATTCGTATGGGGGGTTCCTCTCACCCTTGCCGCACTCTTTTTCATCTGGATTGCCAGCATGCTGCCAACCTGGCTTGATGACGACTGGCGCACCTATCAACAGCGCCTGGATCGCCTGGATGGCATCGTCACCAGCATTGAGCGGCATGGCTCGCATCAGCAACTGTCCCCTGAACAACGTGAAATCTACGACGACATGCGGGTGCACATGGCCAGCAGTGATCGTCGACGCTATCGCCAGCACCAGGAGCGACTGGAAGCTCTGCTGGAACGCTTAAGCCGCGGCCGCTATCTTGCCACCGATTTCACCCACGCTGGCAGTGCTGACAACGATCAACAACAACTGCGCTGGGCTGCTGGGGTGAGCGATAGTGCCGATTGGACGGTATCTGATAACGGTCTTTTGTTTCATGGGAACACCCTCCTCACCTTTCGTCCCTATGGCGAGGGCCTGATCTACACCTGGGTCACCATCAGCGCTCGCGAAGGCTTCACCATGACCATCACCGAACGCAATGACCAACGTCACCGCACAGTCATTCGCATTCGCAATGAACACCTCGAAGCCACCCTGCAAAAAGACGAAACCGCCCCACGTGTGCTTTTCCGCCATCCTATCATGCACGGGCAAACCCTCAATCTGGCCTTGGAGGTATCCGATCGCTCCATCCGTACCTGGCTGTTAGGCCAGCAACGACAATTCGATATCGCTGGCCTACGCAGCGATGCACCAGCGCAAATGATCCTCGACATCCCTCCTGGAACCATCCTGCGACAGCTGCAGATTTGGCCCATACCGCCCAGCGAACCCGAACACTAACTCCCATGAAACAACAGCATTTCTCCCCTGAGGCTTTGCTATTTGCCAAGGTAGGCGTGGGTTCTAGAGTCTGAGCCAGTATATGGATGTGATTTTTCTCGGCACTGGCGCTGGTACCCCCAGCCGCCAACGCAATGTCAGCAGTCTCGCCCTCCGTCGTGACGACGGCGAAGTATGGCTTTTTGACTGCGGCGAAGGCACCCAGCACCAACTGCTACGCAGCAGCATTAAACCCAAAGCCATAACGCGCCTCTTCATTACCCATCTCCATGGGGATCACTGCTACGGGGTATTCGGCCTCCTCGCCTGCCTGGGGATTCACGGCCGAGACGGCAAACCCCTGCATATTATTGCCCCCAAAGGATTACAGGCGATGATTGAGTGCGTCCTGCGCCTTAGCGCGGCACGCCCCAACTACCCCGTACATATTCATGAATTACACCCCTCCGGCGAGGATCTTATGGCTGGTGGCTGGCAGGTGCATGCCCGCCCCTTATGCCATCGCGTCCCCTGTTTTGGCTACGTCCTAGTGGAACCCGATGGCCCTGGAGTCATGGATGCCGATGCCCTAGAGCGCCTCAACATTCCCCACGGCCCCTGGCGCGGCACTTTAGCCCGAGGCATTCCTGCCACGCTTCCTGATGGCCGCAGCATTGACCCCGCAAGCGTTGTCGGCCCCCCTCGACCAGGACGGCGAATTACCATCCTTGGCGACACCAGTGACTCAGCCGCCATCACCGACGCTGCGCAGAACAGTGATATACTCGTCCACGAGGCCACATTCGAGCAGGGTGAAGAAGCCCGCGCCCGCACCTGGGGCCACTCCACCACCAGCATGGCTGGATCCTTCGCCCACAGCATCCACGCCCGTCACCTTATCCTATCGCATGTCTCATGCCGATACGAACAACACGATATTGATCAGTTCATCACCCAAGCCGCGCAAGAATGCCCCCAATGCCAGGTGCATTTGGCCGCCGATTTTCGCGCCTTTCATCTCCGGCGAGCATCTGCGCCAGGCATCGCTGCCACTTGGCAGTGGAGCAATGATCACCAAGAAAGCGAGCAGCAATCATGAGTCAGCGCCTGGATGCTTGGCTGAGTGACGTGGGCTTGGGCTCACGATCACAGGTACGTAAACTCATTCGCGGTAAGCGAATTACCGTCAACGGCACAGAGGAACGTAATGCCGCCGCGCAAGTGGATGATCACTGCCAGATCACCCTTGATGGGAAAACCCTCGCCCCCCCGCGCCGCGGCCATCTCCATATCATCCTGCATAAGCCCAGCGGCTACGCCTGTTCCGACAACCCCAGCGAAGCCCCCTTAGCCAGCGATCTCCTTGAGAGCACATGGCGCGACTACGGCGTCAACAGTGTTGGCCGCTTGGATCGTGATACCAGTGGCCTCTTATTATTCACCAGTGATGGGCAATGGCTCCACCGCCTCATCCATCCCAAACGCAAAGTCCCCAAACGCTATCGCCTACGCTACCAGGGGCATCTGGATGCCACGGCCATAGAAGCCTGTGCCAACGGCATCCAGTTGGCCGACGACCCCAAGCCCTGCCGACCGGCCGAGCTCATACTCGAGGAGCCTGGTCAGGCCACCATGATCCTCCACGAAGGCCGTTATCACCAAGTAAAGCGCATGATTGCCGCCTGTGGCGCCACCGTTAGCGCGCTCCACCGCGACCGCTTCGGCGGCCTCGACCTCCCCCCCGACCTCAGCCCAGGCAACAGCCGCGAACTCACCAGCGAAGAAATCACCGCCATAGGATAATGCGAGAAGCGACCGCCACGAAAAGCGAGCGAAGCAAAGCGCACCGGGGGAAGAGTCGGGCTGCGGTGAAGTAGCAAACACTCGAGAGCACCAAGGAGCGAAGCGACCGACCCCCCGCAAAGGTCGTGGGAAGCGAGCGAAGCAAAGCGCACCGGGGGAAGAGTCGGGCTGCGGTGAAGTAGCAA
>REDP01000236.1 GCA_007693455.1 Planctomycetota bacterium | reverse complement strand
ACCAATGAACCAGGCGGCCAATTCTGGGGATCCGCCCCCACCGTCCCCGCCCGGCCGCGCGACCCCATGCAGCGCATCACCACCTGGACCCGGCTGCTGGAGCAGGTATATGCTTATGAGTGGGAATGATGTTCTGGCTCTCTAAGTACCCGCCTTTTACAGGGCGGGGAAAAGCTTATGCGGCTTCTTGAAATTGTAAGACGGCAAGGTTTAGAGTCTGTGCATTGAAGGTTGTTCAGTGGTCTGTGCAATTAGGCTAGGAGGTAAGTGAGGTTCCGGCCCATGACAGATGAAGATCTCTCTCTCTTGACCATTTCCCCAGAACCCACTGCGCAGGTGCTCAATACATCAGCAGGTCAGCGGGTTGGTCGTGGTTTTACGCAAGCAGACCTATTGGGCGAGGGTGGTATGGGGGCCGTGTTTCGCGGCGAACAGTCCTGTTTTCCTCGTGAGGTGGCACTTAAGTCCCTGCTGCCCAGTCGCGATACCCCGCAGGCGCGTCTCCATTTTACGGCTGAAGCCGTTATCACAGCGCTATTAGATCATCCGAATATTCCCCCCGTCTATGATCTACTAACCGATAGTCAGCAGCCGCGCTTGGCCATGAAAATCATTGAAGGTGCCGATTGGCGGCAGTTATTGCGCGATCCTACGGCAACCACTGCCAGTGGTGATCCTTTGCGTCTCGAAGATCATCTTGATATCTTGCTGAAGGTATGCGATGCCGTGGCCTTTGCCCATGATCAGGGCATTATCCATCGAGATCTCAAACCCGCCAATGTGATGGTAGGGGCCTTTGGCGAAGTAACGGTGATGGACTGGGGTTGTGCTGGCGCCTATCGCGCGCCTAGTCTGCATCCTTTGATTCCGCAACTGGCCGAGCGCGATGGTATTGCGGGCACCCCTGCCTATCTGGCACCTGAAATGGTCCAAGGCATCGGTCAAGCATTAGGCCCGCATTCCGACATCTTTTTGTTGGGTGCATGCCTTTATGAAATACTTACGGGCACTGCTCCCCATCATGCTCCGCATCAACGTAGCAGTGCGGTGACGGAGATCCTGTCGCGGGCGATAGGCCCTAGCATTGACCCTCCGCATCAGCGCGCTCCCGAGCGCGAGATTCCCCCAGGGCTGTCTCAAATAGCACTCCGCGCCATGGCCTTTGAACCCGCCCAGCGTTATGCTACCGTGCAGGCATTCACCGAGGCAATCCGAGCATGGCGCCAAGAAGCCCAGCTCGATCGCGTATTGGCGATTGCCCAGCGTACGATTATCCGCGCTGAAGGCGGTGATGGGCAGGCCTTGTCGCAGGGCTTATGGGAAGCCATTGCCGGCTGTGAATATGTGCGAACCGAAATTCCTCATCACCCAACGGCAACCCAGCTCTTGGTGCAGGCATTGATGCTTACCGCCCGCCATGCCCTAAAGCACGAATCGTGGGATATGGCTCAGCGCCAACTGGATCGCGCCAATACCTTAGCCCTGCCCTTTTCAACGCTCAGTAAAGAAATAGCCGATGCCAGTGAAGAAATCCGCCACGCCATCATACGCGGCCGCAAACGGCAGCGCTTCGTCGTTGTAATGGGCTGGTCCTCCTATGGTTTATTGGGGCTTATATTAGTGGTCTCCGTCTTTGTGTACCTGCAGTTGTCTGGCAATGAACAACGGGCGACGTTTGCCCTGGCAGAGGCGCAGCGCCTTCACGCTGAAACCACTAAATTGGGGCAGCAAGCCACCCAGGCCACTGAACTGGCAGCAGCCGATGATCCTGAAGCGATCCGTCTTGCAGCCGCTTTGCGCCAGCTCCAGGATGAGCGACAGCGCTTAACCCCTGCCATCGAAGCGCTGCAAGCACAGGAAGCCGCCTTACGCCAAGAGCAAAGCGAACTCGCCGAACGGCTCTTACGTGAATGGGCTGCTCATTCCCAGCGCCAATTGAGGGGCCCCAATGACCACCCATAACAACCCTCAGCGCAAACCGGTTGACGCTAAACGCGGCCTGCGCGCCGCGCCCCCCGTCTGCACCCTAGACTTACAAACCTTGGGGATTGATCCAGGCCATGATCCAGCAATGACGCTGCGCGGTGCGGTAGCGCCCGTATCGTCAACGGGCGGAGCATCAGTGGTACCGGCGGTTCTCAACAACCCCGATGAGATCCTGAACGCCGGCGGGCGTGGCTATGGCATGCGGGAGTTATTAGGCCAAGGGGGCATGGGGGCAGTGTACCGCTGCAAGCAGAAAATATTTGCTCGCTCGCTGGCAGCCAAAATGATTTTGCCTGAGCGTGATACTCCACGTACTCGCTCTAGTTTCCTCGCCGAAGCGGCGGTGGTGGCGCACCTTGCCCACCCTAATATTATTCC
The DNA here is from genome assembly GCA_007693455.1 of Planctomycetota bacterium. Classification (GTDB taxonomy): domain Bacteria; phylum Planctomycetota; class UBA11346; order UBA11346; family UBA11346; genus REDP01. The sequence continues at coordinate 1,982 of REDP01000236.1, read as the reverse complement.
TGTTCACGATTTACTCGCGCATCCACAAAAAGGCCCGGTTCTGGTCATGAAGCAGGTTCAGGGCCATGAATGGGCTGAACTGCTAGAGGCTGGCATTGCGCCAGAACCCGTCGCCGATCCGCGCAGTGATTTGCGCCGCACTTTAGCAGAGCATCTCGACATTCTGTTAGATGTCTGCGATGCTATGACCTTTGCCCATAGTAATGGCATTCTGCATCGCGATCTGAAACCGCAAAATGTAATGATTGGGGCCCACGGTGAAGTTTTGGTCATGGACTGGGGCTGCGCCGTATCGCTGGAGGCGCCGCCGCCGCATCCATTGATTCCGCTGGCAAAAGACCTGCGCGGGGTTAGCGGCACCCCTGGCTATCTCCCACCAGAAATGGCCTTAGGTGAACATCATCGCCTTTGTCCAGCCAGTGACATTTATCTCTTAGGCGGCATTCTCTATTATATTCTCACTGGACGCCCACCTCATCGCGGTGGTGACACCGCCCACAGCGGCGGCACCAGCCATGCCGTACAAGCGGTGTTGGTCTGTGCCGCCGAAGGCGTGGTTCCCGATCCCGCTGCAGTTACTGATGGCAAGCGTCCTTGCCCTTCGGGGCTGTGTCGCATTGTTTTGCGTGCCCTGCATAAAGACCCGCGCCAGCGCACCGCCAGCGCCAGCGCCCTGGCGAGCCAAATCCGCATTTGGCGTCAGCGCGAAGAAGCCAAGCAGTATCTTAAACAGGCTCAAGGGTTACTCAAAGATATCAGCCAGCACCCAGCCAGTCAGCGCCTTGATGTGGTATTGCAGGCCCAAGCCGCCATTAGCGCAGCAACCTCTGCCAGCCCTAAGTATCCGCCCATTGCGCCGTTGGCCCTGCGCTGCCGCCTGGCCCAGGCCGAAGCGCTCTACGCTCAAGGGGCTATCGAGCAAGCCGCTGACATAGCCGACCAAATTGCCGATGCGATTCTCGCTACCGAAGACACGTCCCAGCAACGTCGCCTCGAACAGCTTGACGAGGACATCGAAGAGACTCAGAAAAACCGAGTTCAGCAACGCCGTCTGCGTTTCCTCGCGGTTTACGGTGGCGGTGGCTTTATTTCTCTCGCACTTATTGGCATGCTGATTTCTCTCGTGATTGTCTGGCAACAACGCACCGAGACCCAACGCGCCCTGGACGAGTTAGCGGCTAGCCGTGCCATGATGGTCGCAGCTAGTGAGGCTCTTGCTCAGGCCGAAACTGCCGGCGAAAATGCCCAGCAACGACAGACGCGCGAACGTGCCCAATTAGAGGCACGCCTGGCCGAAGAAACAGCGGATCGTGATATCGCCCAACAGCAGTTTGATCGCCTGCACCAAGCGGTCACGACAGACCTCCCCCGTCTCCAGAGCGCGTGGCAAACCTTCAGCATAAGCAGTAACCCCCCGCAATCCCTGCAAGCAGCTTGGCAGAGCCTGCCGCGCTATCATGCCTTCAGCGAGCTTCAGGCTTGGAGTCAGCAGCAACCTTTGCCCTCATGGAATGACGACCTGCAGGCCCACCTTCAGGTCTTACAGGATGCTTGGACTGCAGACCACCCTTTCTCCATAACGATGCGGAAGATGGCGGAAGCGGTAGTAGCAGCCGATGCAGCCCTTGACGATGGTAGTCGAGAAGCCATTGAGGGGTGGTTGCAGACACATCCGCAGCATCCTCGGGCTACCGAACTGCAGAGCATTATACTAGGCTTTATTGCAGCGGATGCAGCCCTTGACGATGGTAGTCGAGAAGCCATTGAGGGGTGGCTGGGTGCGCATGCTGATCACCCGCGGGCTGGGGAACTGCGTGCTGCCTTGGCGGCGATACCTCCCTGGGCGTCAGCCAATGGTCGTGATCAACACGGTCGCTGGGCAGACCTGCAGGTAGGCAGCGTTACCCAGCGCCTGCGCTGGATTGAGCCGGGCACCTACCAGCGCGGCAGCCCCGCCGGGGAAAGCGGTCGAAGGGATAACG
>REDP01000048.1 GCA_007693455.1 Planctomycetota bacterium | reverse complement strand
CCCTGCCAGGGTAGGGGCGTGGGGATGGTTATTTAGGCCGAGGCCGCTTGCGGATGAAGGTAATTGAGGATGCGGCCAAGCTCATCGCGCATATCTTGCCGCTGTACAATTACATCGACTTGCCCGTGCTGCATGCAAAATTCGCTGGTTTGAAAGCCTTCAGGAAGTTCTTGCTTAATGGTCTCTTTGATTACCCGAGCCCCAGTAAAGCCAATGAGGGCTTTCGGTTCGGCGATAATCACATCGCCGAGACTGGCATAGCTGGCCATAACGCCAGCCATGGTGGGATTGGTGAGGACGCTAATATAGGGCAGGCTTGCCTCGCCGAGCTTGGCTAATGCGGCGGAGGTCTTTGCCATTTGCATGAGGCTTACCGCGCCTTCCTGCATGCGAGCTCCGCCCGAGGTGGAGATAATGATCACCGCACGTTGTTCAGCGATGCCACGCTCAATCAAACGCGTGAGCTTTTCACCAACCACCGAACCCATGGATCCACCATTAAAGCGAAAATCCATGACCCCCAGGGCTGTGGGGATGCCGTGAATGGCGCAGCCACCCGTGGTTACGGCATCCTTGAGGCCAGTTTTGGCCATGTTTTGCTGAATGCGGTCTGTATATGGCTTGCTATCGACAAAGCCCAGGGGATCGGCGCTGGTGAGATCGGGGTCCCATTCCTGCCAGGTATCAGGATCGGCAAGGCTCTCCACCCGGCGTTCGGCGGGCATAGGGAAGTGGTGACCACATTCGGGGCAGGTTTCCAGGCGCTCTTCCACCAGGCGCTTGAATACGGTTTTACTGCACGATGGGCATTTGATCCAGAGACCATCGGGAATCTTTTTGGGATCTTTGCGGCCACTGCCTGAGCGAAGGCGGTCAAGTACCATAGTGCATCGTCTCCTTGCATGGCACTATGGGCCTTGAGAAAAATTGTCTACTCTTGGGCTTGTGGGCCCAACCCTGAATCGTCTGTGTGTAGTGGCGGCTGGAGGATGGCGGTGGTCACTCCCGAGAGCCAGTCATGGATGCTTTGGCGATCGTGGCTATTGAATGGAATCGGATTTTTGCGCACATCCAAAATGCGGCCAATAAAATGGTAGAGCGCAAAGTTGAGTGTGGAGGCCTTATGGCCTCGCCAAAGTGCCTCATTATTACGCGAGGCGGCTTTAAGGGTTTTGGTGAGTGTTGGGGTCCACCACAAGGCTTGGTCAATATCTATGCCATCGAGAAGAATCGCACGATGACAGAACTGCACGATGCACGCATCGGGCCCACTGAGTCCATCAACCAGGGGTTCTATGCATGCAGCTACGACATCTGATAGGCTGGGAGGCTGATCATGATGAAGTAGTGCTTGTAGGCGCTGTATCCGTTGTTGATTAATGGCTCCAAGGTATTCGTTGAGCATTTCAACAAGAACCATCTCCAGGGCTTCGCCAGAGCAGAACCCCAGCATTTCCTCCTGACCATCGGTAACCGTAATGGTAGGAGTGCTCTTAATCGAACACGAGGCATTTTCATAGCCTACGATTGCCTTGATAATATCTGCTTTGTTCAGCATGGAAGTCATATGAAAAGATTACCTTACGCTTTCGTTTCATATTAACTATTCAGTGAGAGTAAGCAAGGCTTGATTGAGCTCTTGCTTGGCCGTGTCTGAACCGCTCGTTGCGTCAGCAGTCAGGGGCGCGCAGCTCTTCTAAGCGATCTTGATTGCGCTGTTGGTGATCGCATGCGATACATCGCCGTTGTGAAAGGAGGTGCTGGCATCTGCCAATTGCAGATGGAGTCCAGGGCGTAACCTGTATGATCGATAGGGTGGTGTGGGGAATGTCTCACGCTGCCATCAAGCGAGGGAGAGATCATGACTAAGAGAATTCTTGCTGTGCTGAGTAGCATCGTGTTGGTGATCGGTGTATTGCCGCATATTGCTGCTGAAGTCACTGAACAGCAGGGGGTTGCGGTAGAGACCGTGGGGCGTGCGAACGTGCGCTACGGGCCTAGCACCCAAGCTCGAGTCATTACCACCTTAGAGCCAGGTAGTGAGGTTGTGGTATATGGTCCAGCGATGGGCCGTGAAGGCTGGTATACGGTAGCCTTTCCTCGTCAGGGGCATGCCTGGGCCCATAGTTCAGTACTGCGCGAGACCGAGCATGAAGGTTGGTACCGAGTTATTCGTGATGGCGCCAATGTGCGCAGCGACAGCCGCATTACCGCCGATTTAGTGACCCAGTTATCACATGGCGAACTGGTGGAGTTCAAGGGGCGTCGGGTGGGAGAATGGCTCGCTATTCACCCAGGTGCTGCACGCGCCTATATGTACCATACGGTGCTTGATATGAGTCCGCAGGTGATTCGCGCCATTGATGAGCGTGCCTTGCGAGATGATGCCACCCAGCGCCGTTGGCAGATCGCCACCCAGCGTTATGAGTACTATCGTGAGACGTTTTCACGTAATCAGCAGCGTGCCCTTCGCCTGAACTGGCAGGGCTTGAGTGATGAGTTTCAGGCCGTAGTTGATGGTCACCCCACGGTGCGAACCCGCTTGCAGGCCAATCGCCTTCGTGAAAGCATTGCCCCAGTAGTGCGAGCAGCCAACCGCCATCAAGAACAGCATAATCTACGCCCACTGGTTGATCCCGAGTTTCGTGTCCCTGAACCTAGTACCGTGGCGACCCTGCCACCAGCCCAGCCCGAGCGTCAGGATCCACCCCCAGCAACGGTGCAACAACCGCGTCAACCCACGCCGCCACCGCCAACCGAGGATGATTCCACTGCTACCACCCAGCAGCCGCCGCAGCCTCAAGATCCGCAGCCAGAGCCAGAAGCACCACCTGCGGAGGTGGAAGAATTGGCGCAAACGGCATTGGAGCAGTTGGAAAGCCCTCCCCCGCAGCCAGGCAGCTCGCATCCCATTGGTTGGCTCGAGCAGCGCGATGATCCAGGCATCGGCACATCCTTTGCCCTACTCGATAGTCAGGGAGAACTGGCGGCCTTTATTCGTCCCAGTGAAGACCTGACAATGAATCTCTCCGAGTTCTACTGGCGCCGTGTCGAGGTGCAGGGTGACGTGGAGCAGGTAACCCTCAGCATTGGCGGCCGTGAACGTCAGGTTGCGGTGATCACAGCCACCCAGGTGCGCTTGGCGGATTGAGGGTTTTCGTGCTGACCGAAGATGGGGGCGCATATGATACAAGGCTATCGGGTTCGCATTACCGCGGAGGATGGTTCGCAATATTTGTGGCATAAAAATGGTCATCTTCATCAGTTAAGCCCTCAGTTGGGGCCGACCTGGCTTGCCCATTTTAATAAAGATATTTGGCAGGTAACCAACGATGGCGCATTTGTGCCTCCTGGAGCTGATGCCAATGCTCAAGCTATTGCCGCGATAGCCTTGGAGCCAGTGCCTCAAGACTCATGATCAAGGGATGGCGATGACAAGCGCGCGCCTGTCGAGATTGTGTCGCGGCGGCGTGTGGGTGCCCAACATCCTAGCTTGAGGGAGAAAGATGGACGAGGTATTGCCCGCCCCCCTTGCATCCTGCCGTTCGTGTATTCTTTTGCGCGGGCTCATGCACGAAGCTGGACACTGGCACGGTTTTGCTCGCCACTTATCCCAGGCCATGCCGAGCCATCAATGTACCATGATTGACCATCCAGGTGTGGGCACTTTGCTCGGAGTTTCCGCTCCCTGGAGTATTGCAGCCATGGCCGATGCCGCACGTGCTCGGAGTGGTCCTGGCCCACATGTTCTCCTAGCAACCTCCTTAGGCTCCATGGTTGCGGCAGCATGGGCCCATCGTTACCCAGAGAGCGTGGCAGGAATGATTTTGCTAGTTCCCTCCATGCGCCAGGCGCCGCTGTGGGCGCGCTTACGGCCGCGAGCCATGGGCCTGATGCTGCTCGCATTGGCGCGGCAACGGGCACCGCAGGTAGCCTATGCGGTACAACGCATGACCAGCAACCGCGGTGATGACCCCGAGCACCGTCGCATTGCCGCCGAGCGTATCTGCATAGCCCGACGGCGCCCTCCCCAGGCCTCGGTGCTCCTGCGGCAACTATGGGCAGCAGCGCGCTTTTCCCTGCCGCCCGCGCCAAGCTGTCCCGTAGTCGTGGTGACCAGTGCTGGTGATGGCATGGTGCACCCTGCCTGTGGGCGCATGTGGGCCAAACGTTGGCGTTGTCGTCACCTGCAGCATCCCAGTGCTGGCCATGATCTTCGTATAGACGACGCGCCTTGGCTTCTGCGCCAGGTGCAGAACTTCCTGCGCAACGCTCTTCCATGACGGTGGCTTGCCGTGCGGCTAGCTATCGGCCTCCCGCGCAGCACAGCGAAGGTTCGCTATACGCTGCATGAG
>REDP01000140.1 GCA_007693455.1 Planctomycetota bacterium | reverse complement strand
GCACAACAGATTGAAACCATCCAGGCCGGCGGCACCGCATTTGCCGCTGGCCCAATTCCCCAACTCAACCCTGAATGGCTCACTGCTGCGAATGATAATAGCGCAGAGTGGCAATTGGCCTGTGCCCTTGGTTCATCTGCCGCATTCTGGAAACATAAGGAGCCACAGGATCCGGTACGACATCACTGGCTACCCCTCCTTGAATCAAAACGATTTTGGAAATACCACACAACCGATGCTGACCAGCGTCTCTATCACGATGTTCGCTGTGTTGTAAATAGACGCGACGCATTAGCCGATGCAGCAGCAGTGGTAGAACGCCGACTTATCGAAGCCAGCCAGCACGGCAGTCGTGCCCTACGCTTGGTAGCCGCCCCTGGCTTTGAGGCTCAATGGAAGGATCTCAGCAATTTGCTCAACGGCAGCGTTGATTTGGACCGAACCCTACGCCTCGCCCAGGCCCTTATGGCACTCAATTGGAAGCAGGCTGAAAAGCCAGCATCACCCCCCAGTAACTCAACCACCAACCTTCCCGAACCAGCTTGGCTGGCTCTGCGCTGCTGCTGTTTAGCTGAAAAACTTCCCGATGGTCGAACCATTCCCTGCGACCCAGCCATGGTTCGCCGCCTGCGCGCCGGCGATGCTGGCGAAGCCCTGGCCATTGCCTTACGACGCCTACGCGCCAGTGGCATTCGCCCTCCCCTACAGGCAGGCAATGCCGATTCGAACATCGCCCGTCTGTGGGCCGCAGCCCTTATTTTCCCCATAACCCCCGAGATGGCCGAACAAGCCATCAACCACCTCCACCCCGCCCATGAAGGAGCAACCCGTGCCTGATCTCAGTTCTCTCACCAATACCAGCCGTCTGCTGTTCACCATTCCCCTCAAGCCAATTCAAGGTGACCGTTTTCAACCCACCGGTTTTCCCGCCTTGGGTGCCGCCACGTATCAGACAGCCGAAGGTCAGAAACTTTTGGTGGAAAGTGCACAAAGCATGGCAAATCGCTTGGAAACCGTGTGTTGGGATGCCGTACAAGGTCAACCTGTTGCGGCTCTTGCAGGTATCAGCCATGTGCGGGTTACCCGAAAAGGTGAAACTCTCACTGATTCCATGCTAGAAGCGCATCGACTGAACAGTCCCTACCTCCTAGAAGGCAAGGATAAATCGTTTTTCAACACCCTGAAAGAAGATTTAGGTGGTCTGGCAGAAGGGCCTATCAACCGCAAACTCTTGGCAGAAGTTTTGCTAAAGTACGATATCGGCGCGCTTATTCATGGTGTATTCCTTGCCAAAAAGGAACTCGCTGGTGGGCGCCTACGCGTGGCTCGTGCCCTTTCGGCATTTATAGAAGCAAGCGGCGTTCGCGTTGCTGCTTCTGGTGGTGTCAAGAATGACCATGTAAACCCCTCCGGTGATACCAAGGCTGGTTTTGGCAATGTACCTTTCGCCCGTGACGAGTTCACCGCTGAAAAAATTGACCTCCAGGTAAATCTTGACCTGGCGCAAATTCGTGGCTATGGCCTAGGAACGGATGCTGAACAACTCCTCGTACTGCTGGCCCTTTATAAAATCAGGCGACTGGTTGATGGCGACCTCCGCCTTCGCACCGCCTGCGATCTCGAACCTCAAAGCCGTGACATTTCCGCCACACGCCCCGAAGGTTTTTCACTGCCGAGTTTGTCTGACCTTGAAAGCGCCCTGCCTGCTGCCATTGCTGCATGTAAACAGGAAATGACGGAAACCGTTGTCGCCTTTGAAGATGCGCTCAAAAAAGGCAAAGGCGATGCCGATAGCGCCAACGAGGAGTAACCATGCCCACCCTTCTCCTTCGCTTCCCGGGTGGGCGCTACCACGCCACGCCATCGGGACACCATGTTAATGAAGGCCATATCGAATGGCCACCGAGCCCCTGGCGACTACTGCGGGCACTACTGGCCTGCGGCTATACCACCTTGGGCTGGACAGAGGTTCCCCCAGCAGGGCGACGGCTGATTGAAACGCTTGCCGGGGTTCTCCCGGACTATCGTCTGCCGCCAGCCAGTGCTGCCCATTCGCGCCATTATATGCCAATTCCAGGCAAGAATACGACCCTCGTATTCGACACCTGGGCTAATATTGGCGATGGAAGTCTCGCTGTTACCTGGGACACAGAGCTTGATCCTGAGGCTACGGAGCTCCTTGGAACACTGGCTGCGAACTTGAACTATTTAGGCAGATCCGAAAGCTGGGTGGAAGCCCAGCTGTTGGCACCTGACGAAGCATTGCCCCAGGGTGACGACTGCCTCCCCCATCAGGAAGGCCAGGGGCCAAAGCGAGGCTGGGAGCAGATCAGCACAATGGCCGTGGAGGACCCGCAAACCTTTCAAACTTGGCGCGATGCCCAGGTGGATGATGCCCTGGCACCATATCCATTACCTGAAAGCAAAAAGCCCACTAAAAAACTCCTGAAAGACCGCGAAAAGGCCTGCAGTCCGTACCCTGATGACTTGATAGATGCCCTGCAATGGGATACGGCACGATGGAAACAACACCGCTGGAGCCAAGCCCCTGGCAGTCGTCGCGTATTATATTGGCGTCAAGACGACGCCCTGGATATTGCCCAACCAACCCGCCCGACACGACCACGCATCGCCCCGGTGCAATCCATGTTGCTGGCCCTAACTACTACCAGTGGTCGACGCGGAGGATTACCCACTGTTGCCCGCACTCTTCCCCAAGCGGAATTATTGCACCGTTCGCTCATTAGTCACCTGGGCAAAGGCGAGCATGTCGACTGCCCAGTGCTCACCGGTAAGGATGCCGATGATCGGCCCCTGACGGGCCACCAGCATGCCCGCATTCTACCGCTGGACCTGGATGGCGATGGTTACCTGGATCACATCCTTATCCACGCCCCCATGGGTCTGGCTGCGAATGCTCAAGCCGCCATTCGCAGCGTCCGCCGCACCTACACCAAGGGTGCTGCCGATCTCCAGGTGGCGCTCGCCGCCAGCGGATACCCCAAGGACCTTTTGCAAATCGGCGAACCCATTGGGCAAGGACTCCATCCCTATCTGGGATCAGCAAGGATATGGCAAAGCGTTACCCCATTTGTACCACCTCGCCATCTCAAACGACGGGGACATAACGCCCTTGAGGGCCAGATCGCCGCCGAATTAAAAACCCACGGACTTCCATCGGCCACCATCAAGGTTTTCCCATTCACCGATGAAGAAAAGGCGCGCCCCCTGCGGCATCATATCCGTGTTCGCAGAGACACTGAAAAAGCCCCACCCATCGACTGTGGCTTTGCCGTGGAACTGACTTTCGACGAACCACAGCATGGGCCAATCAGCCTAGGCTACGCCAGCCACTTCGGTTTGGGCCTTTTTGCAAGCGCTCAGGAATCCCCGTAATGCCCCAGGCAACTGACCACCACCACATCAGGCCGTTCAATGCGGTAGACCACGCGATGAAAGTTATCCAGGCGACGGGAGTAATGACCCGACAAATCACCCAGCAGGGCGTGATAACCCTGGCCGGGGGCCTGGGGGTCTTGCTGCAATTGCGCGTCGATGGCGCTGAGGCGGGGCAGCAAGTGGGGGTAGCGTTTACGAATGGTTTTCACATCCCGCTGGGCAGCGGTGGTGTAGAGAACCGTCCAGGTCACTGGATCTGGTCCAGGGTCTTCATCTTCTTGCGGGATTCGCAAGCACCCCTGCGGACCTTATCCATTACCGCCGGTTGACTGGCTAAATGGAGGGTTTCAGCAATGGCGTTCCACTCATCCAAGGAAACCAGCACCGCCGAACCTCGACGACCGGTAATCTGTACCGGACCGTCTGCGGTCACGGTGTCGATAAGCGGGTACAAGCGGGCGCGGGCCTCACTTGCGGGAATGGCTGGAATGGTAGTCATAAGTTAACTTGTACCAGAAGTCGTACCAAAGTCAAGAGACACGTCGCGTTCATCGTGATCTGCCACGTTGCTCTCTGCTCACTGCCCCTCACCACCATAAGGCGACCACACCATGAGCAGTATTCAGGCAGCAAGTCCCGAGAGCGCCGATGCCCTACCAGTGCGTATGCTCAATGAGTATGCGTATTGTCCGCGCCTCTTTCATCTGATGCATGTGGAGCAGTTGTGGGCCGACAATGCCTACACTGCCGATGGCAAACGGGTGCACCGCCGGGTGGATCGGGTGGACCATGTGCTGAATGGGCCTGAAGGCGCAGATGCCAAAGCCGAGACGGGCGACGATCCCCCTACAATTTCCCGCTCGGTCACCCTGACCTCTCAGCGGCTGGGCATTACCGGCAAGCTTGACCTGGTGAGCACCGCGGGCGATGAGGCGGTGCCGGTGGAAACCAAGCGCGGCAAGG
>REDP01000150.1 GCA_007693455.1 Planctomycetota bacterium | reverse complement strand
GCTTTGCCGGAGCCAGAAGCCACCCACAGATTTGGCTGAGGAGGCGAACTTATTATCTTCAGCCAACAGAACATGAGCCATCCCATCGATAGTGCGATCTAAACCAAATGCTTCTGGCATTACTCGCTCAACTAATGCATAAAGATCAAGCAGGGTAATTACATGGTTATCACGAAAAGCCGTACCAACAACCCCGGAAGCGTTATTATTGGAGCTGTCAAAGGATTCGGAGAAGTCATCAATTCGCAGGCTGCCACCAGCAAGTATACCAATGGGTTTCGGTACTCGCGCAGGCAAGATTAAGTGGTACGTTTCCGCTTCACGATGTGAGCCCACATCAAGATGGTCTTCAAGTCGAATAAGGGGGATGGTGCTGTCTTTGAGTTGATAATATTCCTTACTGCCTACGCGATGTATATCAGTGGCCTGTATGTGCTCGATAAGAGTGATCATCATCAACGGAATAGCAAAGAATTCTCCAGGAGCATTTTCGAACGTGATCATCTGTTGGGCCGTTTTCAGCGCTGACTGCGATTGTATACGGTGCTCGGGTAGATCCTGTAACCGTAAACCACGCTGCTCTACAATCCCGGCAACATCCAGCATCATTACCACCGAGCCATCACCCAGGACGGTGTGGCCACAAAATCCGGGAACCGATTGGAATAACTCTGGAGTTGAGCGCACTACCACCTCCTCCACCCCAACTACAGCATCAACCATAATTCCAAATAAGGCTCGGCGAAACTCGAGTACAATTAAGGTCTGACGTGCACGTCGACGATCCACTCCGGTTCGCTGTCCAGCATAGCGCTGCGAGACTTCATGGGACTCATTCTGACGCCGGTCGGCAATCCGCGAACGACGGTCAAGATGGATTTCACCGGTGCGGGGATGGCGATAGGTTCGCTGAAGGCTCAAACAGTCTTCAAGATGAACGATAGCGAGGACCTTGTCGCGCAACTGATATACATCCTGCCCATCCAGTTGCTTAATATGATCTTGGCCATCCTGAGGATCGACTTGGATGATCTCATTCACGGCTGTCTGCGGGAGAACAAATCGCTGCCCTGCTATCTCAATGACAATTGCAGAAATCAAGGAGGATGAAACCACCGTTTGGGTGAGCTGAAGGCGAAAGGCAAAGAGGGTCCCCGTCCCTAAATTAGTGTGTATTTCCACCGCCCCCCAATGCGCTCTACATTGGTTTTCACCACATCCATACCGACCCCACGGCCAGATACATCGCTTGCCTCGGCCTTAGTACTGAAGCCAGCAGCAAAGATGAGATGCAAAACTTCACGTGGCTTAAGGGCGTGCCCTCGATCAGGGGCGATAATCCCTTTATCCAGGGTCTTGGCAAGTATGCGCTCATGGTCTATACCAGCGCCATCATCTTCAATCTCGACAATTACTTCGCCGCTTTGATGATAGGCCCGCAAAATGACCCGACCAACCCGCGATTTACCATTGGCTAGGCGGACATCTGGGGCCTCAATCGCATGATCTACAGCATTACGTACCATGTGATTAAGAGGGTCGGCGAAAGCTTCAATAATGGTCCGATCAAGTTCGATGTCACCACCATCTGTTTGGAATTCGATTTCTTTTCCTAACTTTACCGCCAAATCTCGCACCGGACGACGAAAGCGCTCGAAAAGACTCCCTATGCTCTGCATGCGCTGCTGAACGACTGCTTTATGCATTTCAGTAATGCACCGCGAAAGGACCGCAAAGGAAACGTCATCCTGGAAATTATATCGTGACAGCATCTGGTTACGAGCCATAACCATATTGCCCGTAGCTTCGAGAAGATCATCCAAGAACCGGGCATTAACCCGAATACTCGCTTCCGCCGCTCCCGATCCTGCTCCATTCGCGGACGTCGGGCTTGACTGGGGGGTCGGCTTGGCTTGCGGAGGAGACGAAGCGGAGGAACCCTCCACTGGAACATCCTTGGCAGGCGAGGCGGCCAGGGGAGAAGGGATATGAACCTGTTCTACCACGGATACCTGACTGGGCTCAAGATAGTAGAGAGATTGCACAATCTCCGAATTTAATGGCGTACGGACATGAGCACGGATATATTCTTCGCCATCTGCATTATAGATCTCATGGTGAACAACTTCACCAATCTTAGCGAGGCCAAGCAAGACTCCCTCCCGGCAATCTGGCAGATCTTGCATATGCACCATGGCCGCGGTTATCTGCACCTCGTAGAGATCAGAAAAGTCCTCACTGAGTGCACTTACGGACTCCTCGTTACCCTCGCTCGATGGCGCACTGGATGCACCATCTCCTTGCCAGCACCCGTCTAAACCAGCACACATACCCTCTATGGCGATCTCCTGGCGATGCAGAAGGGCGCGCAAGCCATCAAGTGCCGCGAGAAGCTGATCGGCAACAATGGGCCCAAGCTGCAAACGACCATTGCGCACATGGTCCATAAGGGTTTCAGCATGATGCGCCAAAGTATCCAGGCTATCCATGCCGAGGAAACCCGCTCCTCCCTTAATAGAATGGACGGCGCGAAAAATCTCATCGATACTTGCGGCATCAATGCTTTCAGCCCGCTCTAGGCGCAATAGATGACGCTCAACCTCAGCTAACCCGTCAAGGCTTTCAGCACAAAACTCATCAATAAACGCGTCATCGTCCACAGCGTGGCGCCTTTCAGGCCGCTATATACTCTAGTGCGGCAGAGGTTATTTCATCAGCATTCACTATCCATATAATAGGGGTAACTTTCCTACTACCAATCAAAAACAAAACCGCAAGAACTATTATATGCATATTGGGTATACATATTGAGCACACTCATTGGCATACTCACTGCTAAAACAGTTCCGCCATGGTTGCATCAATATTACTATAAGCATCTACGGGGTTGCAGCTGGCTGCAGCTCCCGCAACACTCTGATTGAATCCAATGTAGACAATCTGTGCTGGGCATAAGCTCAAGGCCTTGGTGCTGCAGGGCGGCGCAAAACTCGCCATAGGGAAGGAATGCCAGCTTCGCTGGGAAGACTTTTAGTGCTGAAAGCGCCCATTAAGGGCGTTTTTGCAGGCCGACCAGGAAATCGGCGTTCCCGGGGGGAAGCTTTGCCCCGCCCTGCATGATGCTGGATTTAGATTAGGGTCTGCGTCAACGTCACCCGCCTGTCACGACTCACCAACGGGCCCGGTGATTCAGTCAGAGGGCACTGAACGTTCATCTTTTGTGGCAGATGAAGCGTAGGCTCGCTCGCGCAGATAGCGCCAAATGTCTTGTTCGCGCATACGGTCACGGCGCTTAATCAACCAACCGTGATGGTCACTCCGTAGAATGACTTCGCTACTCTGGCGCGAGAGGGGCTGAATCATCATTTCCGTGGTGGCCTGCACGGGTTTGATCCGAGCGTCGAGGCTGCGATGATCAATGCTCAGGTGGATGCGGCCATCTTCGCGGTTGCGGCGTTGCACGCGATCGCTGGGACGCAGGCCATCCACATCAGCTTGCACCTGGGTAACCGCTTCCACCACCTCCTCTGCTGGCATGGGTAGGGCAAAACGCACCGTACCGCATCCTCCCAATAACATACCTACAGTGAGCATGGCTGGCATAAACAGCAGGACCCAGGGCCGCGCTCGGCTCATTGCCCGCCGGCCTCTGCGGGCGGTTCGGCCTCTGCTGCTTCAGCATCTGGACCTAAGGCCTGAACTCGGGCACGCGGATCAACGATGCTGGTAATGCGGATGCCAAAATTCTCATCCACCACCACTACTTCACCCTTGGCCAGCAACTTGCCATTGACCAAAACATCCAGCGGCTCACCCGCCAGCTTATCCAACTCCACCACCTTACCTGGAGTAAGGCCCATAACCTCTTCAATAACCATATCAGTACGCCCCAACTCAACGGTCAAGGTTACCTGAATGTCGCGAATGAGATCAAGGTTCGGCTTTGCACTGCCCCCACTCACCACCTCACCTGCGCCACCAAGATCGGGGAACTCGGCTGGAGCAACTTGGTCTTCGCCTTGGTTGGGGTTGGAGTCTGGGGAATCATCGGCCACCTCTTCAGCTTCGTCATCGGCCATCATCAAGCTCCTTTTCCAGGCAATCGTTTGGGGCCTAAGCGCGGGCGCGCTGCAGGCGCGGAGTGTTCATCTCCCAAGACCTCTTCAACCACCAGTCCATAGCGCCGACCAATACGACCTGGGCGGCCAGTCAGCTTGGCTTGTCCTCGTAGTTCTACCACCATTGGCTGATCATGTTCTTGATCAAGAACAACCACATCGCCTTCCTGCAACGACAGGACATCTCCAATGGATAAGCGGGCAGTGCCAAGGTTGGCTACCAAAGGTAGAGCCGTTTCACCGAGGACTCGATCAATCTGCTGACGCTGCTGAGTGGTTTGTTGACGCTGGGCGTTGGCAAACTGAAAATTGTAACCCAATTGGCCCAATGCTGCATCAAGACTAATAAAAGGAATGCAGATGCAGATCTCACCGGCCTCCAAGTCGCCTGGAGCTTGTAGGGTAAAGGTTGTTACCATGACCATTTCCGAGGTTGGAATGACCTGCACAAACTGAGGATCCATTTCTCGCGATTCGACCACGGGATTAAAGGCGAGCAGACTGTGCCACCCCTCACGCAGCTCTTTGAGCATGCGTTTAATGACATTATCAAGGAGACTCTGCTCCAAGGGGGTAAGCGCACGCATGCGTTCTAAGGATTTCCCAGGCCCACCCAGCATGCGATCAATGAGACTAAAGGCCAACTTCATGTCCATAGTGAGCAAAGAGCGCTCCTCTATGGGGTCCATGCTAAGAATATTGATCACCGTTGGGTTGGCGAGGGAATTACGGAAAACATCAAAAGTCAGCTGCCCCAGGCTAATAAGACTCACCTCAAGATTGACTCGGAGGTAGGTGGAGAGGGCCATGGTGAGATTCTGGGCTATGGTTTCGTGAAGACGCTGAAGAATGCGGATTTGATCGCCAGAAAGCTTATTGGGGCGAATGAAATCATATTCACTCACCACTTTCTGACGCGTACGGCGACCAGAATTCTCATCCTCTACTGCTGCCAGGAGAGCATCTAATTCATCAGAGGAGAGAATGTCTTCAGCCATGGGAAAATATCACTGAACCAGGAGGTTGGTAAGTACGACGTCTTCGACATAGGTGGTATCGGTACCCGTTGTACCATACACCATGCGCAGTTCCTTGTTGATCTGATCCTGAAAAGCCCGCGACATGGTTTCGTGGATAAACTCACTATTGAGCTCTTGCATGTCGAAGGTGGCCAAGCGCTGCTCCGCCGCCTGGACAATACGGTTACGGATTTCGGGGCGCTCGACTTGCTGGCGCATGCTGCGAGGATACCAAATTTCCACTGTTACCTTTACGTAGCGCCGCCCTTCTTCACCGCGCACATTCACCATAACATCACCCAACTCCATGGGTAAGGCTCGGTCAAGCAAGGGGCCGACTTGCTGCTGTCGACTACGATCCTCATCCTCAGGATCATCTTCACGACCACTCAAGACGGTTATGATCGCAAGCACCAAAACGATGCCAATGATACACACGCCCAGCAGTGCCACCAAGGGGCCTAGCACGGACTGCTTGGCATTCCCCTCTCCCGCCTGAGGAGCAGCTTGATCATCTTCAGCCATTATCGGCCCCTCCCGTTTGAATGAGATCGATGGTGACCCCGCGGTTTACGGTATCACCTCGCCGATCATCGGAAATAGGCCGGGAAGCGCCCCAAGCCCAGAGACTGAGACGCGATGCCGGCACCCCTCGTTCACGCAAACCCTCATACATAATACGGGCATGCATCATGCTATCACGCAATTCCGGTTCCAATGGCCCAAGACTGGGCACATCGCCGTTAATACGCGCATGCAAGGTGGAATCCCCCGCTAATTCCTCTGCCACGATATCCAGGACTCGGTTCACTGCCGCCGTCATACGCGGTCGACCGTCGCGATCATATTCAATGCGTGCGGGTAAACGCAACACCAGTTGATCGCGGCGATAGTGGAGACTCGCCTGCTCTGGGGTGAAGCGGGTAACCAGCTCCTCATCTAACTTCTGGCGCACTGCCTCCAGCTGATCCGGATCCCCTTCTTGGCTGGGAATCCACCACATGTCGCGCTTTTCCTCCTGGCGATGCTCCACCAAACGCCCAGGCAGGATGCCTGGCTTACCTGCAGCCATCATGTGGTGAATGATTGGGCCCTGTCCAGCACCAACCAAACCCGCCACCTGGGTGTCGGCCAACGCTACCAAAAGGATAAAAAAGGTGAGCAGTAAGGTGATCATATCACCAAAGCTTACCATCCATGCCGGGACTGGACGTTCTTCATCTTTGGGGAGTTTGGCCATACACTTATCCCCCTCCTGAAAAACGTTGACTACTGGCAAGTATAAACTCAACCGACCCGCGCTCATCACTGGCCGCCTCAGCACCCTGGGCGCTAATACCGATAATACCAGGATCAACACCGTGGCGCTGAACCAAGCGCTGCGCCGCGCGCACTGCGCGATCAGTGGCAAGCGACAGCGGGTCTTCACCTCGTTGCCGCAAAAGCTCACGTTCCCCTGTCCCCACCGTGCCCAACACCACAAGACGATAGGGGACAAACTCCACCGCATCGGCTACACGCTGCAAGCGCGGGAAACTGTCGGCATCCATATCGCGCTCACCTGGCTCGTAGGTAATAGCATCGCGTAAATATAAACGATATCCCGAAGCAATGCGATCCCAATCAATGGCATCACCACTCTGGTCACGCAGTTGCTGTAAATTACGATTGGGCTCCTGGTCCTCTAGGGGACGGAAGCGGGGCATGAGGCTGGGAGCATGGGGATTAAACATGTCCCTGCCCTGCCGGGAGGGGTTGGGTGGTATCCAGGTGTCACGATCATCCATTTCGGCCATTTTGGCGGTGAAGATGCCAAAGGCCGCTTGGATGGACCCGCGCAACTCAAAGAGTTTTTCAATGCGCGGCGTGGAGAAGGTCAAGAGAAGCACGAAAAAGGTCAGCAATAACGACATCAAGTCGGTAAAGGTGGTAATCCACTTAGGCGTACGTGGCCCCTTCGGGGCTTCTCTACTTGCACCAGCCATGACTAATCGCCGTCCTCTGCTTCGCCTCCTCGCTGCTTCGGAGGCAGGAAGCCCATCAGGCGTTCCTTAATCACATTGGGGCTTTCACCCGTCTGAATTGCGAGAACACCCTCGATCATAATTTCACGCGAGAGGATTTCTTCAGTATTGCGAGCCGCAAGTTTCCCCGATAAAGGTATCATAAATAAGTTGGCGAAGAGCGCTCCGTAAAAAGTGGTAATCAAAGCCACCGCCATACCTGGCCCTAACGCACTGGGGTCATCAAGATTCTGGAGCATCAGCACCAGGCCAACTAACGTTCCAATCATACCAAATGCCGGAAGAAATGCTCCCAGATTGTCGACAACACCTTTACCATAAGCATGGCGTTGAGCCATTTGCTCCAATTCAATCGTAAGGATGGCGCGCACACTTTCGGGAGCCACGCCATCAATAATCATCTGTGTCCCGCGCAGCATGAATGGGTCATCCAGGTTTTGCAGTTTTTCCTCCAAGGCTAAAAGGCCATCGCGCCGAGCTACGGTGGCAAACTCTACCATTTGATCAAGGATTTCATTGAGATTAATGGGCTTAGCCTTCATGGTCTTACCCAAAACTCCCATAACCTGCAGTACCGTTGAAAGCGGGTAGTTAATGAGAATCGCTGCCGATGTTCCACCCATCACCATCACCAAGGCGGGGAAATTTATAAAATACTGTAAATTATCTGGTCCAATACTCAGTAGTACGAGCACGGACCCCATCAACATACCGACAATGGTTGCAATATCCACGACTAGACACCTCCACCCACGGGGCGATCATAGATGTCTGGGCGATGGACAAGACGGTACCAATCGAGCACCGCCGTGCGCACCATATCCACATCTTCTTGGACATACAGCTGCTTGCCGTTAATCAAGGTTATCCGCGTATCAGGGCTTGCCTCAAGACTTTCAATGGCATGAGCACTGACCGTAAATTCATCTCCATTGAGTCGATGTAAGACAATCATCCTAACGCCCTCCTCGACCATTGTCGGCACGACGCATAATACGCTGAACATCTAAAAGTCGGGGGTCGTCTTGGCGTTCCATCTGCTGTAAGATCTCCGCCACCAAACGCGGCCGTTCATGCATCGCCAAGAGGATCTGAGCAACCTCATCACTGGAGCTATCAGCCAAATTGGTGAGAACATTATCCGCTGACATAAAGGTATAGAGCAACGCAAGGCGCTGAATTTGCTCCTGGGTATCGCCATCAGGATCAAGCCGCAGAAGGGCACGATGGATCTCAAGGCTCTTGCCCGGAAAATCAGCATCGCGCGCGGCAATCCCCAGGATATTGGCAGCACGCCGCTCCTGCATAAAGGTCAGGATGCGGGCTATTTCATCGGCACCCATTTGCCGTAACTGCAACCAGGCATCATTGCGCATGGCTTCGTACACCTGGGCCAATTCCCGATAGCGCTGCCGTTCATGCTCATTCAAGGCGCGAATGGCTTGCTGCGCCTCAATTTGGGCTTGGGCAAATCGCTCGTGCTCCTCACGCATTTCCCGCCGCTCTTCTTGCAAACGACGTTCCATCTGTTGAATACCGCGACGCACCCGTTGTAAATCGCCGCTCGCCAAGCGCACTTCAGATTCACGTTGCTGGAGGTGCGCACGCAAGTCTTCGTTAGCCGCCTGTTTCGCTTCGAGCTCTTCAACCAACCTTGCAACCTGGGAACGACCAAGCTGATCGGAAATTTCGGCTACAATACGCTCCATATCAGTCGATGTGGGCGGACGCACCCGCGGTGGTTCATGGCGCCGCGCATGCTGATCAGCGAGCACACGCCGCTCAAAATCGCTTAATAAGGCGTTTCGCGCCGCTTCTCGCCAGCCATCATCGCTTTTAAGCATGTACAGGAGGGCGAGGAGTCCACCAACCAAAAACATGCCCAGCAAGGCCATGCCAAAGATGAATGTGCGCACAAAAGCGTTCACAACAGCACCTCAGTGTAATCCGAAGACAGGGATGAATGTCCTGTCTCCTGGGGGTGTTCGTGGTTCTCTTGTCGCAAATACCATGCCCGTACTGTTGAGTCCAATAATTCGGCATCGTTACGGCGTTCTTGGCGCCGTTGCTGCTGCGCCAGGTATCGGCGCTGCAGGGTTTCCAGGGAGCGGCGGCGGCGCCATTGGGCTACCAGCTCATTTTGGACCTGGGCACGATGTTCAGTGAGCTGCTCAAGCTCCCTGGCAAATGTCGCCTGGCGATCATCGCAGAGCCGACTGAAGGCGAGAAACTCTTCGTAAAAACCTAGGGGGACACTGGCTGCTGCTGATTCACGCTGGTTTTGCAGTTGGGCTTGGTCTGCACGAATGTTGGCCATGCGCGCATCCACCTGCACCATTTTTCCGCGCAGCTCGTCTTCCTGCCGTTGGTGGTAATCAATGAGGGTTTGAAAGCGCTTACCACTCATGGCTCAAGCCCCTCGCCAATGAGGAGTTTGAGGTGATCAATGCTATCCTGACGTTCCTGATGGGCGCCAATCGGCTGACGAATAAAATCAACCAATTGTGGGTAGAGCTCGAGACAGCGATCAAGACGCCGATCACTGCCCTTCTGGTAGGCACCAATCTCGACCAACTCACGGATGCGCTGATATTCGCCCCATACTTCGCGGGCCGTCAGAGAAAGGCGATATTCCTCATCAGGAACAAGGTCAACAATCAAACGACTGACCGATAAAGTGGGATCAATGGCTGGATAAATAGCACGACCAGCCATCTGCCGTGATAAAAATAAGTGCCCATCGATAATCGCCCGCACATTATCTGCCACGGGGTCACTTTCATCATCACCATCAACAAGAACCGTATAGATACCCGTTATACTCCCTTGGCTACCGGTACCTGCACGCTCCAATAGGCGTGGAAGGTTGGCAAAAACGCTCGGGGGATAGCCACGCACGGTTGGCGGCTCGCCTGCAGCCAAGCCCAATTCACGTCCTGCATGACAAAAGCGCGTGAGGCTATCCATCATCAGCAACACGTCTTTGCCATGGTCACGGAAATACTCGGCAATGGCATGGGCAGCATACGCAGCAGTCATACGCTCTACGGCAGGGCGATCACTGGTAGCCATGATCACCACGCTGCGAGCAAGCCCCTCTTCACCAAGGATCTGTCGCACAAATTCACCGATTTCACGTCCCCGCTCGCCAATCAAGGCAATGACGTTGACATCTGCATGGGCAAACTTGGCAAACTCACCCATAAGCACCGATTTGCCAACACCCGAACCAGCAAAAATACCCATACGCTGGCCCTTGCCGATGGTAAAGAGCGAATCCACCACCTTGATGCCCGTTTGCATAACGCCAGCGATTGGCGTGCGCTCTAGGGGATGCGGCGGCGCCGCATGAATGCTTCGCCGTTGACTCAAGGCAAGGGGGCCCTTGCCATCTACGGGTTGGCCCAAGGCATCAATTACTCGTCCCACCAGGGCATCGCCAACGGCAATCTGTAAATCTGTACCCAAAGCTTCCACACGATCACCTGGGCGAATGCCGTCCACATGACCCAAGGGCTGCAAGGTTAACGACCCCTCCTGAAACCCCGTCACCAACGCCTGACAGCTTTGCTCACCAGAGT
Organism: Planctomycetota bacterium; assembly: GCA_007693455.1. Classification (GTDB taxonomy): domain Bacteria; phylum Planctomycetota; class UBA11346; order UBA11346; family UBA11346; genus REDP01. Next base: position 9,151 of record REDP01000150.1, on the reverse strand, counting down.
GGATTCGACAGACCTGCCCCACGGGCACGGCAGGCCCTGAGGCGGTTACCGACAAGCCCACCAAGCGTCGGACAACTCCTTCTCGGCGTTGGCGGGGCACCTCCGCCAAAATGCTGTGGTAAGCACTCAGGTCTATCATGCCGGCTCCGCTGGAGCGGGAGCGTCCATTTCATCCTGCTCGGCAGGAGGGGCTTGGGAGGGTGCTGACTGGGAACTTGCGGTGTCATCGCCATCAGATGTGGGCATATCCTGACTGGGAGCTTGCCGTAGTATCTCATCGGCCACACGCTGCCAGGCCGCTGGGATACTTACATCCACAACAGTTCCAGCACACTCGACTCGACAACCTCCACGGACCACCACCTCATCAGCTTCAATAGCAGGGCGCTGAGGAGGATCAGCCATCTCTTGCATGGCTTGGGTCAATTGCTCCTCGGCCCGTGTGGCATCTTCGGGATTCATGCGAATCACAATACCACGACGAGCTGGGAGATCGCCTAATATGGGTTGTATAATATCGCGAATCCACTGCTCGTCATCGGCAATTTGGCGATGCAGTATGCGTCCGGCAATGGCAACAGCCAAACGCACCGCCTCACCTTCGGCTGCCTGGGCCGCCTGATTGCGCAGATCTTCTGCACTATCAATTACTTGGCGTAGGGCGGCAAGGGCATCCCCCCATTCCTTACGCAGGGCAGCCTCACGTTCGGCGATTTTTTTCTCCACCGATTCTTCCGCTTTTTTTGCCGCCTGCTCAGCTGCACGAATGCGCTCTTTAAGTTCTTTCTCCACGTCCTTACGCGCTTTTTGATAGGCCGCTGCTTCGGCCTTTTCGATGCGTTCCTCCCAGGAACGGATGGAACGTTCCACCGCGGAATTACTCAGGCGAACCGCCTGTCCGGCGACATTTTGCGAGCGCAATATCGCCATTAGACCATCACCTCACCGCCACCACGGTTAATTTGAATATCGCCGCGCTCTTCCATCTCACGCACCTGTTCGAGGATGCGTTTCTGTGCTTCCTCGACATCGGAGAGACTGCGTGGACCCATCAATTCCAATTCCTCATTAATGGCGTCACGAGCACGTTGCGAGAGATTTCCGAGCAATTTATCTTTGACATCGGGGGCTGCGGTCTTCAATGAGAGGGTCAAGTCAGCCTTATCAATTTCGGCCAAAATCTTCTGCATTGTACGGTCATCAATGCGCACCAGATCTTCAAAGACAAACATCAAGGCCTGCACCTCGGCTGCTGCATCGGGAAGGTCTTTGGTCATTTTATCCATCACGGATTTGGCCACTGATGGTTCAGCAAAATTAAGCATCTGAGCAATGGTCTTGAAGCGGCGTTCACTTGCCGAATCCGTCGATTGACGACCCATCTCAAAGGCGCGCACCTCAAGCATATTGTCTACCTGACGGATAAGATCGACGGGCATCTCTTCAGTGGTGGCGATGCGCCGTAGCACCTCGTAACGCTCTTCTTCCTCCATCGCCTTGAGCACTTCGATGCTTACCTCGGGCGTAAGGTGCGAAATCACCAGAGACACCACCTGCGGGTGTTCGCCTTTTAGGATGGATGTAACCTGCTTATGTGAAAGATTGCGAATGGCCTTAAATGGCTGGGAATCTCGGTTCTGGGAACGAATACGCGCGATCATCTCCTGAGCCTTTTCGCGCCCTAATGCGCGCTCCAGGAGTTTCTCCAGCATGGGTTCAACCTGGAAGGTCCCAGCGCCCACCTCCTTGCGGTAGGCTTCTATTACCTTTTCCATCTGCTCACCATTAATCGACCCCATGCGGCTCATTTCTTCCGAAATGCGCGACACATCATGCTCGCCGAGATTGCGCATAACTGCTGCCGCGGTATCGGGATCCAGAGTCAGCAGCAATGCTGCGGCACGACGTGGACCCGTCATGCCTGCGAGCAACTCGGCTTCGTTGGGGTTGTCAGGGGTGTCACTCATAAAGCCATGCCCGTATTACTTGTGCGGCGGCATCAGGATCTTTTGCCACCTGTTCCATGAGATTACCACGCATGGCCTCGCGTTGCTCGGCGCGATCCTCATCGCCTACCAACATTTGCTGCCGCTTGCGCGCTTCTTCTTCAGCCTTTTTACGCGCCTCTTCTTCTTCGCGACGACGGCGCGCTTCGGCGTCAATCGCCGACTGGGCTCGCCGCATTTGGCCACGTGCTACAAACAGCAGCCCTAAGGCGACTATAGCCGCTACCGCCCACGAGGCCCATTGGCGAACTTGTTCTTCATCAAAATCGGTGCCCATAAAGCCCGCCATGGCTACCACCACATCGTCATCTGATCGCACCGGCGCAACCGTAGCCAGGGACACCGAAAAACGATCATCCACATTGGCATCGGGGTCTTGAGCCATTTGCGCACCCCGAGCCGAGGCAAAGCCAATGGCGTCAAGTACTGCCTGGCGGAAGCTTTCTTTTTGCGCATCGGTATAATCTTCGAATATTTCTTCCGTTTCACCCGTGGGATTACCATCATCATCAAGAACCGGCTGGCGACGAACACGCTGATCAATGACAATGCTCACGGTCATCCCGCGAATACGCCCCACCTGCTCTTCGACAGTCGTATTTTCTTTGCTACCAGCACGCTTTATGGTTTCATCTTCCATGGTTTCAGTAGCCATTAAGGCTTCCTGGTTATTACCCATCTGGCCTTCCACATTGGGCTGCGTACCCGCCACCCCACCACGCTGGGGAACAGGCGTACTGCTTTCTCTGGTAGTATTACGCGACTCAATGACCACGGGATCAAATACACGACTGGTGGCTTGGGAGCGACGTGTGAAATCCAAATCCAGTGACAGTGACACCGCTCCGCGACCAGCACCCACCATGCGCTCCAATTGTCGCTGGGCCTTCTCAACCAATTCCCGTTCCATAGCACGAGTGAGCTCATGATTAGTGCCAGCACGCAAGGTAATGGGATCTTCTTCTGGCCGCGAAAGCAAACCCTGATCATCCATCACCTGAACACGATCGGGCGAGGCGCCCTCTACCGCTGCCGAAGCGAGATGGGTGACGCCATGCAATTGCCGCTCACTGAGGCGGCTACCTGACCGCATGCTCAGTTTGACGCTAATGCTGGGCTTGGCTTCATCACGTAAAAAAGGACTTGGTTGCGGCCGCGAAATAATCACTCGAGCATTCCCCACACCAGAAAGCTCACGGAAACTGCGCTCTAATTCACCCGCCACAGCACGGTCATACATGCGCATCTCCATGTGATTGGACATGCCAAAACTACTTTGATCCAGAAGTTTAAACCCCGCTGAATCACCATCGAGCATATCCAATTCGGCAAGTTCATTGCGCAGGGCATAGACATCGCCTGCCGGCACGAGAACCGTGCGTTCACGATCGGCGACTCGGTGAGCAATGCCTTGTGACTGGAGATGATGAACGATTTCGGCGGTACGCGCGCCACTCAGGTCGGTTGCTAAAACGCGCCAGGAAGGACGTGTCGCACCAAAGGTAATAAAGACTACTATCGCGGCAAATGCCCCCGCAACCAGGATCATGGTCACTCGCTGTGAGATCTCCATGCGCTCCCAGATAGTCTTTAACTGTTGCAGCATATCTTGCATGTTAGAACTCTCCTCACCGCCGATCCGCTGCGGTGTCCTCATAGCTCACAAGTGAGCCATCGGGGGGTATAGATCGCTGCTGCGGCGGTTATCCGCCGCAGCCCATCTAGAACTGGGTACGCATGACTTCTTGGTAGGCTTCCACTACTTTATTGCGTACTTCAGAGGCCATGCGCAGAGTTAGCTGCGCTTGGCTTTGCGCGATCATGAGTTGATGGAGGTTGTCGGTATCGCCGCGTTCCACCGCTTCAATGGCTTTATCAAAGCCTTTTTGTGCTTCGTCAACCTGGTCGACAAAGCCCTTTAAGACATCACCAAAATTCCCGTTTTCAGCCCCCTGCACATTGCGTGCATTATTGGCTGGACCCGCGGCTGCGGGACCTTGGGCATCCATGATCTGCCGGATCGGATCGAGTTGTGCCATGATCAACCTTCTCCCATGCGTAAGGCGGTTTCGTGCATACGCAGGAAACCGCGAACTGCATTCGCGTTGGACTCGTAAGCCCGTCCAGCAACCATCATATCGGTCAATTCTAAAATGGGATCAATATCTGATTCAACAACCATGCCAGTTTCAGGATTGGCATGGGGGTGGTCTGGCTCATAGCGGGTGGTATACCGCGGAGACTGGAGTAATTCTGCTTGAACCTGTCCCGTGGGCCGCCCCTGGGCATCTAGCATCTCTTGAAAATGGACGCGCTGCCGAGCATAGGGCAGGCCATCCTCCAGTGGCTGAGTGGAACCAGCATGAGCGAGATTTTCGGCTGCCACGGTCATGCGACGGCCTTCGGCACTTAAAGCAGACTGGGAAATCGCCATCCCGGTAAAGATTCCATTCAGTGGCATGATCAACCTCCCCCTCGAATAGCCATATCCAATATGCGCCCCTTACCGCGCATGGCCGAAGCATAGGCTTCGTAGAGCACGCGGTTCTGCGCCAAGACGGCAACTTCAGCAGCTCCAGACACATTATTTCCATCGTTATCAAACATTCCAGACCTATCTTCGACCACTTTTGGCGCCACTGAACGAGCACCTTGGTTATCACCACGGGCCACCGCATCACGGAAGGCCTGATCAAACTCAACCTTGCGGGCCACAAAACCCGGTGTGTTTTGGTGCGCTAGGTTGGTTGAATGCACTTGCGCGCGCAGCATGGACACGTCCATAAGCTTGGCAAGGTTTTGCATACGATCGTCAATGATCATCACCGACTCCCTTATTTGAGCCCCTTCAATGCGAGACATCAGTGCAGTAACGCACATTCCGTACCATGATCAGACAAGCGCTCTAAGTGGCTATCATACCCACGCTTATCAAATACGCATCAGGCCTCCACCGGAGGTTTCTGATCATCGCTCTGCAGCACTTTTCAACGCCTATGGCAACACTCTGTGGCGTATTGCCACACGACCTCCCGCCGGGCTGCGCAAAGCTTGCCCCCGAGACCGCAGATCTCCTGATCGGCCTGCAAAAACGCCCTGAATAGGGCGCTTTTTGCGGCAAAAGCATGCCCCGCGAAGCGGGCATTCCTTTCCCACGGCGAGCTTTGCGCGGCCCTGGGCGTCACACTCCCGTTCCCTTGCCTTTAAGAAGCTGCCCTCAAGGTATTCGCGTGCAACACTTCCACGACTCCCAACCAGCCTCCGATACGATCACATGGGTGCGCTCTCCCGAGCAATTACATGCCCTGAGCGAAAGCCTTGCTGCGGCGCAATGGATCGCCGTAGACACCGAGAGCAACTCCATGTTTGTCTACCGCGAACGAGTGTGCCTGATTCAGCTCAATATCGAGGGGCAGCTGGTGCTGATCGATCCCTTTGAGCTCCCCCAAGGCGCGGATGGCCTGGGGCCTCTGGCGAGGGCCTTGGCAAATCCCGATCAAACCATCTATCTCCATGGTGGTGAATATGATGTGGTATGTCTGCAACGTGATTACAGCCTCCACATCCAAGCCGTCTTTGACACCCAACAGGCGGCCAGCCTGCTGGGCTGGCGCAAAACTGGCTATGGTGCGGTAGTAGAGGCAGTGTGCGAGGTCAAACTCCCCAAGGGCCATAGTGATTATAACTGGGGGAAGCGTCCCCTTGACCAAGATGCCATATCCTATGCCGTGGATGATGTGCGTTATCTTCCCCTGGTGGCACAGCATCTGCAGGCTGCCATTAGCGAGGCTGATCTGGACGATGAGATGGCGATCGCTAACCAGGCGGTAGAGCAGGTACAGGCGCGACAACCTGGCTACGACCCTGCTGATATTTGGCGCCTCAAGGGGGTAAGCGATGTGCCCAATAAGCATCTGGGGGTATTAGTGGCCCTGCATCAGTGGCGTGACGGGGCTGCGCAAGAACTGGATCGTCCCCCTGGCCGCGTGATTCCCAATGATCTCCTGGTAGCCCTGGCCCGAGTCGCACCGCTCAATTTTGGCATGCTGCGGCGTTTACGGCTGCGTTCCCATACCCTCCGCGACCATGGTGAGCATATTATCGCACAGGTGCAATCCGCCCTCTCGCAGCCCCCTGCCATACCCGAACCGCCAGCACGACGCGAACCCGACCCCCAAGAACGCCCACGCGAGCAGGCCCTCAAGGCCTGGCGCAAGCAAGAAGCAGAACGACGCGGGGTCACCACCCAAGTCGTCCTCCCCGCACGCGCCCTGGATTACCTCAAGCGACGCGGTGCCCATGACTTGGAGGCGGTGCCACAATTGGGTGCCAAACGCATTCGCCTCTATGGCGAACAATTGCGCACTCTTGCCCCTGTGCCAGATTCAGCTCATCACGGCGAATGATACGTAAAAAGGCCTGTTGAAGGCCACGGAAAAGCCCCCTACCAGTGTATTTTTTGGCGCTAGACTCCAACGCTTCAGATAGATGACGGCTCTCGCCGACCTCTTTATCTATCCTGCATTGTAATGGGAGTAGCCATGTTTCTCATCGCACCACTCGCAGCCATTATTGGCCTTGCTATCGCCGCATTGCTCTATCGTCGCATGCTCTCCAATGCGCCTGGCTCCACCGTCATGCAATCCATTGCTGGCGCAGTGCGGGAAGGCGCCTTTGCCTATCTGCGCCGCCAGTACAGCGTGGTGGCCATTGTTTTTGCGGTACTTTTTGTGGTACTCTGCATCCTCGCTCTCACTGGAGTGGTGAATGCATTCACCCCGTTAGCCTTCTTAAGTGGTGGTATTGGCTCGGCCCTGGCGGGGTTTATCGGCATGACCACCGCCACCCGCGCTTCAGCCCGCACGGCGCAGGCCTGCAGCGAAGGCCTCAACCGTGGCCTGCGCGTGGGATTTACCTCCGGTGCAGTCATGGGCCTGAGCGTAGTCGGCCTTGCCCTACTGGATATTTCGCTCTGGTTTATCGCCCTGAGCACCTTTATCTACACTCCTGAACATCTTGCCGCCGGACTGGAATTCGCCGGCATGACCCTAGTACATGGTGGTGCGAGTTTGGTTGAGGATGGTGCCCTGACTGCTGCTGGCGAACGCGCCAAATGGGCTGGAATCGCCTCCACCATGGTCACCTTTGGCATTGGCGCCTCACTACAGGCACTGTTTGCCCGTGTTGGCGGTGGTATCTACACCAAGGCGGCAGATGTTGGCGCCGATTTAGTAGGCAAGGTGGAAGCGGGTATACCCGAAGATGACCCGCGCAATCCAGCCACCATCGCCGATAATGTGGGCGACAACGTGGGCGATGTGGCAGGCATGGGCGCGGACCTCTTTGAAAGCTACTATTCCTCTATTCTTGCCGCTGCGGCCCTCGGTGCGGCTTTACCTGCCTGGTTTTTCCTGAGCTCTGGACTGGAAGCGGCACATACCATGCAAGCGCCCATGATTCTGGCGGGCATCGGTATTTTTGCCTCGATCCTAGGCACCCTAGTGGTACGCACCAAAGAGGGAGCAACCCAGAAACACCTCCTCCACTCACTGCTGCTGGGCACTGCTCTGGCGGCTGTGCTGGTTCTTGCCGGAGCCGCCCTCATGGCCAGCGGAGGTATCCTTACCTGGGGCTTGGTTGGTGCAGTTGCCGCTGGCTTGATCGGCGGGATTATCATCGGTCAAGCCACCGAATACTACACCGCTGCTGCCTTTAAACCCACCCAAAGCATTGCCGAAGCAGCATGCATGGGCCCTGCCACCACTATTATCGCAGGTATCGGCGTAGGCATGCGCTCTACTGGCATTCCAGTTATGACCGTGGTTACTGCAATTATTATTGCCTACGCCTGCGCGGGTGGGTTTTCTGGCGCCAACAACGCCGTCTTGGCGGGACTCTACGGCATTAGTTTAGCCGCCGTAGGCATGCTCTCCACCCTGGGCATCACTCTTGCCACCGATGCCTACGGCCCGATTGCCGATAACGCCGGCGGCAATGCGGAAATGGCCGGCCTTGACCCCAGTGTGCGCCAGCGCACCGATGCCTTGGACGCCTTGGGAAACACAACCGCCGCAACCGGCAAGGGCTTCGCCATTGGCTCGGCTGCGCTGACTGCATTAGCCTTATTGGCCACCTACGTACAATTAGTTTTGGTTTGGCTTGAACGCAGTATTGACCCCCACATAGGATATATCGTACGCGGCGATATCGCCTTTGCCAGTGATGCCAGCAGTGCCACTGCGGCCATGAGCGCCGAGGCAGCAAGCCGCAGTATTACCTTCGCCGATGCTGGCCTCGCCGATGTTATCGCCGCCTATAATATCACTATTATTAATCCATTACTTATGGCCGGTCTCTTTATTGGTGCCATGGCGGCATTCGTCTTTACCGCCCTTACCATGCAGGCCGTCGGTCGTGCCGCTGGTCGTATGGTAGAGGAAGTACGCCGGCAATTCCGCACTATTCCCGGGATTATGGAATACCAACCTGGAGTGGACAGCGAGGAAAACCGGGCGCGCACCCCTGACTATGCTCGCTGTGTTGCCATTGCTACCGCCTCAGCCCAACGGGAAATGATTATCCCCGCCATACTTGCCGTCACCCTCCCCGTTGCCGTGGGATTAATCCTGGGGGTTGCCGGTGTTCTCGGCCTCCTTACCGGTGCCTTGGTAGCGGGGTTTCCCCTGGCTTGCTTCCTCAATAATGCTGGTGGGGCATGGGATAACGCCAAGAAGTCTGTAGAGGAAGGTGCGCATGGTGGAAAATACCTCCAGGATGCCGATGGCAATTACATCAACGAGCAGGGCGAACAAGTGTCTCGGCGTGAAGACGCCAAAAATCCCGTACACGGCGCCACCGTTATTGGCGACACAGTGGGAGACCCCTTCAAAGACACCTCTGGCCCAGCCCTCAATATCCTGATTAAACTCATGGCCGTGGTCAGCGTGGTATTTTGCGGACTAACCGTCGCCGCAGCGCTGCTGTAACAATCCTACCAAACAACCCTCGACCTCGGGTACCGCACTGAAAACCGCTACGCCGATGCAGAAAATAGCCACGGATGAACACGCATAAACACGGATGGAGAGAACCTATCCGTGTGCATCCGTAGCCTGATACTTGATTGAGATAGCCGCAGAAAACGC
>REDP01000245.1 GCA_007693455.1 Planctomycetota bacterium | reverse complement strand
AATTCACCGAAGCGGATAAGCTTTTCTTCGATCAGATCGAAGCCGAAGCCGAGGCTCAAGAACAGGTGGTGGCCGCCGCCCAGGCCAATCCCTTCAACGACTTCGCCAAGAGTTTGCCCAAGATCGTCGAGGCGCTGATGATCAAGCGTCTGGACGATAACTCATCCATCGTCAGCCGCTATATGGACGATCCCGCCTTCCAGGAATTGGCCTTGAATGTGATGGCCAAAAACCTGCATGAGCGCCTTGCGGGTGGGAGGCCCTCTGGGTAAAAAATACAGGCCATTATGCCCCGAAACGCTGCGCATGCATAAAGCATACTTCCCCTCCCGTGGGGATTTAGGCGGTGGCTGGGTTGATGCGCTTGCCTTGTTGGTCGAAGACGTGGAGGTGCTTGGTGTTAAAGCCGAGGGTTACGGCTTCACCGCGTTGGACGGGGAAATCGCCTGGTAGGCGGGCGGTCCAGGTGGTGGGGGGTGCGGTGACGATGCGGCTTTGATCGACACTTGCATCGGGGGCGATGCTCTCGAGGGGCATGGTGAGGTGCAGGATGCGCTCGTGGCCGAGACTCTCCACCTCTTCGGGGACGAGTTTGAGGCGTTGATTTTCGGGAACCTGATCGGGGGGGACAATGGCTTCCGGGCGCAAGCCGACAACGGCTTGGTCTCCAGGAATCAGACGCCCGATAGCTGGAGGAAGGGCTAGGCTTTGTTCGCCCATGAGCAAGGAGACGGATTCGTCTGGGCGCTGTACTGAGACTTGGCAGAGATTCATGCTGGGACTGCCGATAAATCCGGCCACATATACATCGGCGGGGTTGCGATACAGTTCTTCTGGGGCGGCACATTGGCGCAGACGCCCGCCATGCATCACCGCCACGCGTTCACCCATGGTCATGGCCTCTACTTGGTCGTGGGTGACGTAGACGGTGGTAATGCCGCTGCTGCGCTGCAGACGAATAATCTCAGCGCGCATATGCACTCGCAATTTGGCATCGAGATTAGAGAGGGGTTCGTCCATGAGAAAGCAGTCAGGTTGGCGTACCAAGGCACGGCCCATGGCTACGCGCTGACGCTGGCCGCCGGAGAGTTGGGCTGGGCGGCGGTCCATTAATTCTTCCAGGTTGAGCATGCGCGCCGCATCAGCCACCAGGCGATCTTCTTCTTGCTTACTCACGCGGCGCATCTGCAAGGGGAAACGTAAATTATCGCGCACGCTCATATGCGGATACAAAGCGTAGCTTTGAAAGACCATGGCGATATTGCGGGCTTGTGGGGTGAGGTTATTGACCCGGCGATCGGCAATGTAGACCGCGCCTTCGCTGGCCTGTTCTAATCCGGCAAGGATGCGCAGGGCGGTGGATTTACCGCAACCAGAGGCCCCTACCAAGACGAGAAATTCCCCATCGTTAATGGAGAGATCAAGGCCCCGTAAAGCACGCGAGCCATCTGGCCACTTCTTTCCCACCTGCTCATAGACTACGGTTGCCATAGGTTTACCCCTTCACTGCACCGGCTGCCACGGCAGCAACGATGCGTTTTTGCAAAATCATAAAGATAATAATTACGGGAATGACCATAATAGCTGCCGCGGCATTGATCAGTTCCCAGGATTGGGCGTGGCCACCACGGAAATCATAAACGGCCACTGCCAAGGGCTGAAGATGGGGGTGGGCGATGGTGGTAAGCAATGGTATGAGGAAGTCATTCCAGGCGCCGAGAAAGGCGAATAAGGATATCGTCGCCACCATGGGTTGAGCCATGGGCAGGACAATGCAGAAGAATGTCCGCCAGGGCCCAGCACCGTCCACGGTGGCGGCTTCCTCGACTTCCTTGGGTAAGGAGAGGAAATATCCCGCCATAAGGAGGGCGCTAGAGGCACTCGCCCCAACCAGCCACAAGGCAGGCGCCCAAATCGTCCCCAAAAAGGAGAGGTCGCGCAGAAAAAGGAATATGGGAACCATAACCGCTTCCCGTGGCACCACATTCAAGGCGGCAATCAAGGTGACGGCTATCACTACTATTTTTCCGGGGAAGCGCTGGCGCGCCAGGCAGTATCCCAGCATGGAACTGGTCAGCACGGTGAGATAGACCACCAGGGCCGTAAGCACGAGGGTGGTGCAGGTTCGCAGCCAAAAACCCATGGTATTCCATACCACGCCCCAGTTTTCGTGCTGGAAGCGCCGCGATTGCAGCCAGCCATGGGCTTCCAATTCCTGGAGTTCACTGTGCATGCGCTCGGCGACGGCATCATCGTCTAGAGTGTCTAAGCCTGCAAGGCGGCGATAGCCAGAAATACCAACCCGCCAGGGAACATGATTGCGGAGGTTTTCGCGGCGGCGCTCTTCTTCGCGTATGAGCGCCAAAACGACTTCTTCTTGGCCACTATTGAGTTCAGTGCCTTCGGCAAGGCGGAGGCGCAGGGCTTGGGGTTCATCGGCAAGCAGCCATTTACGTTCGGGAATGAGGCGTTCGGGGTGAGTCTTGGCTTCCGCTTCGGTTTTGAGGCTGGTGGACAGCATCCAGGCAAAGGGATAGACATTAATAAGGGCCACCACAATTAAGGCGAGATGGGCGAGGCTGCGCCAGCTAATCTGCTGCATATTCATTGCCCACCTCCCAGGCGCGCTTTCCATCGACGCATGACGACCCATAAGTTGCCAGAGGCAATAACCAGCAAGATTCCCATGTAGGCAACACCCAAGGCGGCGGCATAACCAAGGTCAGGAACCTGATTGTCGGTGCGCTGGAAACCCCATTTGTAGATATAGGTTGAGGCAATTTCTGTGCCGTGATAGCCGCCAGTCATAATATAGACGGTGCCAAAATGGCGGGCGGCATTGACCAAGGAATTAAAGACGATGATCAGCAGTAAGGGCAGTATTCCAGGGATGGTAATGCGCCAGAAACGGGTCCATGGCCCTGCGCCATCCACCTTAGCCGCCTCATAAAGGTCCTTGGGCACCGACTGCAGGCCAGCCAAGCAGAGAATGACCACGCTGGGCAATCCCGACCAGATGGCCACCATCATCACCGACCACAAGGGGGCAGGAATGCCCAAAATACGCACCCGCTCATCATTGAGCCAGTCAATGCGCACGCCATCACTATCGGTAATCAGCCACTCCAAGCCGACCCCTGCAATCATATTATTGATACCGGAATCACGCCCCGCCAAAATCCCAAAAAAGACGATGCTCACCACAGCCATGGAGGTCACCATGGGTATGAAGATCAGGGTGCGGTATAATCCTCCCGCACGCAGTGAGAGGTTGAGCAGAAGGGCTATGCTTAGTCCAATGGCCACTTCGGCACCTGCCACCACAAACATATAGATGAGGCTATTGGGAAGGACTTCCCCCCAAAAAGTGCCATCGCCGAGAAGACGGGCGTATTGCTCTGCTCCACTCCACTGCAGACTTCCCTGGCCAGTGCCGGTGAAGAATGACAGCCATACCATGGATATCGCAGGCCAAATAACAAACACCGCCGCCAGCAGCAGCATGGGTGCGGCAAAATACCAGCCGTAGCGTGTTGCCACCACTTCTCGGCGGAAGGCTTGTCGCTCCTCGGGACGAATGGCCAAATGGCGACGCCAAATGACAACCAATGCAGTAAGCGCCATGAGCAGCATAACACAGGCCACGCCGACAATGTGCAACCAACCGCGGCGGTGTTGAATAAACCATGGCTGATCAAGGTGCTCAGGCAAACGTTCCTGCAGGGCGGCCAATAAGGCTTGATCCTCAGGGCGGACAAACTGACGCTGCCAGGCAAAGGCATCGGCACTACGCTGCGGATCCCAGTCGGGGATGGCGAAGGCTTGAGGGTCAACGATGCCTTGCTCTACACGGCGCTCGAGATCGCGGTTGGTGGCATCGGTAAAGGTTTGCAGGGCGTTGATAATAGCTTGTAGATGTTCGGCAAAGTGCTGGTCATCAAGATGGCGTCCCTCGCTGGCGAGGTAGGCCCCGTGCATGGCCACTGCGGGCTCGTCGGCTCCAGCCACTGGACCATGGCCAGGATTGGTGGGCCAGGCCTGGCCGCGGGTCATGGCCTCCCATACTTCACTTTGGAAGCGGGGCATTTGCTGGCGCAGTTGCACGGCTTCAGGATCGTCGCTGTGGTAGATCCACTGCGCCACATCCCGCGTAGTGGGCTGGCTAAAATGATTGACGATGCCGTCTAGTTGCTCATCGCGCACCTGGTTGCGATGCATCCACTGCCAGGCCACTTCGGCATCGCGTTGGTCGCGTAAACCCGTGGTTAAGACACTGACACGGGTGCCCATCTGCCGCATGGGCTGACCGAGGGGAAGATCATCCAGGCCCAGCATAGTGGTGATTTCTTCGCGCTCGGCGGCATTGCGCCAGGGCACTGGAAGGGGCGCTGAGGCGATATCCTCCACTCGCTCGGGAACGGTAATAGCTCCACGATTGGCCGCCCAAAAACCATCGATCAGATAGGCCGCGCGGCCTTGGGCCAGCAGGGTGCGGGGCTCTTCATAGTCACGTCCCCCCGTACCAGGAAGCACCGATCCATCATTTTGCAGCTTCAAGAATAAGGTATACGCGCCAATGATCCCTGGCTGCGCCCAGTCCCACTGACCCCGGGAAAAATCAAAGCCCATGGCACCTGCAGTGGCAGCCAGGGGACCGATACCACGCCAGAGATCGCGCGGACGCTGCCCCTGAACCACCATGCCATAGGGACGATCACTGGCATCTGGGGCAAAGGTTTGCCGACTCCATTCACTGACCCATTGGGCGTGTTGGCGCAATTCAGCCCAGGTTTCAGGGGGTCGTGGCTCACCGTTCTCATCCAGGAGATCGGGGAACATTTCACCCGCGCGAGCAACCAAACGACGGTTCCAGGTCAGGGTATCGGCGGGCCCCAAGCCGGCAAAGCCAACCACTCGGCCATGCATGGCGAGCATCCGCGCTGCCTCAAGTTCGCGTTCACCACGTTCAGCCCAGGCTCGGATAATCGGATGATGAGGGCTGGCTTGGTAGCGCACCAGTTCCAGCGCGCCACCCAAGCGGCGCTCGAGAAAGTCGGGATCATCGGCCAAGGCCTGTTCCAGGAGATCATCCATGGGACGAATCAGACCCGAAGACACCGACTCATCGAGCTGATTGAGGGGAATATCCATCACATCGGGAGGGTTGCCCGATAAAAATGAAACATAGATGGCTTCACCGACAGTACTCGATTCACGGAAGCGAATACTTACCGCGGCATTCTCCACATGCTGCGAAAAGCGCCGGGCAATTTGCTGTTCACGTTCGGGATCGGAGGATGTGGACCACACCGAAACTTCAGTGCGCACCATTTCCCCGCTATGATTCCATAGACTTAGCGAATGGGCTATGGGCCCCCAACAGTTGCCTAAAAACAATAAGGCCAAGCCAACGCACAACCACAAGGCTGGCGCACGCACAGTGCTCATGCGGCAGTCCCCCTCACCTCAGCCCTCACCTCAGCCCTCACCTCAGCACTGTCAGCTCGATATCTTAGAGCAGCAGCACAAAGCAAAGCGCCGGCACGGGGGAACGTTAACCGCCAGCCAAGCGAAAGCGTGCTTCGGGATCGACGCATGTCTCTATACCAGGGCGCTATCATGGGGGAGATACGCCAGAAGCGAATACAGCGTTGTCAACAAAACGACCGATACAATGGAGCGTCTCGGGCAAGAGGGCGACTCAGAGCTTGCTATGATACGGCATACCCGCTTCACGGTCATTCTGTATAGCGCAAAAATGCCTTATTGCGGGCGTTTTTACGGGCCAATCAGGAAATCGGCGCTCCCGAGGGCGAGCGTTGTGCCTCCTTGGCTACGCGCCCTGACTGGGATAGCGCTTATGGGCCGCAAAGTGGCCTTAGGCCTGAAAATTCATCAGCCCACCACTGCCCCGCTGCTCACCCCCATTACCACTGCGGTCATACCCTTCACGGCCCGTATCACCAGTAAATGCACTCATCACCTGGCGAACCATGCCCAAGGCAGTACGCATGATCACTTGATTGGTCTCGTTGACGCGCACCAACTGGTGTAGGATGCTGCGTAATTCATCGCCAAGGGCGAGTATTTTATCGCATAAGGGATCGGCTAAGCCGTTTAAGAGACTCCGTAATGTGGGACGCTGCTCGCCACGCATACCCCGCACCACGCTGAGACGGCGCAAGAGGTCTTCACGAATACGGCGATATTCGGTGAGTTCATCGGTAAGCGATTGCTCGGCGCGAATCACTTCTTCAAGGGCTGGTAAATCATTAGCCACGGTGGCGTCACGTTTGCGTTCGGCCAAAGCCAGGAGTTTGCGCTGCAGACTAAGCTCTCGTTGTAACTGTCGCTGCATGGCTTCACAAAGCACCCGCGTATCATTGCTGAGCATGGCGATCTCCCGATGACGATGCTGACTGAGCGATCTGCTCTACTACCATATCGGCAATGCCCATGGAACCAGCTGAACGCTCGACCAAAGCTCCGTGCAACATGTCCTGAAATTGATTTAGGGCGGGGCTTTCATTAAAAATCTGGTCGCCACCACCTTCTTCACGGCCAGCGCGGCTCTCGCGCATAAGAATCTCGAGAAATTGTGCCTCAAATTGATCAGCGGCACGACGCAGGCGCTGTTCATCTGGCAAGCCTGCATGCAGGCGTCCGCTTTCGGTAAGGGCGAGATCAGACATGATCGATCCTTTCTAACAATGTGTACGGACGAAACTACATCACCACCAGTTCGGCATGTAAAGCACCAGCGCGTTTAAGCGCCTGGAAAATGGCAACCATATCGCGTGGACGCGCGCCAATGGCATTGAGAGCATTCGCAATACTTTGCACGGTGGTGCCATCCATCACGGTTAAGGATCCGGTAGCCTGCAAGGGGGTAATCCCTTCGGGAGGAGTATCGCGGCGAATATTGGTGACGGGATCAGTCCAGGTTTCTCGTTGTTCAAATTGCCGTGGATTTTCTGGATCAGGCAGCATCTCGCGACGATGGAGCACACGCAGGGCTAACCCGCCATGACTTACCGCCACAGGGCCAATGCGCACATCCTGCCCAATTACCACCGTTCCCGTGCGGGCATTGATCACCACCCGTGCCGCAACATCTGGCGACACACGCAACTGATGTAATTGGCTAATGGTTCGCACCAATTCATCTTCGCTCGGGCGCTGATGGAAACGCAGGGCAATGGTCGCCGCATCCACGGCCTGCACACGCTCATCACCGAATTCATCAGCCAGGGCTTCAGCAATGCGCGTGGCATTGGTGAAATCAGGATCTTTGAGCAGCAGTCGCAAGCGATCGCCATACAACATGGTGACGGGGATATCGCGCTCGACGATGGCACCATTGGCCACCTGGGCCACGGTCTCCACGTTGGCATGGGCATTGCCTACTGCCACCAAGCCAGGCCCCCCCTCACCAAAACCGCCAATGGTTACTGGCCCTTGGGCAGCGGCATAAATATCACCATTGGGGGCAGTGAGAAAGGTCTGCAGAAGAACCCCACCGCGCAAGCTGGTGGCATTGCCAATAGTCGAAACCAAGGTTTCCAAGCGCGTTCCCGCGCGAGAAAAAGCCGGCAAATCCGCGGTCACTGCCACCATGGCAATGGAACGACCTTGCAATTCATTGTCGGCAATACGGATGTTTTTTGCCGAAAGCATCTGTTTGGCCATACGTAGCGTAGCGGGATTATTATCCCCAGTCCCCGCAAGGCCCACAACAATACCAATGCCGTGCAGTTGGTTATCCCGCACCCCTTCGATGGTAACCAAGTCCTTGAGACGCACGCCGCCATCATCATCACTCACCCCGAAAGGGGCGAACTCCTCAGACCACAATGCCGCAGAGAGCATCATCAGCACACTCAGGAGGAATACAGCGGGCTTGGGCATGATGGTCTCCAGTAAAGGCAGGGTGATCCAGGACACGAACACGGCAGGGCTTTAGAAGGGCCACACCACACCCAGCAGACGACTCAACCAGCCTTGCTGCTGGGCTTTATTGAGCGGACCTTCGCCTTCAATGGCCACCTGAAGATTATGCAGGCGCTCGCTATTCACCATATTCTCGCTATTGAGATCGGAGGAGCGGCAAATACCGGTAATACGAATAGTTTTTACATTGTCGCCAAAGGTCAGTGTACGCCGACCCTCCACCACCAAGTTGCCGTTATCAAGGACATCAATAACCCGACCAGTGATCATTGCCGACATCTGCCCACGCTGATTATAAGAGCCTTCTCCATCAAACTCGCGTTCCGAGTCCAATGACAACAAGGGCAGGGTTCCCACCGTGCTTTGCCCTTCGGAAGCTTCAATACGGGGGCTTTCAGGGATGGCCCGCACCCGCAAGCGCTTACTGTTATCGGTACTGGTTGAGGTATTTTTCTGCTCGGCAACCTGGGTGTTTTCGCTAATGCGAATGGTAATCAGATCTCCGGCCTGCCGCGCAACTTGATCCGAATACATGGTTCCATGACTCAGATTTGTGGCGGTGATCAAGCTTTGTGCCTTCAGGGGCAGTTGAGCAAGGGCAAAGACTGCCAAAATCAGGGTATAACGAGCAATAGCACACATGATGTGGACTCCTACAACAAGGGGCAAAGAAAAACACCGACACGAGGCGACTTACGCAATGGCCGTGCCAGAAAGCCCACCGCATCCCTGATCGCACCTGCATGCTTATTGTACAATGCCTCTGCGGTTCCCACCTTGCACACCTAGACAGTGGCACACAATGCTCGCTCATCGACAACTTCTAGTCACGAGAGGACACTTCATGCCCATTGCCACCTATGATCAGTACTGCCAAATGCTGGACAATGCGAAACAAGGCCGTTTTGCCTACCCAGCCATCAATGTTACCAGCCTGGAAACCCTCAATGGTGTCATGCAGGGCTTTGCCGAAGCTGAGTGCGATGGCATCGTCCAAGTCTCCAGTGGGGGTGGTGCCCACGCTACTGGCTCAATCAAGGACATGGCACTGGGTGCCAAAGTGCTGGCCGAAGCTGCCCATACCCTGGCCGAGCGCTATAATGTGATCATTGCCCTGCATACCGACCACTGCCATCCCAAAAACCTCGAACCCTTTATTGATCCCCTCATTGCCGAAAGTGAAAAGCGTGTGGCGGCGGGCCTCAAGCCCCTGTTTAATAGTCACATGTTCGACGGCTCAGAACTGGATCTGGAAGAAAACCTCGCCATCTCCAAGAAGTACCATACCAAGCTTGCCAGCTTGAAAATGCTTTTGGAAATCGAAACCGGCGTGGTTGGCGGTGAAGAAGACGGCCACGACACTTCCGGAGTCAGCAACGACAAGCTCTATACCACTCCTGGTGACATGGTGCGCGCCTTCGAAGAACTTAACGACATTGGCCGCTTTATGCTGGCTGCCACCTTTGGCAATGTCCACGGCGTCTACAAACCGGGCAACGTTAAGCTCACCCCAACCATCCTTCGCGATGGACAAAGCGCCGTGCAAAAAGCCTTCTCCACCGGCGACAACCCCCTGGACCTGGTGTTCCACGGTGGCAGCGGCTCCAGCAAAGAAGAAATCCACGAGACCCTGGACTATGGCGTCATCAAGATGAACGTGGACACCGACACTCAATATGCCTTTACCCGTCCCATCGCCCACCACATTCTTAGCAACTATGATGGTGTGCTGAAAATTGACCAAGAAATCGGCAATAAAAAGGTATACGATCCACGCTCGTACTTAAAGGCAGCTATGGCTGGCATTAAAGATCGCGTTATTGAATCCTGCCAAGACCTGCGTGCGGTGGGCACGAGTATCACCAAGTAGTATAGCATAGCCATTCGCCTTAATGGCGAGAGAATCGCGTATGGTATGAGGGGACGTCTTTACGGCGTCCCCTCATTGCGTTCATCACAAACTAATAATTGCTCAAGCCCAGGAAAGTCGAGCCCACTGCGCGCGAGCAAATCCACCACCCGCTGCGGTGCATGAGCCAAGGCAGCGGCATTCAGAAAATCTTCGCGAGCCTGGCCGTATATCCGCAATACATCTGCCCATTGCTCCATGCGGTGCAGGGGCGGGCGCCGCTGCTCCCGCAATATCTGAGACACAAAGGTGGCGTTCTGCTGGGTAAGAACGGCAAAACGGCGAATGGACAAGCCACGACGCTTCAGCAACTGCGAGAGTAGTGAAGGAAATGGCCTGGAATGCCGTTCTAACCAGCTATGCGGATATCTACTCATCGTTTATCACTGGGCTAATCTTGTTGTTGTCGAGTCGGCCGTCAGGTATGTACACGCCTGACCATGTTTTTTTTGTGCACACTCAATAGACCCCAGAATTTAATGATACTATGGCCAACAGAGTAAGCATGTCACGGATTTTCATTGAACGTCTGCTAATGTGCATACGGACATACAGTCTAATTTGCTCGGATCACTTGTAAAATCATTGCATTAGGCAATGCCTTTTTACGGCGTCATACGTCCCTTTTCCCTAGACATTGGAATCCTTATGCGATTGGTCAGTAAATTGAGCATTGGTTTTGTGATTACTGGGATTGCCACCGCCGTACTTGCCAATGGCATTATTATCGGCACCACTCGTCCCTTATCCGATGAGGTACGCAACGATATAGACAGCACCGTGCGCCAACAAGCGAGCGCTACGCAGGAGGCCGTTGCAAATCTTACCCGAGATGAGATTCAACAGTCTTTGCAATCACTGTACGAACACGTAAGCATGCTTGCAGCAGCCCCCAGTACCAGCGAGGCCTTTCAGCACTTTCGTCAGTCTCTGAATGCACTACCGGAAGAGATTCCTGATTGGCAGGCGCATACCAGCGCCGCGCGCGAGCGACTACAGGCCTTTTACCAGCAGGACCTCACCCCGCATCGCCAGGAACTTACCCCCTGGGCATCAGACACCGATCTTGCGCAACGTCATCGGCAACTAGACGATCGGGCGGTGGTTTTGCAGGACGCCTATATGGCCAGCAATCAGCATCCTATTGGTTACAAAGATCACCTGCTCACCGCCCCAGGACCAGCCTCCTACCATCGTATTCACGAACAATATCACCCCTACTTTGTATCCACCAGCGAACGCTTGGGGCTGTACGATATTTTTCTCATTGACTGTAGTGATGGGCGTATTGTCTATTCCGCTTTTAAAGAAAGTGATTTTGCCACCCTTTTATGGCAGGAGCCCTATCATGAAAGTGGCCTCAGCCAGGTCGCGCGAATAGCTTCTCAGGGCAATGCCGCGGTCTCGAATATCGCCCCCTTTGCACCAAGCTACTATAGCCTTGCAGCCTTTATCGCTACTCCTATTGAATATAGACTTGGAGAAGGCAGTAGTAATGGCGTACTGGCAGTGCAAATCCCCTATCCTCGCCTGCAAGAGATCCTTAAGCGTCATGCTGATTTTCACCCTTCTGGAGAAGTGTTCCTAATCAATCAGGATGGCCTATTACTCAACCAGCCTCGGCGACGCGACTCTACATACCTTATTAGTAAACATTTTATTGAGAATCGGCAGCATGCTTACACCGATCCCGAGATTATTGCCAAAGCACTGGCCGGGGAGCAGGGGACCATCATCACCACCGATCCCAGCGGCACAGCAATGCTAACCTCCTACACCTCGATCACCATCGACGATGTCATCTCACGCCATGACATTGGGGGACGACTATCCACGACCCAAAGCATGCGTCCGGATCCACTGGAGCCACTGCGCTGGACATTGATTGTCGAAACCCCTTATGATGACGCCATGGCCAAGGCGGCACATCTCACCCATCTCCATGATACCTTTTTACAACGCAGCGCCTGGGCAGTATGGACCATTTTAGCGCTCTGCCTCGTGGCAGCCAGCGCCTTGCTTTATGGCCTGTCTGGAGTTCTCCTGCGTCCCATTCAACGCACTACGCACACACTTGAGCAATGGGCTGCCCGCGGTGCACTTTGTCTTGAGGCACCGCAAGCCGATTTGCAGCGAAATGATGAGGGGGGGAGCCTGCTGCGTAGTTTACAACGACTGATTGAAATCCAGGAGCAGCGAATCGACATTCTTTCCCGCATTGCCAAGGGTGACACCGAGATTGCAATACCAATTCTCGGCAGCGATGACTCATTTGCGCACGCACTCAATGACACCCTCGCCCAGATGCGAGTGCAGATAGTTCGCCATGAAGAGCAAGAGCACAAACTACACCAGGCTGCCATAGAAGCACAGACCCTCACTCAACAGGCACAGTCGGCAGAACGCGCCAAGAGCGAATTCCTGGCTACCATGAGTCATGAAATTCGCACGCCGATGAATGGTGTCATTGGCATGAGTGGACTCTTGATGGAGACCGATCTTTCCCCAACCCAGCGGCAATATGCCTCTCTCGTCCGCAGCAGCGGCGAGAGCCTTCTGCGCCTGGTGAACGATATCCTTGATTTCTCCAAAATAGAAGCCGAGGAACTCACCCTCGAAAACAACGACTTCGACCTTTACAATGTTGTCGAAGACGCTGCGGAATTGATGGCGATTAAGGCCCAGGAGAAAGGATTGTCCTTACAGTGTCTCATCGAGCCAACGGTGCCGCCAGTGATCCATGGAGACTCTGGGCGCCTTCGTCAAATCATACTTAATTTACTTGGCAATGCGATTAAATTCACAGATCAGGGTGCAGTCACTATTAGCGTAGAACTTGATCCAGGCGCCACCAACGATAACCATCTGACAACCCTCCTATTTACCATCCGCGATACCGGCCCGGGCATTGCCGCGGAACAGCAGTCGCGTATTTTCGCCCCCTTTAAACAGATCGATGGCAGCAATAGCCGCAGCCATCAGGGAACTGGCCTGGGCTTGAGCATCAGCAAGCAGCTAACCGAACTCATGGGGGGCGATATTTGGGTAGAAAGCACTGTCGGCGAAGGCGCATCGTTTTACGTTCGCCTCACCCTAGCCCAGGGCCAATACGATCCCTTTTTAGCCCACGAGCAACGCGATCTCGACTGCGTACCAGTACTGGTCGTGGATGACCACGCCACCAATCGCCTGCTTCTGGAACGACTGCTCAGCCATTGGGGATGCATCGTTACCACGGCGCAAACGGGGGCAGAAGCCCTGCAATGCCTGCGCGATGCACGCCAGGCAGACACTCCCTTTGCCTTGGTGCTGATGGATTTACAGATGCCTGGCATGGACGGAGTGGCAGCCTTAAAGGCCATTCGCAATGACCAAGGCCTGCGTGAAACATTGGTTATTCTCCTTACCTCATTGGGTATGATGGGAGATGCATCGCGCATGGAGAGTCACGGATTTGATGGCTATTTGACCAAACCTTTCCGCCAACAGCACCTCCATGACATGGTCCAGGAAGTGCTCTCACAAGGAGCGCACTCCACACGTAGACCACCAGTAAGTATGGTTGCCCATAAATCCCACTCCAGCAGTCACAACTACCCTCGGCCCCTGCGGGTGCTGATTGCCGAGGACAATCATGTCAACCAAACGGTGATCCGCGCCCTGGTTGAACGTCAAGGGCATACCTGTGATATGGTGGCCAATGGCGAGGAAGCTGTGGCCAGTCTGCGAAGAGCTCCATACGACCTCGTGCTGATGGACTGCGAAATGCCGGTGATGGATGGCCACGAGGCCACGCGCATGATTCGCGACCCAGCCCAAGGCTGCATCAACCCCGATGTCATTATTGTTGCCGTAACCGCACATGCCCTGGACTATGAACGGGCCCGCTGCGCCGATGTGGGCATGAATGACTATCTGAGCAAGCCCCTGCAAAAGCACGATCTTGACCGCGTCCTCGCCCACTACGCCAACAAGATCTTTACCGACACACAGGGGTAAGTACCGAGGATGGCGTAACGCTTGCTTCGCCAAGCGGATTCGCCCTTGCCGGACAAGCTTTGCGTCCCCTGCGCTACTTGCTACTGCCCCATCGCTTGCCATGGGCAACGGCCCTTTAGCATGCCCCACGCAGGCCCAGCTTGCTAGCCCCTGACATGCTTAACTGGCCCTTCTGCCAGTGGGAGAATTGGTTCATGACGCAGCACACCCTTGCCCGCCTTGTTCTTTCCGATGGCACTATTTTTCGCGGCCGGGCGGTAGGCGCTATCGGCACCGTGGAAGGGGAAGCCGTCTTTAATACTGGTATGACTGGCTATCAAGAAGTGCTTTCGGACCCCTCCTATCGAGGGCAAATCGTTACCATGACCTACCCTGAAATCGGTAATTACGGCATTATCCCCGAGGACATGGAGTCCGACCACTGCCAGTTGGCGGGGTTTGTCATGCGATCCTGCTGCCACCACCCCAGTAACTTCCGCTCAACCATCAGTCTTCCCGATTTTCTTGCCGAGCAGGGCATTATTGGCATCGAAGGAGTGGATACCCGTAAAATCACCAAGCGCCTGCGCGAGGCAGGCGCACTCCCCGCGGTCCTGTCCAGTGATGCATCGCTAAGTGATGACGACCTCATCCAGCGGGCGGCCGCAGCAAGCGATATGAGTGGTAAGGATTTGGCCAGCGACGCCGGCACCAGCAGCACTTTCACCTGGGAGGAAAGCTGCAATGTGGAACAATTTGGCCATCAAGTGGATTGGCAACCGTGTGCTGCCCATATCGTGGCCATCGATCTGGGGATGAAGCATAATATCCTGCGTCTGCTTAAATCTTGCGGCTTTCGCATAAGCGTAGTCCCAGGCACCGCCAGTGCCGATGAGATTTTAGCCCTCCAACCCCAAGGCATCTTTGTCTCCAATGGCCCTGGCGATCCGGCTGTACTTGATGGTCCAGTGGCAACCATACGCGCACTCATTGATCATGGCCTGCCCATGTTTGGTATTTGTCTCGGACATCAGCTCATTGCCCGCGCCCTTGGCGCGAGCACCTTTAAGTTGAAGTTCGGCCACCGTGGCTGCAACCATCCCATTAAAAACCTCGCTTCTGGCAGCATTGAAATTGCCTCCCATAACCATGGCTTTGCCGTGGATGCAGACTCACTCCCAGAAGGCGTGGTTATGACCCACCGCAATCTCAATGACAACACCTGTGCTGGCCTGCGTCATACCAGCAAAAGCGTATTCAGTGTGCAATACCACCCTGAAGCATGCCCAGGGCCCAGCGATCCCGTCTATCTTTTCAAGCAATTCCGTGACCTCGTGGCCGAGAGCTGTCCAGCATGAACGCACTGACTGGCGTGCGCTGGGAGGCACGCAGTGATGGTGGCAGTCTGTGGCTTTTAGACCAGACCTTACTGCCCGAAACGGTGCGCGAAATTGATGCCAGTTGCTTAGATGTACTGCTTGAGGCGATTACCACACTGCGGGTTCGCGGTGCTCCAGCCATTGGCATCGCTGCTGCCTATGGTCTTGCCAGCCACTGCCTGCAGGCCAGCCACACACTTGATAGCGGAGCGAGTGGTGACGATCTTTTCCCAGCCCTCAGCCATGCCCTGCACGTCCTTCGCGAGAGTCGCCCCACCGCGGTCAATATGTTCCACTGCCTGGATCGCATGCGCGACTGCTTTGACAGCCACAGTCATGCCCTTACCGCCCGAGAGCTAGCGGCACGTTTGATTATGGAGGCACGACGCATCCACTCCGAAGACGCCAATCTCTGTCAGGGAATCGCTCGCCATGGCGCTGATATTCTTCCCCAGCACGGAGGCATCCTTACCATCTGCAATACCGGAGCGTTGGCCACTGGTGGCGTGGGCACTGCCCTTGGCTGCATCGCCGAGCAGCATCGCCGCGGAGCCGCTATTGAAGTGCTGGCCTGTGAAACTCGGCCCCTACTGCAAGGCGCACGACTGACGGCTTTGGAATGCCAGCGCGCTGGCATTCCTGTACGCCTGATCAGTGATGGTATGGCTGGCTACTGCATGGCTCAGGGCATGGTACAGGCAGTTATTGTGGGTGCTGATCGCATTTGCGCCAACGGTGATACCGCCAATAAAATCGGCACCTATCAACTTGCCGTCTTGGCTCACTACCACAGGATCCCTTTTATTGTAGCCGCCCCCTCGACAACCTTTGACCTTGCCTGCTCCAGCGGCGACCGCATTGCTATCGAACAGCGGCATCCTGATGAAGTACGCGCACCGCGTGGGCACGCGTTTGCGCCGGCTGACGTTCCAGTCCTGAATCCCGCCTTTGATATTACCCCAGCAACGCTGATCCAGGCCATAATTTGCGAACGAGGCATGATCGCACCGGTTACCGCACCGAGCATTGCCCAGCTCATAGATCATTCCCCCAGTCTCAGTCCGCTGTAAATTCCCTGAATGATGGGGAAACCAAGGGCTGCCTCTCCCCCATAGGGCGGCGCAAAGCTTGGCCCCGGAACCGCAGATTTCCGGATCGTCGAGCAAGGTTGCTCTGAATAGGGCGTTTTTGACCTCATGCCCCGCGAAGCGGGAATGCCTTCTCCTTGGTGAGCTTTGACTCCCTCTGATCTCCCCTACCTTCGTCTCCTTGGAGGTGTCTCACCCATGCATCCCAAGACGTCACCACCTGCACGCTCTGGTCTCTGGGGTTGCCTGCTCATTGTGGCCTGGTTGGGTATGCTGCTCTTCACTATCCTCGTGCTTGCCGCAGGGTATAGCGCCTGGTCTCAGGGCGTCCATCAGGAGCAAGATAATGTGGCCAGCTTCGGTCGCTGGTTACTCCTGGCTGGCGCCGCATGCACGGCCATCCTTTGCAGCAGTATTATTCTGATCATGCGCCTCAGGCGACTGCATACAACCAACCTTGAGGGCGCCCCCAAAACCTCACTCACAGAGGATTCGGGGCCGCAGGCAAGCGTCGCAGCCAGTAAACAATTACCGCAAGAAGATGAAGAGTAAGAAGTGCGGCAAGCACCCCCAAGCCAACGAGTATATGCGAGCTGCCGTGGGCCATGGCAGTCACCACTGATCTTCTTAGCATCAAAGGAAGGTCACATGCTACACGACGATACCGCCACTGCGCGGGCCTTCGATGCGAAACGTGGGGTGGCCACGGCGTAAGCCAACGGCAATCACTTGCCCGGGAAGAATTTGCTCTGAGGCGATGAGGCGCGCCAACGGTGCCACCAACTCGTTTTCAACGGTTCGACGCAAGGGACGCGCACCAAATACGGGATCATAGCCTTTGCTCAGAAGAAAGGAACGAAATGCCTTGCTGGGATGAAGAATGATTGGCACCTCTGCCGCCAGCAGGCGATGGTAGACCCCCTGCAGCATGCGATCAAGAATGTCTGCACAGTCCTCGCGAGTGAGGGCACGGAAGCAGATAACATCATCAAAACGATTGACAAACTCATAGGGAAAGTGTTCTTTGGCGGCATTAACGGCTTGCTGCGCAAGATCACGATGCATGCCATCAACGTCGTTTTGCGGTAAATCAAAACCCACTTGCCGCGATTGCAGAGTATGCGCCATGGCCTCGGCGCCCACATTGGTGGTCATGATAACGATGGAACGGGTGCAATCCACGGTCTCGTTATTGCCCAGGGTAAGATGCCCATCATCCATAAGACCCAGTAGGGCATTCCATACCGTAGGGTGCGCCTTTTCCACCTCATCAAAGAGAATAATAGAAAGATAGTCGTGCTCTTCCTGTGGAAAGATTTTAGCAATGCGTCCTTCGCCATCGGCAAATACCCCACGTTTCTCATCACGCGCACGACGGTGATGAGAATCAAGGCGATCCTGCGACAAAAGAGGGTCCACCTCTGATCCAACATAGCCTGGAGGTGCCCCAAAGAGTTTCGCCACTGCTCCTTCGTTGGCAAATTCTTGACAGTTAATCCGCACGAATGCATCACGACGACCAAATACAGTTGATGCCAGGGCCTTAACCGTTTCCGTTTTACCGACTCCCGTGGGGCCGAGAAGGAGGAGGGTGAGAATGGGCCGCTCGCGATCGCGGATACCAGCTACCACGCGGGAAAATCCGTCCAGGATACTGGTAATGGCTTGTCGTTGACCAACGATTTGCTCTCGCAACTGTTCGGAAAAACGTTGCACTGGAACAGAGCGACGATGGGGGTCCAATGGCTGGGGTTCGGCCAGAGCCATTTGTGCGGCGCGTTGCATGCGTTGCTGCTGGGCATTCATGATGTCGCTGGTACTCCTCGCTGCTGAGTATCCCACCATGCCATGAGTTGGTCAAGGGTAGCATTGATGCCATGAGCGGCTGCACCATCTTGCAAGGCATCACTCCCGTCATGCCACAAAGCTGTACCCTGGGCAAGGTGCTGATACCAGAGTGGCGGTGTGGACTCAACACTTCCAGACGCATGCAGTAAACGAAGCTGTCCCACTGGGGCGTACCCCATAACTACGGGCGGCAGCAAACTCACGGGGTCGTGGACACCGGCATAGGTGTAGTGCACTGCCCCCAATTGCCGTTGATACCACGCCGCAAATGCCGCGTTACCCACGCGAGGTTGACCAAAGGTAGAGACTTCCTGCACAGGGGTTCCTTTGAGTACGCAGCGGGCTGCTGCCAGGGTCGCCAAGGCACCTCCAAGGCTGTGGCCGGTCCATATACACCCTGGGGGGTGGTTATCTGTACGCATATCCCGCACCAGCTGATGGAGGTGACGATACAGGACATCCGAGAGCGCTTCACTAAAGCCACTGTGAATCGCTGGCTCACCAACGCGGGTATCAACAAGGGGAAGATCGCCGCGCGTACGCCGCCACCAGTTACGCAGTCGTAGCCACCACCCTACATGCGAGGGCTGACGCACTGCTGCGGCTGCCAACCATTGGGGCTGGGTGAGGACAAAGCGTGCATCAGTGGCCCAGTCCTCAGCGCGCATTTCGGTCCCGCGAAAAACCACGACCAGGCTGGGGCCGACATCCAAAACCGCGCCCTGGGTTCCAACACCCGTATCAGCAAAAGGGGCAACCTTCACGCCCAACTCCTGCCACCAGGCATCAGCCTGCCATGGCGGGGCATAGACTACGGCACTGCAGGCTGCCAGGACGACTGCGCGGGCAGCGGGATCCTGCCAATGTGCGAGGGCCTGGCGCACTGGCTCGATATCGGGGAGGGATGGTGCCACTGGATTGACTGTCCCCTGCACCACACTTTCCCTTTGCCGAGGAGCATGGGACATGGGCGCTGCCCTGTGGCCACGGACACGCAGCATACTGCGCAGAAGATCCCACCAAAATGGAGCGCCCAAGCTTGCGGCCACACCAGTGAGCAACCAGCCAAGGGGCACCGCCCAGTGCCATGCCGCTGGCGGCCATCCCACCGGGAAGTGCATGAGAAAGAGCCATAGCTGTGCGCTTTGAGCAAGATCGCCGTGCTCTATACCATCAGGAATGGCCTCTTTGACACGCTGAACAACGGTGGCTACCGCAGAATGATCGTTGAGCATAAACCGAAACAGAAAAATGGCGTCAACATTCCCCACAATCGCCAGGACGATTCCCGCCACGGCTAAACGCAGGCGCGTACGCCAACGCCAGCGCGCGCTAACCTCTTCCATTGCGGTGGCAAACCACTGGGCAAGAGCGACATGGGGATCATCTGCGCCTTGGGTAATATCAGCAAGATGGCGGCGCAGTACTGGCGGATGCATTTCACCCAGACGCAGCAACAATCGTGCGAACACTTCAGGCGGCATGGATCCAGGAATGACATCCAAGGCCCGTTCACGGCGATAGGCAGACAACATCGCATCCGTCAGCCGTATGGCAGCCTGCCGTTCGCAACACTGGGACGAAACTTGGGACTGAGCATCCAGAAGATCGATAAGGGCGGCGCGCAGATTGCGCATCCGCAGGCCCCATATGCGCACCCATAATTCCACCACCGCCGAGGCAACGGCAGCAATGATCGCGAACACCACAAGCAGTCCAAGAATGGTATCAAACATAGATACCTAGACTACAATGCCACCAAGATGGGAAATGAGGGATTTACCACATCTTACTGGAGCCACCCAAGGTTTTTTTTAGGGGGGATGATACCCCTTGCCGTATGCTAAGTGAAGGCTAGCTACCATTGCCACGCAGCTCTTGAAAGGCTGCGAGTTGCTGACTTACCAGGCGAGCTGAGGCCTCAATTTCATCCAGCGATCCTTTCAGTAAGGCGCCACCCATCCCTACCGCCACGGCTCCCGCTTCAAGCCAGGGCAGGAAATTATCGGGAGCAATACCACCAGTGGGCATAAGGGGAACATCCGGCAAGGGCGCGGCAATGGCACTCACATAGGCGGGGTTCACCAGATTGGCAGGGAAGATCTTCACCGCCGCAGCGCCACTATCCCAGCATTGCACGATTTCAGTTGGCGTAATACCGCCAGGCATATAGGGAAGATTGGCTTCAAGAGCAGCAATCATTAACTCTGGCTCAAAATGAGGACTCACGGCAAAGGATACCCCTAAGGCCGCTGATGCTTCTATCTGCTCGACGCTGCGCACCGACCCCACGCCAATGCAGACCGAGTCATCGCTGCTATCGCGCAAACGTTTGACCGCCTCGAGACAATCGGGGGTAGTGAAGGTCATCTCAATACCAACCATCCCGCCGCGAATGAGTGCCTGCGCGGTTTCCACCGCGTGATCGGCACTGCGGCCGCGAATCACGGCAACCACGCCAATGGATTTAAGACGGTCGATAAAAGACATACCTGCTCCTAATAACATAACGCGGGCAACCATGCGTCACCTCCTATGATTGGACCGCTAGCCACCGACAGTCAAGACCCTGCTTGCGCAAGCTTAACAATAGTTGGCTTGGCTGCGACTATCCACCCACAACAGCGATACGTATTATGTTGGCTATGTCTTGGGCCTGCATAATTATTGCCCCGCAGGGCTACGGAGGCGCAAGAAAAGAGGGAAACCGACCGTCCCCCGCTGCGGACATCCCCCTGCGTGGGTTTTTCTTCATCGCGGCTGGGGGAGAGAGCTCTTGAGAGTGGGCTCAACGTCCCCGATGTCAGTGAGTTCCGCTATCTCCATCAGCCCCTGCGCTCTTTGCGCATTACCGAGGGTCCTGACGTTCTTACTCCCTCAGGGGCTTAAAGTGAATTCACTTCTGGCAAAGCAATTCTTGACACGCGCAAAAAGGGTTCATATTGACTTATTATGGCAGCCCAAGATCCCCATGCCAAGCAACTGCTCACCCGCTACCCTCAGGCCACCCTAGAGCTCTTTGCCCCTGATCTGATCCGCGAGCATGGACCAGCACAGGGTATCGAGTCCGTGAGCACGGAAATCTTCCCCCTGGATGTCGACAAGGCCCACGGCGGCTTTCTTGATGTTGCCCTGAAGTGTTCTTTTGCCGATGGCAGTGAACACATCCTCCTGCTGATCGAACATTGGTCTCTACGTCGTGGCGTGGATTATCGCCGAACCTGCCGTTATGTGATTGAACTCCTGTGCCGCCACCCCCAATCCTTGGTGCTGCCGATCCTGCTGGTAACGGATCCTTCCTTGGCTGAGGTGGCTGATCGCTTTCATTATGCCATCGGTGGGCAAACGGTGTTTGATGTCCACTTTCACTTGGCGCATGTCAATTTGGACTGGCGCACATCCCTGGCCATTCGTAAAAACGTGGTGGCCACGGTTTTGTGGGTGGTGGCCAATATTGGCGATCCGGTAGAACGCTGCGCCGAGTCAGTACGCAAACTCAAGGGCATTCAAGCATCATGGCCCAGTGATGAAATCGCCCTCTTAATTGCACATATGGAAAAACTTGCTAGACTAAACCATCAACAGGCAGACCGTTTCCGCCGCCACCTTCGGGAGGATCCTGAAATGACCAGTGTTGTCGATCTCCTCAAAGAAGACTTCCGCGCCGAAGGTAAAGCCGAAGGTAAGGCCGAAGGCGAAATCCACGCCTTATTATCGCTCGTCAACAAAGGCATCGTCACCCCAGACATCGCCCGTGCCCAGTTGGCTGAATGGCTCGCCGAAGGCGACATTCCCCAGGGCATGTACGATGAGGCTTTGGTCAAACTGCAAAAACCTAGCCTTTGAGGGGATACCTACCGATGACCGCCACAGTATCGTCCACAGAGTAGCCCCTGCGAGCCAACCCTAAGCTCTCAACCGAGATCTAGGCTGTATTTTTTTCGCTCACCAAGGGCGTTAAGAAGCCTGCGCAGGGAGACGATTAAGCATAGTGCGTTGTACCTTTGCGGTCTTTGCACCTTGGCGAGAGATCCTCGTTGGCGGGCTATCTCCGAGGGTTGGATGATTATCCCGCGGGGCCGCGGAAAAAAGGAAAACCGACCGTCACCCTCTGCGGACATCCCCCTGCGTGGGTTTTTCTTCTTCGCGGCTGGGGGAGAGGCCCTTGAGTGGAGGTAGGACGGGGGAGCCTTCTATTGTCGAACGGTGGCGACTGATAGTCTGCGCGCATGTCTGAAATCCCCTCTTTGCAGCGGGCTGCGGTAGCGGCACTTCTGCGCGATGATGTCCTGGCCATGCAGGGGTACACCCCTGGTGAGCAGGTGAATGATTGTTTGAAACTCAACACCAATGAGTGCGCTTGGCCTCCCAGTCCGGCGGTGCAAGCCTGCCTCTCCCAGCTCAGCGGTGAGTCTATGCGCCTCTATCCCGATCCCATGAGTCATGCCTTGCGCGAGGCTGCTGCAGCTTTGTGGGGCCATCCAGCCAATGGCATTGTTGCTGGCAATGGCTCAGACGACTGTCTGACTATGATTTACCGCAGTGTGTTGCGGCCTGGCGATCGGGTTGCGGTTCCTTGGCCAACGTATGGTCTCTATGATACTTTGGCATCCATTCAGGGTGTGGAAATGCTGCACGTGGCATGGCAGGATCATTGGCAGTTGCCCATCCAGGAGTTCATTGCGGCCGCCCCGCGATTAATCTTGGTCGCCAACCCCAATAATCCATCGGCTACCATGGTGAGCGTGCAGGAGCTCGTGGCCTTGGC
Source organism: Planctomycetota bacterium (assembly GCA_007693455.1). Lineage (GTDB taxonomy): Bacteria > Planctomycetota > UBA11346 > UBA11346 > UBA11346 > REDP01. The sequence goes on along the minus strand of REDP01000245.1, from coordinate 38,866 downwards.
TGAGGCCCTGCCGCAGAGTGTGGTGGTAGTGGATGAGGCTTATATTGATTATGCCACGGCCGATAGTTCCTGTATTCCGGCGTTGCTTACCCATAGCAATATGCTGGTCCTACGTACCTGTTCAAAATCGTATGCCTTGGCCGGCGCGCGGCTGGGATTCTGCCTGGGTAATCCAGAAATAATTGCCCAATTCTGCAAGGTAAAAGACAGTTATAATGTCAATGCTTTAACCCAGGCAGTGGGCTTGGCTGCCATCCGCGATCAGGACTATCATCAGCAACTGGTGGAGGATACTCTGGCGGCACGAGAGGATTTAATGGCCGATGTCCGAAAACGAGGCTGGACCTGGCCCCCCAGTTGCGCAAATTTTCTGTTATGTCACGTGGGACCGCAGGCCGAATCCATCTATCGCGCATTGAAAGCACGCGGCATACTTTTGCGCTGGTGGGATCGGCCGCAATTGCGCGAATGTCTACGCATTACCGTCGGCACCCCAGAAGATCAGGCACGCTTGTTTCAAGCCCTTGATGAGGTCTGCGCATGATCGACCGCGATGCCCATCAACACCGCCCACTGTGTGTACTGGGCAGCACTGGTTCCATTGGGGTGAGCACCCTTGACGTTGCTCGCCACCTCAGCATTCCCGTACACACTCTTACCGCGCATACACGCCTTGAGGCACTTGCTGAGCAGGCTCGTGTCCATGGCGTGCAACGGGTAGTGTGCGCACGCGGCGAAGATGTGGGACGATTACGCGGCCTGCTTGCTGACCAGCCGCACATTGAGGTGTGCGGAGGAGCAGCTGCCCTGTGTGAAGCGGCAGGCGATGAACACTGCCCAACCGTAGTGACGGCTATTGTTGGCGGGGCTGGCTTAGAACCTACGCTTGCGGCAGTGCGCTCTGGCAAGCGTGTGGCAATTGCCAATAAAGAGCCCCTGGTTATGGCGGGCGAACTCATCACCGCCGAGGCGATGCACTATGGTGCCACCCTATTGCCCGTGGATAGCGAGCATTCTGCCATCTTCCAATGCCTCGAACATCACCGCCAGAGTGATATCAGTCAGTTACTACTGACCGCTTCGGGTGGGCCGTTTCGCACCATCCATAATCTCAGTCAGGTCACCGTAGAGCAGGCCCTCAACCATCCCAACTGGAGCATGGGGGCAAAAATCACCATCGATTCCGCCACCCTGATGAATAAGGCATTAGAGGTCATCGAGGCGCATCACCTCTTTGCCATTGATGTGTCACGGATTGAAGTCGTGGTCCATCCGCAAAGCATAATTCATTCCCTGGTTGCCTTCGCTGATGGTTCTCTCATGGCTCAGTTGGGCGCCCCCGATATGCGCACGCCGATTCAATATGCCCTGACCTGGCCCTACCATCGTAGTGGGCCAGTAGCCTGTCCGGACCTATTGGCTATTGCACGTCTTGATTTTGAAACGCCTGACCACAAGCGTTTCCCTGCCCTAGAATTGGGACGCCATTGTGCACAATTAGGGGGCATTGCGCCGGTGATATTTAATGCCGCCAATGAAGTGGCGGTGGAGCGCTTCCTGGCCCAGGACATTCGCTTTGTCGATATCACCCATGGTATCGCTGAAGCCGTTGATGCCCTGAGCAGCGCCAAATACGGCCATAGCTTGGAAGACATACTCGCTGCCGATGCCGAAGCGCGGAGTTGGCTCACAGGCTGGCAACCGCGATAAAGGAGCCGTTTCATGCCCCCCAGACGCCAGGCACGCATTCTCTTGGTGGTCAAGCGCACAGCCTTAGAGCGTATGAGCGAACGCGATCGACGACAGCTTATTCGCGCCCATGTTTTTGATGAAGCACAGTTATTGGCGGCTCATCGCCAGCATCATAGCACGGTAGACCAGGTACGCAGCGCCATTGGCAAGCATCTCGTCCATGAATGCTGGGTAGGCGACTGCACTCCCGAGGACATTGCTGGTGCTGACTGCATCGTCAGCGTTGGCGGCGATGGCACTGTTTTCGGGATTCATGCGTGGATGCATCCGGGACAGCGCTTGCTTGCGGTCAACTCCGATCCGCGACATTCGGTGGGACATTTTACCCGCTGTAGCGTGGCTCAGGTTCAGCCCACACTGGATGCATACCATAAGGGCAGAGAACAGCTGGAGCATTTCCCGCGCTTACAGGTAACCATTCACGGCCCTGATGGGCAAGTGAGTGGCCAAGGCCCCTACCCCATCATTAATGATTGCCTCTTTACCAATAAGAACCCTGCGGCGATGACCCGCTACCAAATCAGCGAGGATCAGGAAGCCAGCGAACTCCATAACAGTTCAGGGGTGTGGATTGCCACTGCTGCAGGAGCCACTGCGGCGATTGCCAGCGCAGGCTTTCATCACTCCTGCCATCCTTGCCAGCCAGCCTTACTCTACCAAGTGCGCGAACCCTTCCACACGCGGGTTTCCCGTGATCGGGTACAGCGCAGCGATGGCAATAACGCCGATGACCTTCGCCTGACTCGTGGCGTGCAGATGCCGCCTCACTGTCTCCGCCTTACTGCCGCCGCCCCTGGCATGCGACTCTATTTGGATGGAGCCCATTCCACGATCCCTGTGGGCGCTGGTCATAGTGCCGTTTTTGCCCCGTACGCCGAGGCTCTTACCTGTCTCCTACCAGTAGTCAAGGCCTGAGAAGAAGAAAAGTGAAATGTGGAAAAGTTGTCAGCAGAGAGAGCAACGCTCGCTCCCTCGGCCAGTAGACGGCATTCAACGATAATTGCGCCGAAGCGCCCCCCGCCCTACGAGAATCAAGCTAAACCGATATTTATGAATGTTTTACGTGATATCCAAAGTCGCTCGCCTAGAGATTATTACACCGTGTGAGGGCACAAAGGCAGGATTCCTTGACATTATCCCTTGACAGTTGGCTCAGGCCTCACCTGCACCGTCAATGTGGAAAACTCCGTCAACTACTCGTCCCAGCGGTCTTTAACGGGGTTGCGAGGCAACCACAGCGAAGGGCTCATGAAAGCGCACATTGATCTCGGGAACGCGGCGTAAGTCACCCTGAGAGCGTAGGGTATGAATGAGGTTACTCAGTCGCTGTTCGCGACTGACCCCATAACGACTTTCTTCGGGATTGCCCCATACCAACACGGTGCCTGGGCTGGTGGTGAAAATCACTCCATGATCATCACTATTGGGCAATGGCGCATGGGCGTGAATCTCGCGAATAAGTCCTGGCATTGTTCGGTGCAAACGCGTATGCAATTGAGGCCATACGGCAACAATTTCGTCAACTATACTGCCGTCAGCATACTCAATACCACGAACCAACGGACGATCACTGGGGCCGGGTAATATTCCAGGAAGAATATGGCCGCGCTCGCCAAGCCAGGCTCGCTCTCCATTAGCCAGCATCACAGGCAGCATGGGCCGATGCAAAGTGACATCTATGGCCAACTTCATGGGATGTCTACCAGCCTGATGATGATGCCGTAAACGCACCGAATGCACCTCGTCCACAGCCGTACGATTACGTAAATAGGCGGCAAAGGCATCAAGGGTTTGGGCGTCTGGACGACGGAAGAGAAGTTCGCTATCATGAAATCCTCGTAGCCACTCACGCATAAGATCAGTGGGCACACCATCGGGCGCGAGTACTTCAGTATGCTGCGCGGCGGGAGGCGCCATACGCAAGGACATTCCGGTGAGAACGATTACCACAACAGCCACTGCTGTCAGCAAGAATGTGGGCCAATCGGCCCCCCTTCGCGTATCATCATCTCCACTATGGGCATTCCATGGGTCACTATCCCCGCGACTCACGCTTTCTTCTCGCTCCCCAGCTTTTTTGCGGCTTGTTTGAACTGCTGCTGGAGCCTGCTTACCAGCGCGCTTACGCTGGGCTACTGCCAATAAATCTTGGGCATCATCAACACTGTGGGTCTGAACTTTTTTTCGCGGCATACTTGTGATCTCCTCAAATAAAAAACTTTTTCTTCTTGCTCATCTAGCCGAGTCAACTACGCCACCGGCGCCGCCAATCCCACTACATGCTCACATAATTGGGCAAATGACATACCCTCCCACTGTGCCGCCATGGGCACTAAGGAATGACTGGTAAATCCTGGCAAGGTGTTGACCTCCAGCATCTTAGGATCACCGTCTGCGGCAGCCATAAAATCAACCCGTGCGAGGTGTCGACATCCTGCTGAGCGAAAACACGTCACCGCTCGCTCCTGCAAAAGCGCATATAACGCGGGATCATCGAGCTTGGTATATTGGGTGTCATTACGCTCATATTTTGCCGCAAAGTCATAGACACCCTGGGCCGGAATAATGCAAATCGGAGGCAAGGGATGAATCTTTCCATCGCGCTCTAACAACGGAACCGAATACTCTGGGCCTGGCAATCGCTCCTCCACCAAGAACGGCACTGGCCCCAATTCAGCAAGTAATTCTTCCAGAGCGGGAAGGAGAAAACTTTTACTGGGCAAAAGACGCATACCCACCGATGAACCATCAGCGCAGGGCTTGATCACTAATCCGGTCATTGTTGGCGGGACGCAGTCGCGCGCAGCTGCTGGATTGCGGGGGTCAAGTACCATACCCCAGGCAACGGGAACCCCATGCTCTTGAGCCTTTGCACGCATGCGCCCTTTATCCATGCACAGGGCACTCGCCTGCGCATCAGAGCCGATAAATGATTTACCCGCCTCCTGCAAGACCTGCTGCAACTGGCCATCTTCACCATATTGACCATGGATGAGGTTGGCAACCACGGCCTGCGCTCGCAACGCCGAACAATCACATTGCTGATCAACCATGACCTCCATCACATCAAAGCCACGCTCCCGCAGCGCCGCAGCAAAAGCTTGGCCGGATTGAATGGATATGGCACGTTCATGCCCTGGACCACCGTACAATACGTCAACGTACATGATCATCTTCCTCCTGCGGCGGCACCTCGTCACCCCGTTGCGGGGCAAACCATTGGTCATCCATTTCCCATACCTGCACTTCCATCTGCAAATCAATATCTGCTTGTTGCTTGGCAACGGCGCGCACATGACGTATCAATCGCGCCACCTGAGCCGCCGTCGCGCCGCCTGTATTGATAATAAAATTCGCATGCTGCGTTGAAACAACCGCAGCTCCACAGGAGCGTCCCTTGAGCCCCAAGCTATCAATGAGTTTTCCTGCCGGCAAGTCTGGCTGCGGGTTCTTAAACACACATCCAGCGGAGGCCTGGGCAAGGGGCTGCGAGGCTGCCTTGGCCTGCTTACACTGACGCATATGAGCCAGCAGTTCTTCAGGATCCGCCCGGTGCAAGCGCAGCTCGCAGGCGAGCAACCAGGTCCCTGGGGGCAAACCGGCACTGCGATATACTGGAGTGAGTTCTGAACGATGGAGCCATTGCAGCTGCCCTGCACCAGGCACAACAACCTGTACCCGCTCCACCACATCAAGAATCCACGCATGGGCCGTACCTGCATTCATGCGCAATGCGCCACCAATACTGGCCGGAACCCCCGCTAATCCCTGTAAACCACCCCATCCTTCACGACAGCACCGTCCCACCAACACTGCGAGATCATGCGCAGCCCCAACTCGCAATAAACCTGGAGCCACCCATTCACTGGATGCAAAGCGCCGATCCAGCCGGATCACTGGTTTACGCAAAGGGGCATCGCTGACTAAAAGATTGGCCCCCTTCCCTAAAAAATGATGCTCGCTTTGCGCCATTACCTCGGGAATGTCCTGCTCATTACTCAGGGTAAGTACGTCTGCCATGCCCCCAATGCGCCAAGTGGTAAGCTGGGCCAGGGGGATCTGGGCAATGTCATTGCGTTGACGTAGAGCAGACGACCACATTAGTGCGCCTCCGTACTTTGCAGCTCATGCACTACATCGGGAACACTCTCGCCAATATCGCCTGCACCCAAGATCAATACCGTGTCGCCGTAGCGAGCGTGGGCACAAATAAAGGCAATGGCCGTGGCCCAATGATGGACAAACTGGACACGGGCGGGATCACTCATGGTTTGCATGACTGCCGAGGCCAAGGTTGCGGCATCACCTCCAGCCACAGGAGCTTCACTCGCCGCATAAGTCGGCACCACCGCCAGAGCATGGGCCTGGGTAAAGGCCGTGGCGAAGGAGGACAGAAGATCGCGCGTACGAGTAAAGCGATGGGGCTGAAAGAGAACCTGGAGACGCCCACCAGCCAAGGCGGCCGCAGCCAAAGTAGCACGGATTTCGGTAGGATGATGGGCATAATCCTCGATCACCCGCACCCCGCGATAACGACCATGATCGGTAAATCGACGACCTACACGGCCGCTGCTGGCCATGGCAGCACAAGGAGCTTCACCACACAGGGCATGTACTGCAGCAACTGCCATCAGCGCATTATGCACCATATGGGTGCCAGGAATGGGCACGTTGAGAGGGCCGTAATCCACACCATCTATGTGCACACGACACTGCGATCCTTCTGGATGGCAGTGGAGATCATGCGCCTGTACCGATCCAGAGCAAAGTCCTACCGCTCGTTGTTGCGCCTGCACCTGATCGAGAAGCCCTGGTGGTAGGCCCTGATCAGGAATAATCAGCGTGCCCTGTGCTGGCACTGCTTGCAACCACTGGGCAAAGGCTCGGTACAACGATTCTTCGCTACCATAATGATCCAAGTGCTCGGCCTCCAGATTGGTAAGCACGGCGATTTCTGGACTGGTATGGGCAAAGCCGCCATCGCTTTCATCCACCTCCACCACTACCACATCTCCCGCCCCCACATGCGCACCACCGCCGCCGAGATGGGCAACTGCCCCTCCTACCAGCACCACTGGGTCGCGCCCCTGGGCCAGAAGCAGGTGGCCGATCATCCAGGCGGTCGAGGTTTTGCCGTGCGATCCTGCCACTGCCAGGGTGCGCCGCCCGCGCAGTAATTCCGCCAAACAGGCCTGCCGAGAGAGGACGGTAATGTCGGCCTCGCGCGCCGCCTGGAGTTCGGGATTGCGCTGATCCACTGCCGAAGAATGCACCACTATATCCACCCCAGGCAAATGCCCCGCATCGTGCCCCAAGGCAATGGAGACCCCGCAGCCATGGAGATGGTGATTGGGCGGCACTGCCGCCAAATCACAACCGCTCACCTGCGCACCTGCTTGCTGCAGTAGGGGCACAAGTGCGCTCATACCCGCGCCAGCGATCCCCATGAGATGCACATGGGCGGCCCTGAAATCGAGGCCTGAAACTACCATCGAGACGCCCCCTTGGCATGTCCAACCACAGCTTGACACAGGAGAGCCACGCGCCGAGCAGCCTGCGGACAATCAATGCTCGCGGCACGTTCCCCCAAACGCCGGAGCACACTACGATCCTGCAAAAGACGGGTCAGCAGATAGCGCAGAGAAGCGGCATTGAGCGCATCCTGGGGCAGCACCACCGCCCCACCCACCCGTGCCACAGCACGAGCATTGGCAGTCTGATGATCCTCTGCTGCCCAGGGCAAGGGAATATAAATAGCACCAAGGCCACAACTACAGCACTCCGCCACAGTGGTGGCCCCAGCCCGACACAGGGCCAAATCAGCTGCTGCGTAGATGGGCTCCATATCCTGAATAAAAGCGTGCACCTGGGCATCCAGGCCATGCTGCGCGTAGACTTCTGCCATGCGCTGACAGTCATCGGCACCCGCCAAATGAATAATGCGTACACCGCCTATTTGAGACAGGGCAGGAGCCGACGCACTCACCGCATCATTGAGGGAGCGGGCGCTTAAACTTCCACCCATAATCAAAACGGTAATGGTGGGATCCTGGCCGCGCAGGCGACGGGGGAACGCACGCACAGGATTACCCAGGCGCCGTGCCTTGGCCCGCGGCAAATGGCGTTCGACCTCAGCAAACTGGGTAACCACCACGTCCGCCACTCGCGCCAGCAGACGATTGGTGCGACCAGGCCAGGCGTTTTGCTCGAGCACCACCAATGGACGGCGCTGCAACGCGGCCAAGAGACCAGGCAGCAATGCCGCATAGCCACCCAAGGCCACCACCACCCGCGGTGGCTGGGTGCGCATACTCCGCCAGCAATGCCAGGCACGACGTAGGGCCTGCATCCACCAACGCGGCGAACGCAGCCGCGGCCGCGATAAGCCCCAAGGCAATAGTGGAATATTCGCCTGCGGTACCAACTGTGCTTCCAAGCGATCAGGATCGCCAATCCAACGCACATCCTCAGCACCTAAGGCCCGACACGCCGCAGCCAGAGCAAGACCAGGCATAATATGCCCCCCCGTGCCCCCACCACACAATACGATCCCATGCCCTCGTCTCATACCATCATCCCATCACCCCAACCTGCCCAGCTGAAGGAAAACGGACCGGGAAACGCCACTCTCCTGACCGCCTGAAACAGCGAGGTGAGAAAACGCATTGACGCCTGAAATCTGGGGTTGTGGAGTGCCCTGAGGGAGACCACGCCTGTGCGCGCAAGCGATCTCGATGGGCCGGTCGGGAGACCGGCGGTCCCGGGAACCCCCAACAAAGCCAGTGGCGGGTGACCCCAGCTCCACCGAAAAAAACCTCCCCAAAACGAGGTCGAAGCGCTTTTTGTCTCTTGGGGGCTGCGACTGCCTTCGAGCTCCAAGCCCCCAGCCACGCGTACAGCGGCGCAGCCGCGAAACGCGCCAAATCTGTCCGAGACAATACCGCGAAAAACCTCTGCCAAACGAGGGCGAAGCCCTGTCTGGCGCCGAGGGGCGGTGGCTGGATATAATCGCGAAGCGATCCAGCCACGCGTGCAGCGGCGCAGCCGCGAAACGCGAGCCCCGACAAAGCCAGTCGGGGGGTTTGGGGGGCATCGCCCCCCGAAACAAAAAAACCCTGAAAGAAGCGCTGGCAGGGTGACCATTAACCCATAGCACCGTTCATCGCCACACCGATGAGTGATGCTGGGCATCCCAACACCTCCCTGATACCATCCACGTTGCGGGGGCATGGATATCGTTTCAGGGAGGTGATGGGATGCGACAGGGGAGCCATCATCGTCTGATGTGGCCTTGCGGGGAACCACTGACGATGGGATGGCTCGATCACGGAAGGAGAACCGACGCTGCTCGGGACTCCCAACAGCATAGCCCACGGTGTCGCCACACACGTCACCAAGGGGTATGCTCCTGCCAGCGCGCTGACAGGAAAACTGTGTAAGTTGAAAAAAAACTTTGGAACGCATTAAGGGGATCGCCCCCCTTCTCGGCGCTGATGACTACCGGTAAGACGGTGCCAGGCTCGCGATACTGGATCGGTAGTGATACGGCGCAGGCGTTGCGCGGCGGTGGGACGATCGCGCTGCACCACAATCGCTCCAATGCGAGTGCTACTCAGTGATCTTCCAGGCGCCGTAACGGGAATGGTGCGCGCGGCCGCGTCAAGCATCCCGATGAGAGCCATGCTCACCACCAGGCTGGTGCCACCATAACTAATGAAGGGAAGAGTAAGTCCCTTGGTCGGCACCGCCCCAGTGACTACGAGCATGTTCCAAAAGGCTTGGAAACCCAAGAGCACCGTGGCCCCAATGGCGACCAAACGGGCATAGCGATCTTCACTACGATTGGCGATACTCAGGCCCACTAAAACCAAGAGTAAAAAGGCCCCAGCCACCGCAACTCCACCCAGCATTCCCAATTCTTCACAAATGATGGCGTAGACAAAGTCGGTATGAAATTCTGGTAAGAACCCCTGCTTCGAGGCCCCCTGTCCAAGCCCTACGCCAAAGACCCCCCCAGAACCAATCGAAAGCTCGCTCTGCTGTAAATGATAGGCAGCAGGACCATCTGCCGTCCAGGGGTCACGGAATGCGAGCATGCGATCTCGGCGATAGCCTTGACTAAAGACGGTGACATAGGCAACCATGGGCAGGCTCGCCAGACCCAAAACGGTAAAATACAACCAGCGAGTACGCGCGAAAAACATCATCGCCCAGAGGACTAAGCCCATCACTACCACAGAGCCCAAGTCTTGGGTGCGATAGACGAGAAAGGCAACTACGCCAAAGCCAGCCAAGGGAAGTAAAACACCATCCCAGTGGACGCGCACGCGTTCTTGTAGGCGCACCAAATGCCAAGCCGCGGCCAAAACCATAACCACTTTGGCTAATTCCGCTGGCTGGATATTAAAGGGACCCAGATTAATCCAGCGATAGGCGCCATTAATGGGCGTCGCAATGTAGGGCAGGACGACCAATGATGTCGCCACGGCTACGGTTGCCATGGCGATTAAGTACCCATTGCGCAGTACGCGCATACCGCACAAGGAGATGACTACGGCAACAATAAGTCCCACCACAAAGGCCATGCCCTGAATACTCATGGCACGATAGTTGAGGCCGAGCTCTGCTCCGCGGATGGTTGTCGTTGACGCCACCATCACCATACCCAAGCCGCAGAGGGCAAGGGTGAGTCCCCATAACCAGAAACGTAGGGTCGTGGCGTGCATAGGTTAGATTAACGCAGCTTGAGGGTGGCAAGGGCTAGGAGGGCGGCGAGACCAGCAATAAGCCAGAAACGCATGACAATCTTGGTTTCACTCCATCCAAGATACTGGAAATGATGATGAATGGGGGCACATAAGAAAATACGGCGTCCACCGCAGAGGCGGTAACTGCATACTTGCAGGAGTACAGACAGGGCTTCGGCAAAAAAGACAAAGCCCACTAGCAAAATGAGGAATTCTTGTTTGGTGGTAAGGGCAATAAGCGCTAACGCACCACCCAAGCCCTGCGATCCGGTATCACCCATAAACACCTGCGCTGGTGGAGCGTTAAACCACAAGAACCCCAAACAGGCACCCGCAAGAGTGGCACAATACACAGCCACATGCTCATTGCCGCGAATGTAGGGAATCTTGAGGTAGTGGGCGGCAATAAAGTGACTGGTGATATAGGCGATCACCATGAATGCCAGCACTGCGATCAGCATGGTACCAGAAGCCAGGCCATCCATGCCATCGGTGAAATTGACCGCATTCGAACAGGCAAAAAGCATTACCACGGCCCAGAGCACAATACCCAGCCCTACTGGCAAGGCAGACTCTAGAGACATAAATGGAAGAATAATATGATGGGCCACGGAATCAGCAAAAACTCCCTCTTGGGCAAGAATGGTTTTGGCTTCACTGACATGGGTAATGATACTGGCAACCACCACGCCATCATCTAAGGCCCAAAACCACAAGCCAAAACCTGCGGCAAGGAGGATCTGCAAGACAAGCTTTACGCGGATGGACATGCCTTTGGCACCCTTGAAAATCTTGGTGCGATCGTCAATAAAACCCATTCCAGCAAAGGCTATAATACCGCAGATCAGCAACCATGTTTTCCCCAGGCGAGGGTCACACCAAAGCAAGGCGGTGATCACCACACAGACCACCAATCCCAGTCCACCCATGGTTGGAGTGCCAGCCTTGGCGCGGCGCATGGTGTCGACGACTATGGCGCCATCACCCTTGGCCCCCTGTTCGCCGAAGCGTTTGCGCCGTAACCAAGCGATAAGCCGCGGCATAATAATCATCATCAGAACAAAGGCGGTAAGGGCGGCCATAACCGCACGGAAGGAGGTGTAGCCAAAGAGTCGAAATGGTCCAAAGACATCACTGAACTGCACCAGGAAGTTTAGCATTGAGGGCTCGCTTCCCGATCCTCGCCATAAGCAGCGATCAACTCATGAACAATCTGATCCAAGCCAGCGGCACGACTGGCTTTCACCAATACCGCGGTAGGTCCAACGCCTAAACGCTGATGCAACTGCAATAATGCGGTGGCAACGTGATCCATGTGGAGATGGTCGCGGCCACCAGCGTCAATATAGCCGGCAAGCAGGGCCTGCGGTAATGGGCCATCACCTACCACTAGCAGGGGCAAGCCCAGCCGTGCCGCATCAGCGCCAATCTGGTGATGCAGGGCGCTACTGGTTTCTCCCAGCTCTCCCATTGCCCCGAGCACGGCTAAGCGCGCGCCATGGGAGCGGGACAGCTCCTCAAGGGCGGCATACATGCTGGCTGGATTGGCATTGTAGCAGTCATCGTAGAGGCGATGTCCGTGCTGAAGATGAACAAGACGCAAGCGCCCAGGCACTGGCTTTACATGCTTCAGGCCACGCAGGGCTAATTCGGGAATGACTCCTGCCGCAACTGCTGCCCGCCAGGCCACATGTGCATTGGCCAAATTATGGCGGCCCAACAACGGTAAGGTCACTTCACCCTCGCCGCAGCGCATGAGAATACCGTCAGGTCGTGCTTCACCAATGATGGGACAACGATCACTCCCCACCACAAGGAGGTCGCGGCCGTGTGCTATATCAATGATAATCTGCTCTAATGCTTGCGCCGAGGTTCCTGCCGCCACTGCCACCTGTTCAAGCCCTTCGCGACCAAAGATACAGGGACCCCCTTGTGGGACTGCGGCAAATACCGCACCCTCACCACGAGCAACACCTGCAAGATCACCATAGCCCTCAAGGTGGGCAGGGCCAATCCCCGTGCATACGCCCACGTGTGGCTGCACCATGGCTGCGAGCTCGGCGATTTCGCCTCCCTTATTGGCCCCCAACTCCACCACACACCAACGGCAGTCGGCGGGAGTGGAGAGGATGGTCAAGGGCACACCAAGGTGGTTATTGCGATTTCCCTCGGTGGCATGGGTGGGCGCATGTTCATTACATGCGGCACGAAGCAGTTCTTTAACCGTGGTTTTGCCATTGGCTCCCGCCACGGCAATCCATGTGGCACCCTGATAACGGCGACGGAACTCAGTCGCCAAGGCTCCCAAGGCAGTTGTAACATCATCCACCAGCAAAACTGGAACGGGGGTTTCTACCTGACGCTCGGCGATAATAAGCACTGCGCCATCACCCGCCGCAGTTTCAGCAAAATCATGGCCATCAACTTTACTGCCACTGAGTGCGGCAAAGGCCATGCCTGGGCGTACTTGCCGCGAATCAATCGTCGCGCCATGAATGCGCACGGTGCGCGGGATACCGTGCCAGCGGCCCCCTGTAAGCGCCTGTGCTTCATCGGCCTGCAAGTCAAAGGGGGCTGCAGTCATGAGACCGCTCCCTGAAGTCCGGCGATATAATCGCGGTCACTCCAAGCAATACGCTGGTCGCCAATAATTTGCACCGTCTCATGGCCCTTACCCAAAACCGCAACCACCCCATCGTGCCCTGCTTGCACACGCGCGTGGTCAATCGCTTGACGACGATCAAGAATGATAGACATGCGCTCACCAGGCTGCTGACCCATATCCGCTCGGATGGCATCAGCAATGGCCTGAGGATCTTCATCACGCGGATTATCATTGGTGATAATCGCATAATCAGCTTCGGCGGCAGCATCGCCCATGGGACCACGTTTTCCCTTATCGCGATTTCCGCCACATCCAAATACTACCACGAGACGACGCTGCGGGTAGCGCTGCCGCAGACAGGCCACTACGCGTCGCACCGCTTCTGGCGTGCAGGCATAATCAACATAGGTTATAGGGTTATCCGCCAAGCGTTCCAACCGTCCTGGCACCGGGGGGCAGCTGCCGATACGGGCAAAGGCTTGGGGCAAAGGGATGCCGCAGGCATGAGCGAGCAATGCTCCAGCGGCAGCATTCCAGGCCTGATGGGCGGCGGCTTGGGGAAGGGCGAGGTGGTAGTGTTGGCCGGCAAAGAGTAACGACCAGCCCGCTTCACGGCGGCGCAGCAAGGCATCACCACGGCGCACACCAAGTTCCACGATGGTATCGGTTATCCCTCGAGCGGCACGAATGAAATCCACGGCATGAGCATCATCGGCATTCACCACAAGCCACGCACCTGGTGCCAACAGTGATACCGTTTGCAGTTTCGCGTCACGGTAGGCACGCATACTGCCATGGTAATCCAAATGGTCATGTCCCAGGCCAGTAAAGGCAAGGCCGCGTAAGGGCAATCCGGCGCAACGCTCTTGATGTGCCGCATGACTGCTTATTTCCATCGCCACACCAGGACATTGTGGAGGCAATTGCGCCAAAAATCGATGCAATACATCACTGGGGGGAGAGGTGTGGCCAGTATCTTCGTAGAGTACCCCGCAGCGCATCCCCAGGGATCCCACGCTGGCCGCTTGGTCTCCCAGGCAATGGCTGATGCAATGTACTACCGAGGTCTTGCCATCGGTACCAGTAACCCCGACAAGGGGCTGGGGGGGGGGCATGCCATGGCGGACACCACTCATGAGGGCGAACGCTTTGCGCGCATTTTCCACCACATGCACACGGTCAGAGGGGTAATCCACGCTTGGACGGTGCTCACAAACAATGGCGGACGCTTGGGCACGAAGGGCCTGGGTACAGATCTCATCAAGCTGCGTCCCATGGGCCCAGGTTACCAGTATATCGCCCGGTCGTACTTCTTGGATATGGCGATGGAGGTTGCCAGCGGCCACATCAATGGGGGGAAGTAAAGGAGTATAATGACGCTGAAGAGTCATCATCACCGTCCCCGCCCCTGATTACCCTGGGCTTTCACCTCATCATCACGGGGTACACCCTCATAATCCAAAGCAAATTCAAGAATCTCTTTGACCACAGGACCGGCAGTCAAACCACCGAAGTAGCCCGTGCCTTTCTCTGGAGCATCAACCGTAACCAAGGCAATGAAATCAGGCGTGCGATCGGGACGAGCTGGCGCCCAGGCCACGAGAGAACCAATGTGATGTTCGGAAGAGTATTGGCCATTGATCACCTTGCGGGTGGTACCTGTTTTACCAGCACTTGACCATCCATCCAATTGCACGCGACGGCCTGTTCCTGACTCCATTACCGTGCGCATGGCACTTTCTATGGCGAGGGAATCAGCTTCACTCAAAATCCGACGCCGTTCACGACGGACCTCTGGCGAAGCTTCAATCCAACGTTGCCGTTCATCACTCCAGCGCTGCAGATGGGAAACAAGATGGGGCGTGTTCCATACGCCACGATTGGCCACTGCCGCATGAGCCGCAATCATCTGCAACGGAGTCACCGAAACTTCGTAGCCAATGGGCACAGAGATTGCCGAGTTAATTCGGTCCCAGCGCTCCTTGGGACGCATAATTCCAACATTTTCTCCTGGCAATTCGATGCCCGTACGCCGACCAAAATTAAAGGTGTCCGCCCAATGGTGCATACGTTCTGGCCCCATCTTGAGGCCAAGCTTGGCGGGCATAATATTATCAGATTTAGCCAGTGCTTCGGTGATCGTAAGCCAGCCATTGCCGCCTTGCCGCCAGCTATGGTCGCGCAATAAACGCCGGGCTCGTCCAACCTGGATATTCCACTGACCGTTCTCACAGAAAATACGCTGATCCCAGCCACTAAGCCCATCGGCTACGGCCGCTCCTACCATTAGTGGCTTCATCACCGACCCTGATTCATACACAAAAGCAAGGGCATTATTACGGAAACCGGCCATTTCTGCCTCAGCCAATTGGCGCGGATCAAAACTGGGGTAACTCACCATAGCCAAAACTTCGCCAGTAGCTGGACGCAATACGATGGCACTTGCCGACTCGGGGCGATGACGCTCAACGGCACCAAGAACAGCCCTTTCCGCGGCCATTTGAATATTGGCATCAAGGGTGAGATGCACATGGCCACCTGGACGGGCTGGAGTCCGTTCTGGGTCTTGTCCTAGCATACGACGCCCACGCACATCTACGAGAATCCGTTCACTGCCAGGAATGCCACGAAGATGTTCATCGAAGCGCGCTTCGATGCCACCACCCCCGCGCTCATCATCGAGAACAAAGCCCAAGACCTGCGGCGCTAAAGCATCGGCGGGATAATCACGGCGATAGCTACGACGCAGATACACCCCCTGCAGGCCAAGCTCTCGAATGGCCTCGGCTACATCGTCATCGACATTACGTAAAATACGGCGACCATTGGTCGCTGCTTCAAAATGGCCACGCAAGGTTGCACGATCAACCCCTGCTATTTGAGCGATTTTCACCGTTGCCTGCAGTTTATCGTTCATGTACGTGGGATCAGCAAAGAGATCCCAGCCAGCGTGCGACACCACCAAGGGCTTGCCGTTGGTGTCAAAAATATTTCCGCGCTGGGCTTCTATGGCAACGGTACGCATGCGCTGCCGTAAAGCGCGCTCGCTCAAATCATCGGCATGCACCACCTGCAAATCATATAGGCGCCAGACGATCATCGCCAAAAAACCCATAAACACCACTGCAGTCATGCAGGTGCGCCAGGGTTGGCCATGGTGAGAGGCTCCCGGAGGACTCATTGCAAGGACCCCTCACGAGTACGAAGCGTTCGCGCCACTTCAACCGCACCCGTATGTTCGCGAGGATGCTGGTGCGGCTGCAAAGGCAGCCCCAGACGGCGCACAGCCACTTCCAAACGGTCTCGGCGCGCTTCGCTTTGCAGGCGCGCTTGCAGTATGTCCTGCTGGCGGAGCAATTCGGTTCGCTCCTGCACAGCATTACCACGATGCATGCCCAATAGGGTGGCTTCGTTACCTAAGGTGGCGACACCGAGAGCAAAGGTACAGGCAACGGTTAACCATGTGGCTAAAAATATTCCATGTGCTATCATTATTACTTTCATATCAAATCTCCTGTAACGCCTTTATGGGCATACACATCGTATCTACTCACAGCGCTGAGCACGGATGGCCCAACGTAATTTTGCCGAGGATGCACGTCGGTTACGCGCAATCTCCTGAGAATCAGCGGTTACCACCTTGCGGGCAGTATCGCTGTACACCCCCTCACGGCGACCATCGCGAAAGGCATATTTGACCATGCGATCTTCCAGTGAATGGAAGCTTATGAGTACGGCTCTGCCGCCATCCTCGAGGAGATCGGGGAGGGCATCAAGCAGGCTGCGTAATTGCTCTAGCTCACCGTTCACCGCAATGCGCAGGGCCTGAAAGGTTCGTAATGCAGGGTGGCGCTGGTGACGTCCTGGCAGGGCAGAGCGCACGGCATCGGCAAGCTCTGCCGCAGAACGTGCACCGCGTGCCCGCGCTTCTTTGAGGTGACGTGCAACGCGGCCAGCCATACGTTCTTCTCCATAGTCGCGCAAAACTTGCGCCAGGGTTTCCTGCGAACATTGATCAATAAAGGTGAGCGCGTCATGTTCAGCCTCATCGCCCATACGCATATCCGCATCAGCCTGCGAACGAATGCCAAAACCGCGCATGGGATCATCAAGCTGCATGCTTGATACCCCCAAATCGGCAAGGACTCCAGAAAAGCGCTGGCCCTGGGCGATGAATGTAGCTGCGGCAGACGCAAAAGTTCCAGCATAGATGCGAAAGGATGCGCCATACCCAGACAAGCGCTCGCTGGCAAGGGCACGAGCATGGGCATCGCGATCAACCCCAATTACCTGAGCATGAGATTGTAAAAGAGCCTCGCTATGACCGCCTGCGCCGCAGGTACAGTCTAGCAGAGTGTGATTGGACTGGGGATTCAGGTAGCGGAGCACCTCCTCCATAAGCACTGGAGTATGTCCTGGCGCTTCACCCATGGTTCACGCTCACCCAGCACGCGCGAATGATGTGGCATCAGGATTGCGGCGAGCCGCAACAATACGCTGCACGAAGGCCACGTAACGACTGGGGGTTACGGCAATCCCAGCTGCTTGAGCTCGTTGGCAGCGAGCAGCAGCCTGCTCGGCTAAGGCAAAAACAGCCTCCTGAGATGGACCCTCGGGCCAAATAGCGCCACGGTCGAGTAGGTCTCTCCAGGTAGTGATGGGTGTCATGAGCGTTGCTCCTTTCTCGCCGCTTCCCTGGTGCCTACAGCATCAGGTCATCGGCGTCTTCTTCTTCGAGGTCCTGGTTATAGCGCAGCCAGTCTTGGGGATGCCAGACCATCACCGACTGATTGTTGACAAACATATAGACATCGCGCTCAAGTTGCAGCATCTTCACAAAATGCTGCGGTAGCACGACGCGGCGTTGACGATCCACACTTAACTGCCGCACACGACCATTAATCATGGCAATGCGCCGTTCCTTGGTTGCTACGGGGATATCATCCCGCGCTCGAATGGCATCCTCGCGTTTGCGCAACTCTTCTTCTGTCAGAACCACCAAGGTGGTGAGCTTGCTGCCATCACGCAATGGCATTGCATGGGGCAGGACGCAGACCTCAGCCCCTTCTTCAATGCCAGATAAGCCACGTGTGCTGCGAGGCAACGTGACTTGATGCTTGGGTGATATACGTGACGTCGGCAAGTGTTCTAACACGGCGGCCCATCCGATAAGCACACATTGCAACCTTACACTACTTTGTGCAACCTAAAACTTCTGCGTGCAACCACTGCCCATGGCACACAGACAGCACGTATACCACAATATATGGTGGGTTATTTCACTCCCACCCATATAATAATGGGACCGTATAGACCATCCCCCGGCCCGTGCACCCGCTTGCCTAGCGTCAAGTAAGGCCAAGCATAGCAGGATGCGCGCATTACGATGGTTGAACCACCGCCTATTCCTCATTGAGCAAGCCACCGCCGGCTACTGCTCGCCCATGGTGACGATGCTACTGGGCATCAATACGGCGATTTTCCTGCTCTGCCTTTTCTCGGGCTACCCATCTCCAGTAGCCCAGGCCCTCCTTGCCAACGATCAGATCTGGCACGGACAGGTCTGGCGCGCAGTGACTGGCGCATTTACCCACGAACAGGTTATGCACTGGTTCTGGAACATGCTGGGGCTGTTCTTTTTTGGCCGTCACCTTGAGCGGCTTTTAGGGCGACTCCGCTTCTGCATCCTGGTCCTGGTGGTTGCCGTTGTTGGCAACCTCTTTCATGTGGGCATTATGCAGGGGTCGGTATTGGGGTTTTCTGGGGTGGTATATGCCCTTATTGTTGGCTTTGCCGCCCATACTCCCACTGCTCCGGTGTTAGCCATGCTGGTGCTGCGCATCCCAGCCTGGGTGTTGGCTGCCATACTGGTACTCTTAGATACCCTGCATTTTATTCAATTTGGCACTGAGCGTGCCCATACTGCCTATGATGTACACCTTATCGGAGCTGCCATTGGCTTTCTTGCGGTGCGCTGGCGCTGGATGCTGGGGCCAGTGCTTCGCCGTTTGCACCAGCGACGGCAGCGCCACCATGTTCAGCAACAACACTGGGAACATAGCGAGCTTGACCGTCTTCTGGAAAAGGTCTCCCAACAAGGCCTGCCATCATTAAGCCGCCGCGAACGTACCTTTCTTCAACGCTACTCGAAATCACAACGAGACCAATAATGCTTGACCGTCTTCCTCCCTATGTGCGTGATCGTTTTGCCTATCGTCGACGACTCAGCCGCGAGGTACACATTGGCTCTCTGCGCATTGGCGGTAATAACCCCATTTTGGTGCAAAGCATGTGCACCACCCCCACCCAGGACGTAGCCGCAACCGTAGATCAATGTAAGCAACTTGCCGATGCTGGGTGCCACTTGGTACGGATCACCGCCCCAGGGGTCAAAGACGCCAAAGCCCTTGCGGCCATTCGTCATCAACTCAACAACGAAGGTTATAGCCATGTGGCCCTGTGCGCGGACATCCACTTTATGCCCAAGGCTGCCATAGAAGCCATTGAGCATGTGGAAAAGGTGCGGGTAAATCCTGGCAACTTTGCTGATAAAAAAGCTTTTAAGATAATTGAATACAGTGATCAGGAGTATGCTGCTGAAGTGGAACGGGTTGCCGAACGCTTCCGCCCGTTGGTGATTCGTGCGCGCGAGCTGGGGAGAGCCCTGCGCATTGGCGTTAACCATGGATCCCTCAGCGATCGTATTATGAATCGCCATGGTGATACCCCTGCGGGTATGGTTGAATCAGCCATGGAGTTTATTGCCGTGGCCGAAGCGGAAGATTTCCGCAACCTGGTCATCTCCATGAAAAGCTCTAATCCAAAGGTCATGGTGCAAGCCTACCGACTGCTCTGCGCCCGTCTTGAGCAACACGGGGAACCCTACCCCCTCCACCTGGGTGTCACTGAGGCTGGTGGCGGCCTTGATGGCCGCGTCAAGGGAGCATGTGGTATTGGAGCTTTACTGGAGGACGGCATTGGCGACACGGTTCGGGTCAGCCTCACCGAAGATCCCATTGAAGAAATCCCCGTGGCCAAAGCCTTGGTGCGACGCTACCAGCCCCCTCCCTTTGTCGCTGACGGCCTCAGTTGGCCACCGCGTGAGCATATATCTTTTTACGACTTTCGCCGCCGTAATGCAGAAATCATGCGCATGCCCGGTAATCTCCCCATTGGCGGTGGACAAGTACCTGCTGTCCTTGCGCCCCTCCATCGCCAAAAAAGCAGCGCCAAAACACCTGCCGACCTTGTGGTCAATGACCCCTACCTCTGGGGAAGTAACGCCAAGGGCCCCATTCCGCGACGCCGTGACAGTAGCACCCAACAACCTTCTAAGAGTAACACAGACGATCAGCAATGTTCACTGCTACGCATCACAGCTGGCGAGACGCTCGAGGCCACGCCTTCTGGATGCCTGATACTGCTTGACCTGCTGGGCGATTCCCCAGAGCAAGCTTTGCGTGACAGTATCCACTCCCTCTCAGAGCACCGCCTTTTGGGCCTTGGCGACTGCGGTATTATGGGAGCCACCCGTGCCTACCGATTGCTTGCTGCGATCATAGAAGAACGTTTTGTCACCGCTGAAGAAGCCATACCAGGTAGCGGAATCCGTCATCCCATAGCCCTCGTCCTCGGGCAAAATCGCGACCCCTTGGCCCTGTCTGCCATTGCTGGAAGCCTCCTGGTCGATGGCATCGGCGATGCCATCTATTTACCTGCAGTGGATGATCCCATCGATCTCTCTTTCACCATTTTGCAAGCAGTCAAAGCACGCACCACGCGTACCGATTATGTTGCCTGTCCATCCTGTGGACGCACGCTATTTGATCTCGTCGAAACCACCGCCCATGTTCAGGAGGTTACCGATCACCTGGATGGGGTTACCATTGCTATTATGGGATGTATTGTCAACGGGCCTGGAGAAATGGCCGATGCCGATTTTGGCTTTGTCGGCTCGGGACCAGGTAAGATTGATCTGTACCGCGGACGCGAAAAGGTACGCGTCAATGTTCCCTTCGCCGAAGCGCGCGCGGCCCTGGTGCAACTCATTAAAGATGAAGGCCTATGGAAGGAACGCCCCCCAGAGCCTTAATCACACTGTGGCCACGGCATCTCGCCTCCCACGAGGGCACTCAAAGTTCGTCGGGAACAAGCACCGCGCCTCCGGCCTGCTCTGAGTCTGCGCAACCCTTTCAGGGTTGATTCAAACGGCACGCACACCCAGGGTAGCGCCTGTGGCGCAACCCTGGGCTAGTATGCGAGGCCCCACTGGGGCCTGTCGGTCGACCTAGCTTGGGCTTCAACACACAACACGCGAAAACGCTTAATGCCATTGATCGGGAGACCGGCACTCCCGGTGACAAGCTTGGAGCCGCCCTGACCTCCCATCAGAGCCACCCAACTCGCAACCTTGCATTATACATCCAAGAGGAGTATAATTAAGGTGTGGAGGGCCTTCTTTATCATGACAACCATCGCCCAGCTACTCAACCGCAAGGGTGCTACCGTTCATACGGTTGCCCCAGATACGCTTCTCCACGAAGCAATCTCCACCATGGTTCACTTGGGAATCGGCGCTCTGGTAGTCAAGGCGCATTCCAGCGACGACCTCCTTGGCATCCTGGCAGAGCGTGACATTCTCCAGCGCCTTGCCAATGGGGCTGCATACGATACGGCGCTGGTATGCGACTGCATGTCCGACTCACTGCCGTCGATTACCGGCACACACAACACCAATGATGCTCTGCAAATCATGACCGATCGCCGCATTCGCCATCTTCCCGTGCTTGACAACGACGGCAGGCTCCTTGGCTTGGTGTCTATTGGCGATTTAGTCAAAGCCAAACTTGAAGAGCAGCATCAAGCCATCGAGCAACTGGGCAACTATATCGGCGGCATCCCTACCTGAGACTCCATAGGCCAATGTTGGCTCACCAAGAGTGATCAATCTACCAATTCAGGTAGGGCAATACGCTACTACGATCATCGGTCCATGGGCGGCGGCGGGCTTCATAGGCAGGAACTTGCTGCCAAGACTGCAGATGACCGAGCCCCACTTGCCGCCGCGCCAAAGGGAACACCCGAGGATGGGTAAGTGTTTCGGCTGCCCCCAAGGCTACCCAAATACTTGGATCACGACGATCATCAAGCGGCCATGAACGCCCCTCGTTCTCCATAATCACTGCAGGTATCCGTAAATACGCCGCTGCATTCATGACAATTTCATGCACCCGCAAATGATGATTTGAGGTATGGACCACCATTAATCCATGATCACTCAAAAGGGACTGGGCTTGTTGTATAGCTTCGACCGTCAATAAATGGGCAGGAATGGCGCTGCCAGTAAAAGCGTCGAGCATAATGAGATCATACGACTGACTATGCTCCTCCTGCTGCAGGAGGCGGCGACCATCCATAATATGCACCTCCACATCCGCTTCACTCTCAATAATTGTGGGAATCATTGGTCTATCGCCAGCGTAGAGCTCCATCAACGCTGGAGAGATTTCAGCGGCCACCACCTCATCGCCAGCAAAGAAGTACTGCAAGGTCGTTCCCGCCCCTAACCCCACCAACATCACCCGCATGGGGCCTGGACGGGCATGGCGTACGGCAGTGATGGCCGCGCCCACTGGCCCATCTGGCGAATAGTAGGACCACGAGGCATCTTCTCCCCAAGAACCGTGGTAGGTATTTCCACTAATCAAACGAAAATCACGACTGGTATTAGGATCAGTGGCTACGGTCCAGGTCGTATGGAAATCCCGCGTTTGCGTTATAGTAGGCCCAAGTTCTGGGCGATACCAGGCATGATGAATAATGGCAACCACACACCCTAAAACCAACGGGGCACTATCCATGAGTACACGCATACGCTGACGACGTTCCTCCACCTGCGTACGTTGCCGCCAGACATGTATTGCGACTGCTCCAGCGATGAGCGCAAGCACTACCCGCCACTCCCAGGGGCCATTCATCACCATAGGAGGAAACACTGCAGTAGCCATCCCGCCAATGGCACCGCCAAAGGCTATGGCCACATTGGCCATAGCTGATCGCTGCTGGGGATACACAGCCGCTACACGAGCATGCAGGGCACAACAAACCAATAGCACTGCCAAAGCCAGAACCACTGGCGAAACAATAAGGTGACTCGGCACCAGAATCGCCAATAGCAAGCTATTACCTGCCATCATATCCCAGCGCCCCTGCCGCACACCACGCAGGGGCCCCATCACCAACACCCACGATGCCAGATAGGCTGCCAACAACAGCGCCCACACCAAGGGAAGCGAGGTGATATCCAGTGACGCGCGGGCTGTTGCCACGGTTAAAAATGCACAACCCAGTATCGACCATCCCGTGATCAGGGCCATAGCCCGCCAGGGTGTTCGAGGGGATCGCACGGCCCCCGCAACCCCTTCATCAGAGGCCGAGGCTGCCGCATCCAAGCTCGCCTGGGGAAAACGCTGTCGCAGCATCCATAGATGGCCGCTCACCACCAGGGCCAGCAGCAGGGCAGCAAAGGCCATGGAGGCGCGCACGCCTATCAATGGTTCCATGAGGAGGGGGTAGCACAGGAGGCCGAAAAACGCACCGAGATTACTTTGCGCGTATAAAGAAGGCCGTAACCGCGGGTCCACCCGCTCCTGAATCATGCTCACCGTAGTCGAGCACAGTACAATCGCCCAAGCTGGACCATGCAAATAGAGCAGCATCGTCGACCATACTGGAGCGATCACCACACTGCGCGCATCAAGCTCGTACGGCAGCCACCACGCACTACTCCAGCCGAGTAAACACACAGCGACTACCGCCAGATGCAGATATCGACTGCGATACAGAGACTGCCACCAAGCATAGGCATATCCCACTACCAAGGTGACTTGAAAACACCCTAATAAAACCAACCAGGCGCGCGGACTGCCTGCCAAGTCGATGGTGACCTGTTTACCAATAATCAGTTCAATAATAAAAAGCGCAAAGGCGCTCAGCACGACCAAGCCGCTGGCCATCCATGGTACGCGCATGAGAGAACCCCCCTTGTCTCAACACTCCCAGAAACACAGTCATCCGCCGTAGAAACGGCGGATGACTGGTAATCATACAAGCATAGAGATCCGCTGCAGATTAAGCGAAGTGCGAGTATGCCTTGTTAGCTTCGGCCATACGGTGCGTGTTTTCGCGCTTCTGAATGGTGCTGCCAGTCTTATTGTAGCAGTCGATGAGCTCCTGCGCTAATTTGGTTGCCGTGGCAACGCCCTTGCGGCCACGCACAGCTTCAAGAATCCAGCGGATCGCCAATGTCTGCTGACGCTTGGGTTTCACTTCCACTGGCACCTGATAGTTGGCGCCACCCACACGCTTGGACCGCACCTCTACCATAGGACGGGCGTTTTCTAGGCCTTCCTCAAATACGTGCAGGGGATCGATTTTGAGTTTATTGGCGATCTGCTCAAGGGCATCATAAAAGATGCGCTCGGCGGTGCTTTTCTTGCCATCCCACATCAAGCAGTTAATAAACTTACTTACCAGTAGATTGTTATAGTGAGCGTCAGGCTTTACACCAATGCCAGTCTGTAAATATTTCGGCTTATTAGGCCTGACATCATCACCAGATTCGGCAACCGTAATCGAGCCGTCTTCATTGGTGGTGACGGCGACACCTTGCTCGTCATCGTGTTCGAGTTCTTGTGCTTCGGCTTCTGCCATGTTGGTATCCTTCGTCGTTATTTAGATGATGTTGGCGGCAGGTTTTTCCTGGAGACGCTCCAGTACTCCCCCACCAACAAATGCAGCGCGAGTGAATCGCTAGGGACGCAAAAAAAAGCGCCCATTTCTCCTTGGCGGCGTCATGCCGCCAAGGAACAGGACATCACTTAGCCTTGGGGCGCTTCGTGCCGTAGAGCGAACGACCTTGGCCGCGGCCCTGTACGCCCTGACAGTCCAATTTGCCGCGTACCACATGGTAGCGCACACCCGGCAGGTCGCGTACACGACCGCCACGTACGAGGACGAGAGAGTGCTCCTGCAAATTGTGCTTCTCACCACCGATGTAGGCCGTGACTTCTTTGCCGTTGGACAGACGCACACGAGCAATCTTCCGTAAGGCTGAGTTCGGCTTTTTCGGGGTGGTGGTCTTCACCTGCATACACACTCCGCGCTTGAAGGGATTAGACTCCAAGGCAGGGCTTTTGCTCTTACTACGCTTGGCCTTGCGACCATGGCGAATCAACTGGTTAATCGTTGGCACCAATTACCTCCTGACTTTCGGGGGCGGAGACGCTATCGTCTTGTTGTGGTTGTGCAATGGGTTCTCCCAGGCGCTGCATTGACAGGCCCTGGTAGGCTCGGAAACCAGTGCCACATGGCACCAAGTGACCGAGGATAACATTTTCTTTGAGACCAGCCAGATTGTCGACACGACCAGCCAAACTGGCATCGGCCAAGACCTTCGTGGTTTCCTGGAACGATGCTGCCGAGATAAAGCTTTCACTCTGCAAGGCGGCACGGGTAATACCCATAAGGCGTGGTTCAAAGGTGGCCGGAGCCTTACCTTCTGCCAGGGCCTTCTGGTTCTCATCTTTAATAATGATCTTATCGACAACTTGGCCTTGCAGATACGGCAGATCGCCAGGATCAACAATCTCGACCTTGCGCAGCATCTGGCGAATAATCGCTTCAATGTGCTTATCGTCGATAGTTACATTCTGGGCGCGGTATACGGCCTGAATTTCCGTCAGCAAGTAATGCTGCAAGGCTTCTTCACCGCAGATACGCAGCAGGTCCTTGGGCACCAATGTCCCGTCCACCAAGGGGTCACCAGCACGCACGCGATCACCACGGTGGACGCGGTAGTGCTTGCCCTGGGGGATGGGATGTTCGATTTCGGTGCCTGAGGTACCACGCACAATGATCGTACGCTTACCGCGCTTACGCTCACCAAAATCAACAAAACCATCGATTTCAGCCATTACTGCAGGGTCTTTGGGCGGACGAGCCTCAAACAGTTCCGTTACGCGGGGCAAACCACCGGTAATATCCGAACTTCCACCCATTTCGCGTGGGGTCGAGGCAATAAGCGTACCGCCTGCAATCTCTTGTCCCTCATCGACACGCAAGGTCGCCTTTTCAGGGATGGGATACACGGCGATCGATTCCCCAGCTGCGTTTTCAATGACTACCTGCGGATGTAGATCACCCTTACCCTCAAGAATCACCTTATTGATAATGCCCGTACTTTGGTCGCGTTCTTCACGCATGGTTACTTCAGGGATAATATGCTCGTAGCGCACTACACCGCCTAGTTCCGAAATAATTGGGATAGTAGCTGCTTCCCATTCGGCAACCATGGCACCCTTTTTGATTTCTTCACCATCTGCGACGCTCATGCTTGAGCCCACTGGCACCTTAAAGCGTTCAATAATACGGCCACTCTTGTCTTTTAAGACGAGCTCGCCGTTACGGTTAAGGACCACCACGCGACCTTCTTGATTGGTCACGGTACGCAGGTTCTCAAATTCAACCTTACCAGCCTTACGAGACTTATAGCTGGTTTCTTCGGAGTGAACACCCGCCACACCGCCAATGTGGAAGGTGCGCATGGTGAGCTGAGTTCCAGGTTCACCAATGGACTGGGCGGCAATAACACCAGCAGCCAGACCCAATTCCACGCTTTGACCGCGTGAGAGATCCATGCCGTAGCATTTTTGACATACACCAGACTTGGATTCACAGGTCAACGGAGAACGAACCCGCAACTTTTCGAAGCCCATTTCTTCCAAGCGTCGCGCCTGTTCCAAGGAAATGATGTCGTTTTCACGAACCACCACCTCATCAGTGATAATATCCACCACAGTATCACGAGCAGTGCGACCCACCACAGCATCAGCAAGGGAAATCTTGATCTGCTCACCTTCATAGATCACAGCCTTGGTAACGCCTGCAACAGTACCACAATCATTTTCGCTGATGATCACATCTTGCGCAACATCCACCAATTTACGAGTCAGATACCCTGAGTCGGCAGTTTTCAACGCTGTGTCGGCCAGTCCTTTACGAGCACCGTGGGTTGAAGTGAAGTATTCCAACACGCGCAGGCCGTCCTTAAAGGAGGCACGAATGGGTGTTTCGATAATCTCGCCATTGGGCTTAGCCATCAGTCCACGCATACCAGCCAACTGGCGAACCTGGGTCTCGTTACCACGAGCCTTGGACACCGCCATAGCGTACACAGGGTTGATGTAGTTATTATCAGCGTGAGTGTCTTCGCTGAGCTTCTCCATCAACTTCTTGCCAATGAGTTCAGTAGCATGATTCCATACATCGCGAACATTACGATGCCGTTCATGGGCAGTAATCATACCACGCATGTAGGCCTTTTGATATTTGAGCGACTGCTTGTCGGCATCAGCAATGATGGCTTCTTTTTCCGGAGGTGCAGTGAGGTCGGCATATCCGAATGAAAGCCCACTTAAGGTTGAGTAGCGGAATCCTACATCTTTTACCGCATCCAAAACATCAATAGTGCTTTGACGGCCTAAAATTTCAAAACAGTCGGCAATAACCTTCCGCAAAGTGCCTTTGTTTTGTGTGATATTATAAAATGGCATACCCTCTGGCAGAATCTCATTGAACAAAACACGGCCAGGAGTTGTTTCTACAGGCTCTTTTGCGCGTACTTTTTTAAGGTTAATACCGCCATCATTAAGGAGAGAACCCTCAGGCAAATACATCTTGATCATACTGTGAAGTTCAACCACGCCATGATCGAGGGCCATGCGGACCTCGTCTACAGTTGAGAAGGTCTTCCCTTCTCCTAGGCCACCCTCTTGCTGGAGGGTCACAAAGTAACAACCAAGGACGATGTCTTGGTCTGCTGAAATGATGGGACTGCCATTAGCGGGAGAGAAAATATTGTTGGTCGACAGCATCAATACCCGTGCTTCAACCTGCGCTTCAATCGACAAGGGCAAGTGCACAGCCATTTGGTCACCATCGAAGTCAGCATTGAACCCTTGGCACACCAAGGGATGCAGCTGAATAGCGTTACCTTCAATCATCACCGGCTCAAAGGCTTGGATACCCATACGGTGCAGAGTGGGGGCACGGTTGAGCAGAACCACCCTACCCTTGATCACATCATCAATGACTTCCCAAACCTCTTCGTCACGACGTTCAAGCTTGCGCTTTGCCGCTTTAACCGTTTCCGCAAAACCACGTTCTTTGAGTTCGCGGATGATAAAGGGCTGGAAGAGCTCAAGAACAATGGCTTTAGGCAGGCCACATTGATGCAGTTTCAAACGAGGTCCAACCACAATAACCGAACGCGCGGAGTAGTCGACTCGCTTACCCAACAGGTTCTCGCGGAAACGTCCTTGCTTGCCCTTAATCATGTCGGTAAGGGACTTCAGCGGGCGATTGCCTGAGCCAAAGACCGCGCGCTGGCAGCGACCATTGTCGAATAAGGCGTCCACAGCTTGCTGCAGCATGCGCTTTTCATTGCGAATAATGATGCCAGGAGCGTTGAGCTCCACCAGCTTCTTCAGTCGATTATTACGATAAATAACCCGACGATAGAGATCGTTGAGATCGGAGGTAGCAAAATTACCATTCTCAAGGGGAACCAAGGGCCGCAGATCAGGCGGAATAACGGGAATAGTGGTTTGAATCATCCACTGCGGATCATTTCCACTGTTCTTGAGATCCTCACACAAACGCAAACGCTTGGTGATCTTTTCGATCTTTTGTTTGGCTCGAGTTCCCGCTAACTCCTCACGGAGATCGGCAATCAAACTTTCCAGCTCAAGGTGCCCAACCAATTCTTGAATGGCTTCGGCACCCATCATTGCCTTAAAGTCGTCGCCGTATTTATCAACAGCTTTCCGATAGGCCTCTTCACTGAGGATTTCCATATATTCCAGGGGAGTTGTGCCTGGGTCCACAACGATGTATTTCTGGAAATATACCACCTGCTGCAAGGAGCTGGCTTTAATGCCAAGAAGTGTAGCCAGGCGCGAAGGCATGGCCTTGAAAAACCAGATGTGAACCACTGGTGAGACCAGATTAATATGTCCCATACGCTCACGGCGAACCCGTGAGTGGGTTACCAACACACCGCATTTTTCGCAGACGATACCTTTGTATTTCACACCCGAATATTTACCGCAAAAGCATTCCCAGTCCTTAGTGGGACCAAAAATCTTTTCGCAGAAAAGACCATCTTTTTCCGCTTTGTAATTGCGGTAATTGATAGTTTCGGGACGCTTCACCTCGCCCTGGCTCCAGGAACGCACCACGTCAGGCGATGCCAAGCGAATGGATACCGCATTGTAGTCAGGGGATTGTGTCTGGTTCTGGTCGAGCATGTCGATCATAATAATGGGCCCTGATGGAATTGAGAGGGATTAAAAAGAAAGTATGGCAGATACCGCAACGTGCGGTTGCTCAGATGGCTATTCGGAACGTTCCGCTGGCTCTTCGACATCGAAGACGTCTTCGGCATTGGACTCACCACCGATATCACCGAAAATGGCTTCATCACTAGTTTCACCGAATACCAGTTCACCGCCCTCTTCGCTTTCGGCACCGAAGCCCAGGGTTCCTCCTTCACCGCCAAATCCTTCGTCCATGGGACGATGTAAGCGGATATCAAGGCCAAGGCCACGGATTTCATTAAGAAGTACCTCAAAAGCCATGGGGGTGCCATAGGTTAATGAGCCATCACCCTTAACCAGACTCTCATAGATACGCGTACGCCCATCGACATCGTCTGACTTAACGGTGAGAACTTCCTGCAAGACGTTGGCGGCACCATAGGCCTCCAATGCCCATACTTCCATTTCGCCAAAACGCTGTCCACCGAAGCGGGCTTTGCCACCTAAGGGCTGCTGCGTAATCAACGAGTAAGAACCCGTGGAGCGCGCATGCAGCTTGTCTTCCACCAAGTG
Organism: Planctomycetota bacterium; assembly: GCA_007693455.1. GTDB lineage: Bacteria > Planctomycetota > UBA11346 > UBA11346 > UBA11346 > REDP01. The sequence continues at coordinate 8,813 of REDP01000245.1, read as the reverse complement.
ATGGAGCTTAAACATATACATAACACCAACGGTGGTACGCTGAGCGAATCGTTGGCCAGAACGACCATCGTAGAGCCAGCTCTTACCATCAAGATCGAGACCTGCCTCTTCTAACATCGAACGAACTTCATCTTCGCTCGCGCCGTCAAACACAGGGGTGTAGCAACGCAGACCAAGCGCACGAGCCGCCCACCCGAGATGGGTCTCGAGTACCTGACCCACGTTCATACGCGATGGCACGCCCAATGGATTGAGAATGATGTCAACGGTTTGACCATCCTTAAGGAAGGGCATGTCTTCTTCAGGAACGATCGTGGAGATCACACCCTTATTGCCGTGACGACCAGCCATCTTATCACCCACCTTCAAAGTGAGCTTACGTGCGATAAAGACCTTCACCATCTCAAGTACGCCAGTAGGTAGATCGTCTCCGCGGCGCACCTCAAGCTTTTCTTTTTCGGCTTCGCGGTTGAGTTCTTCAATCTTAGGATCGATTTCGTCATACACCGCACGCGCCTTACGACGCTTGCCACCGACAAAGTTGAGGGCTTCCACCGGCAGGTTGCCGTGCAGTTTCATCACCTCATCATCGGACATAGTTGGGGCGTAATCGATCACCTCACCGGTCTCAATGTTGACAACATTGGCCCCGGAGATTTCCCATATACGGTCAAACTTTTCACGCGCGAGCGCTGCTTTCTTGACCAAGTATCGGAGATCTACTTCGCGAATCCGCTTCTCTTCTTCGCGCTTATCTTTATCGGTGAGGGCTGCGCGGCGCTGGAATCGTTTGACATCCACTACCACACCGCGAATCCCTGGCTTCATTACCAGTGAATCATCACGAACATCTTCACCGGCGCGGCCAAAGATGGCGTGCAGGAGCTTTTCTTCCGGCGAAAGTTCGGATTTGTTTTTGGGCGTTACCTTGCCAACCAGAACATCCCCTGGCCCGACAACAGTACCTTTGCGCACGAAACCGGTTTCATCAAGATTACGAAGAGCTTCGTCACTACGACCAGGAATTTCACGCGTGAACTCTTCCTTGCCCAGCTTGGTTTCGCGAATCTCGACTTTATATTCTTCAATGTGGATGGAGGTAAGGCGATCTTCGCGCAGTAGGCGTTCATTGACGACAATGGCGTCCTCGAAGTTACACCCCTCGTAGGGCATTAGCGCTACGACCAGGTTTTTCCCTAATGCCAACTCGCCTTCGTGGGTGCCGCCACCATCAGCAATGATTTGCCCAGCGGTAATCTGATCACCCTTGCGCACAATGGGCATCTGATTGAGGCAGGTGCGCTCATTAAGCCCATGGAACTTGCGCAGGGCGTAGGTATCGTTACCGGCCTTACCACGCACCACAATGCGGCTTGAGTCAATTTCGACCACTTCGCCATCACCACGGGCAATCTGCACCATTGAAGATGATTTAGGACACTCCAACTCCATTCCCGTTCCCACGTAGGCGGGCTCAGGAATGAGCAAGGGCACAGCCTGGCGCATCATGTTTGCACCCATAAGGGCTCGGTTGGCGTCATCGTGTTCAAGGAAGGGGATCAGCGACGCGGAAATGCCAAGCATTTGCTTAGGACTTACGTCGATAAACGCTACATCCTTGGCGGCGACCTCCTCAAACTGACCCGCATAACGAACTTGGCAACGATCTTGAAGGATCTTTCCATCATCGTCTATGCGCACCGTTGCCTGAGCAATACGATGGTCCCCCTCTTCATCTGCCATGAGGTATGTCACCTCATCGCTGACGATGCCATTCACGACCTTGCGATAGGGCGTCACCAGGAATCCATACTCATTGACCGCGGCAAAAATAGAGAGCGATACGATCAGACCAATATTGGCGCCTTCCGGCGTTTCGATGGGGCAGATACGACCATAGTGGGAGGTATGCACATCGCGCACCTCAAAGCCGGCACGCTTACGATTCAAGCCGCCTGGGCCAAGAGCCGAGAGGCGACGCTCATGGGTCAACTGCGACAGAAGATTGGACTGATCCACCACCTGCGACAGTTCGCCACGTTGGAAGAAGTTGGCAATGGAGCTGTCCACGGCCTGACTATTAAAGAGATTGCGAGGCGCCAAGACCTGGGCCATATCCTCTTGCTGCATATCTCGCGAAAGCTTTTCTTTCACCGCGCGACGCAGCTTGAGCAAGGAGGCACGCAGTTCATCGGTAAGCAGATCGGCAATGGGACGCACACGACGGTTACCAAGGTGATCAATATCGTCAATTTCACCCTGGTGGGCATTGGTACGGATCAGCTTAAGGAGATAGCGCATGATGGCCAGGTAGTCATCAATGGTCAGAACCATGCTTTCGGTATCGAGGACCAGCTTACGATTGATACGGAAACGCCCGACTTGACCTAAATTATAACGCTGTTCGTTCAGAAAACGGTCAAAGAAGAGCTCCTTGACTTTTTGCTCGTCCGAAGGGTTGCCCGGACGAAGGCGGCGATAGATGCGCACTAAAGCTTCTTCATGGCTTTGCGCTTCATCATCACGGAGGGTATTGATCAGCACATCATCAGGCTTCACTGGCTCATCAATAACCGTTATCTGCTTGATGCCGAGACCCTTGAGCGTCTCAAATTGACCCTCGGTTAACTGTTCGCAGGCGCGAACCAACGGCTCACCTGATTCAGGGTCAACAATGTCCTCTACCACAACGGCACCAATGAGATCACTCTTATCGGCCGATCCACTGAGCTTCTTGGCACCTGTCTGGAAAAAGGCTTTTAAAATCTGCGTAGTAGTGCCATGGTCTGCGGAAAGGGCGCGCAGGAAGCAGGTGGCAGCAATTTTATGCGACTTATCAATTTTTATCTGTAATTGGTCTTTGTTCGTGGCTTCAATTTGAATCCACGATCCGCGCTCTGGAATAATTCGGCAGGAATGAATCCGGCGACCATTGGGGGCCGTATCAGTGGAGAAATCAACGCCTGGGGATCTTTGAATCTGCGTTACAATGGTGCGCTCAGAACCATTGACCACAAATTCACCACCACCAATACGTACTGGCACATAACCAATATGCACAGCTTCCTCAAGAACTTCTGGCATCTCTTCGGCTTCAACCCGAATATGCAACTTGAGGCCGCGTTGATAGGTTTGACCAAGATCGCGACACTCAGGCTCATCGTGCTGAGGAGGGGAGAAGCTATACCCATGGTACGACACTTTGATTTTGCCATCAAAGCCTTCGATGGGGAAAAACTCGGCGAGCAGGCCATTGAGACCCTGGTCTCCTCGACGCGCGGGATCGCCTTCAACGTCAAAGAAGCTGTCGTAGCTTCGAGCCTGTAACTCGACGAGACTAGGCACGGGCACAATTTCACGTACCTTGCCGAAGTGCCGAATTTCCATGTAATCTCCTGGGATAAAAGAACTTGGGTAGCAGTTACGCTGATCACACCACCGCCTGACGGCAACGCCCAAGCGTAGGGGGACCGAGAACAATACGCAATGACAATGCAGATGCAAGGACCCCAGTAGCGCGAGGCGTACCGGGGCTCCAGCATGCTGGCTTAGTCATGGGGAACATTAGGCTCAGCAAAGTGGCCTGATGCTCCCTCATGACATGTCATCGACCATCCATTAACGACTTTTACCCCAGTGGGATACAAGTCGTACATGGAGACGAGTCATTAGGCAGGTTTGATTTCCACCGATGCGCCGGCTTCTTCAAGCTGCTTCTTGAGATCGTCGGCTTCGGCCTTCTCTGCGCCTTCTTTGATGGCTTTGGGGGCCTCTTCCACGAATTTCTTCGCTTCAGCCAGTCCCAGGCCAGTGATCTGACGCACCACCTTGATGACATTGATTTTCTTGTCACCGGCGCCTGCCAGAATCACATTGAATTCAGTGGGCTCTTCAGCAGCGGCTTCACCGCCACCAGCAGCACCACCAGCAACCATAACGGGAGCGGCGGCAGCTGCCGATACACCCAGCTCATCTTCCAGGGCCTTCACCAAGTCAGCCAGTTCGATGACGGTCAGACCCTTAACGGTCTCGACGATTTCTTTCAGCTTATCGCTGAGCTCTACGCTATCAGACATGATATTCTCCTCGGATGTCTGCTACGTCGCCGGCCAGAGGCACAAGGCGACATGTTGATATAAAAAGGACAGCCCGAAGTGGGCTATAATCCACACGCCCAAACATAGGGCGCTTCTGTTAATACGGTGATCGTTTAATAGAACGATTCCTTACGCTTCTTAACCCTGCTTGTCGCGATATGCAGCAAGCAAACGCGCAAAGGAGGCCGGCACCTCGTTGAGGAGGCGGACAAAGTTGCCCATAGGAGCCTGCAATGTTCCCAGCAACTTGGCCTGCAATTCCTCTTTGGAAGGCAATTCGGCAAGCTTACCCGCTGCCTGAGCATCAAGGGCACGGCCCTCAACCACTCCAGCCCGGACTTGCACCTTATCTTCCTTGACCAATTTATTGATGACCTTGGCTGCTGCAGCCACATCAGAACCAGCCACAACACCAACCGTACCGGAGCCTTCAAGATAGGGACGCACATCATCACCAAAGGCACTGCGAACAATGCGACGCTTGGCGACTTTCATCCGCGCACCAACATCTTTAAGCTCACGACGCAGGGCTAGGCTATCAGGTGCTTTGAGACCAGCTGGGTCAATGATGATCACCGACTCGGAATCATCAATGACACTTTTAACCTCTTCAAACAATAGTTCGTTGATCAAACTTGGCATGATCGTCCCCCCCTCACATCGCGATCCGCACACCAGGACCCATGGTCGAGGAAACCGTGACATTGGTCACAAATTCTCCCTTGACTGAGGCTGGCCGCGAATCGGTAATATGACGTACGATGGCAGAGATATTCTCAACCAACTGATTCTGTTCGAAGGCGACGGTGCCCACACGAACGTTGACGTTACCTGCTGAATCAGCTCGGTATTCAATCTTGCCCGCCTTGAATTCCTCAAGAGCGGTAAGCACATCTTCGGTTACGGTACCTGACTTGGGAGAGGGCATTAAACCACGAGGGCCCAACACACGCCCCAAACGACCTACCAAGCGCATGGTTTTAGGTGAGGCGATGGCGATATCGAAATCGAGAAAGCCACCGAGCACCTCATTCATAAGGTCCTCTCCACCAGCCTTTACGGCACCCTGTTCAAGCGCCTTGGCGGCTACCGCATTATCATCAACGAAGACAATAACGCGGACATCGCGGCCAGTTCCATGGGGCAGGCTGAACGAACCGCGAACCTGCTGATCAGCTTTGCGGGTGTCGATATTGAGGCGGATGGCCAGATCGACGGATTCAGTGAATTTTGCAGTGGCACAGTCTTTGACCAAGTCAACCGCTTCAGGCAAGGGCTGAAGCTGCTTCCCTGGGGCCTTGGTCATCATACTGCGATACCGCTTAGAGCGAAAACGCATAGGTATCCTCCGTGGTCTTTGACCCCCCGATTCCAGGGTCTTCCACAGTTGAGAGTGAGGTGAATCGGAACCAGAAAATACGTGTACGCCGATTACTCGGCGACGATGATGCCCATGGAGCGGGCCGATCCGAGCACCGTCTGCACCGCCGCTTCTTTGGAATGCGCAGTGAGCTCAGACATTTTACGCTCAGCGATTTCTTCCACCTGTGCCATGGTTACCGTGCCCGCCTTGGCCAGCAAGCCTGGCTCTGGAGCACCCTTGCTGATATTGGCAGCCTTTTTAAGGAGCACTGGCACAGGAGGCTGCTTGAGGATAAAGGTGAAGCTTTTGTCTTTAAACACCGTGATTACCACGGGAATGACATCACCACGCATTTGTGCCGTGCGATCATTAAACTCTTTCACGAATCCCGCAATATTAACACCTTTGGCACCAAGCGCAGGACCCACTGGGGGGGCTGGAGTGGCACCACCCCCGGGAATCTGCAATTTGATTTCGCCGATGACTTCTTTTTGCTTAGCCATTTCGTTCCATCCTTGTCACTAGAGTGGGGTTAAACGGGAGATGGACTCCCTACCCCAGATGCGCGCATGCGCTTGTGAATAAATGTCTTACCTAACGGGGCCAGCTCGCACAAAGCCAGCTAGCCCACCTCCTCTACCTGCCAGACCTCAAGTTCGATGGGAGTCTGGCGTCCAAATACGGTAATCAAGACACGAATCGTGCCTTTCTGTTCGTTGATCTCATCCACATCCCCCTCCATGCCTGCAAAGGTTCCCTCTTTCACCTTCACCTTATCCCCGACTTGGTAAGGAATCTGCACCAACACCGCCCGCTGTTCATCGACTGATTCTGCCGTCGAAACGGCAATAATGCGCTCAGCCTCTTCAGCAGTCAGACGATCGGGCGCACCAGGACTTGATCCAAGAAAGCCCGTCACCCCATCAACATTACGAATGACCTCAATGAGATCCTCATCCAAGTCACATTCTGCATAGATGTATCCCGGATAGAGCTTCCGCTCAGTCGTAACCTTGCCGCGGCGCTTCACTTCTGTCACCCGCTCCGAAGGGACCAGCAAACGGCCTACTTGTTCAGATTTTCCAGCCTGACGAGCCTTGGTGACAATAGCGTCACGACATTTGTTTTCACGCCCAGAGATCGCCTTAACAACGTACCAATGCATAGCCATGGCAATCAGCCTCCACCAATAATCGTGGTATGCACGATAAAGAAATTCACGATATCAATAAGCGCGATTAATGCTGCCAAGACCACAGCCATAACGGTTATGAGGATCGTGGAACGAATTAAATCAACACGAGACGGCCAATTCACCTTGGTCATCTCTTGCTCCACTTCAATTAAGAACTGCGCCGACTTAGGCGCAAAGAGCACCATAATCAAACCAGCAATAAATGCGATGGCCGCTAGCGATCCCAGGATACTGGCATACACAAGGCTTGATGACTCAATTTCACCATCGGTACCAGACTGCCACGCTTCATACTGGCCCCATCCCGCCATACCAAGGTCCACCGTGACCAAGATGACAGCAATCACCATAATTATGCGCAGAATACGGCCCTGAGGCCAACGGTACAACATAACGCGATCTTCTTGCTTAAACGAGGAGAAAAAGAAGCCAGTCTTGAACTGCTATAGTTCGACTAGGGCCTGATATATGGCACGGGCGGCAGGGATCGAACCCGCGACCTGCGGATTTGGAATCCGCTGCTCTACCAGCTGAGCTACGCCCGTATAAAGGCCCCAGGATCCAACACGGATCCTGGGGTTAGATGTATGCCAGCCTACTTACGGCGCTTCTCTTTATGGATAGTGCGCCGCCGCAAACGCGGCGAGTACTTCATCAACTCCAGCTTGGGAGTCAACTTTGAGCGACTGGTGTAGTAATTAAGGTCACCCGTTTCCGAGCAGACCAATACAATATGTTCACGTTTATCTTTGGCCATGTCATTATATCCTTTAACGCCAAATCGGGATTGACCTCACAGCGGCCAATCCCGACGGGACGCATGGCTTTTATTCTACGATCTTCGACACCACGCCGGAGCCGACAGTACGACCACCTTCGCGGATGGCAAAGCGCAGGTTGTCTTCCATGGCAACCTTGCTGATCAACTCAACAATGAACTTCACATTGTCACCAGGCATAACCATTTCCACACCTTCGGGGAGGGTTACGGTGCCAGTTACGTCGGTGGTACGGAAGTAGAACTGGGGACGATAGCCAGGGAAGAAGGGAGTCTTGCGGCCACCTTCGTCCTTGGAGAGGATGTACACCTCGGCTTCGAACTTGGTGTGGGGGGTGACACTACCAGGCTTGCACACCACCATGCCACGCTGCACTTCGTCACGCTTGGTACCACGCAGGAGCAGACCTGCATTGTCACCAGCTTGCGTCTCGTCCATTTCCTTGCGGAACATTTCGATGCCAGTAACGGTAGTCTTGATGGGGGCATCAAGGAAACCAACGATTTCAACTTCGGTATTGATGTTGAGCACGCCGCGCTCCACACGACCGGTTACCACGGTACCACGGCCTTGGATGGAGAACACGTCTTCCACAGGCATCAGGAAGGGCTTGTCGGCATCACGGGTGGGCTCGGGGATGTAGCTGTCAACGGCGTCCATCAACTCCTGGATGGGGGCGTAAGCAGCGTCATCGGCGGTCTTACCAGCCGAGAAGGCATCGGTGGCCGCCAGGGCAGAACCCTTGACGAAGGGGATGTCATCACCAGGGAAGTCGTAGCTGGAGAGCAGCTCGCGCAGCTCCATTTCCACTAGCTCGAGCAGCTCGGGATCGTCCACCTGATCGACCTTATTCAGGAACACCACGATGGCAGGCACGCCAACCTGACGAGCAAGCAGGATGTGCTCGCGGGTTTGGGGCATGGCGCCGTCAGCAGCACTCACCACGAGAATGGCACCGTCCATCTGCGCGGCACCGGTAATCATGTTCTTGACGTAGTCAGCGTGTCCGGGGCAGTCCACGTGGGCGTAGTGACGATTGGCAGTCTCGTACTCCTGGTGAGAAGTGGCGATGGTAATACCACGCGCCTTCTCTTCAGGAGCATTGTCGATGTCCTCGTAGTTACGCACCTGAGCACCGCCGCCGAGCGACAGGTAGGAGCAGATAGCGGCAGTCAGAGTCGTCTTGCCGTGGTCAACGTGACCGATAGTGCCGACATTGACGTGCGGCTTGTTGCGTTGGAACTTTTCCTTGGCCATGGGTTCACCTTTCTAAAAGAATGGTTCAAGCCGCACGTCCGGCGGCAGGTTTGAAAGTGGCGGACACAGTGTCCGTGGTGCTGTCTCTGGGAATTGAACCCAGGACCTCTCCCTTACCAAGG
>REDP01000050.1 GCA_007693455.1 Planctomycetota bacterium | reverse complement strand
ACGGTGGCTCGGAGGGATCAAACTGGTGCGAACGGGCTTGGCGCATGGGTGGCAGTATGGAGGGGGAGGTGCGTGGGGCAAGGTATTTTAGCCTGTCCCTGTTTTTTTTGCGTGGCAAAGGGTTATGTCGTGGTTTCCATGGTGGTGCGTAGGCGGTGGTGGAGGCTTTGTAGGTGATCATGTGGGCCGTCGGGTATCTGCACATGGATGACCTGTGGTCCGGTAAGCGGTTGGGCGAGGGCCTGAATATAGGTGCGGCGGTCACTGACGGCTGTGGCGGGGATGGTAAAGGCGCGGGCCACGTCGGCAATGTTGCCGGGTTGAGGGCTGCGGATCCATGGAATGAGATGGGGATCTTGGGCGGCAGGTAGTTGGTCAAAAATGCGTCCGCCACGGTTATCGAGGACGACTATTTGCAGGGCTGGGGAAGCCTCGGCAATAGCTGCCAGGGCTGGGCTGTCGTGGATAAATGCACAGTCGCCGATCAGCATGCGGGTGGGGCCCAGTGCTTCGCTGAGACCACAGGCGTGGCCGAGGTTGCCGTCAATGCCATTGACGCCGCGTTGCCCCCAAATCCCCTGCCACGGGGCCTGAGGGGAACAGAATATATTGGCATGGCGTACACTGAGGCTATTGGCGACAAAGAGATGCTGTGGGCGGTGGATGCGGCAGGCCAGGGCAGCAGCACTGAGCTCGTGCCACCCATCAAGGTATTCGTCTACGATCGCACTGCAGCGCTCTTGGGCCGCTAACCAGGAATGGTGCCACTGTCTATCCATTGGGGGTAGGTGCAGCATTGCCGCCGCCTTACCGGCGCCAGCATAATGGAACGATGTATGACAGAAATCCCGGGCAATGGGTCGCTGATCAAAGCGCAGTACGGTGGCTTGGTGTTGGCGCTGTAGCCACTCCCATACTGGTCGGGCTAGGGGAGCACAACCGCAGCGGATAATGGTATCCACGTCCCAGGCATGTGGCTGGGCGGCAAGGAGAAGGTCGGCTTGATGAATCAAGGTTGGCAATGGAGCGCTGCGGCTGGTGCCCAGGCAATCGCTGATGATGGGCCAACCAGCCGCCGCCCAGGCAGTCAGAGTGCGTGTATCCACGGGGCTATCAGACCCTACCACGACTACCCCGCGCTGGGCCTTGGCGATAGGCCCCAGATCAAGCGATGGCGGCACGGGATCAGTTCCGCGGGGCTGATCTTCAATCAGCATGGCTGGACATTTCCCTGCGTCCGGGTTTTCCTGCCAGGGTTGAGGGTTATGGAGGGGTACGTTGATGTGCGCTGGTCCTGGTGAGCTGTGGCAGGAGTGCGCGATGTCGCTGATGCGGGCCAGGAGGCCAGGCCACAGGTCTTGCTGCGCCGGGGGATCGGGGAGGGCCATTTGATGCTGACAAAAGGGCTGGAGTATACCTGCCTGCGGCATGGTCTGCGGAGCCCCACAATCATGTTCGTTCTCAGGTCGGTCGCAGCTGATAATCAGCAATGCGCCAGCGCAGGCCGCAGCTTCACAGACTGCTGGTAGGGTATTGGCCAGAGCGGATCCGCTGGTGGTGACAATGGCGACGGGGGTGTCTGTTGCTCGCGCCCAGCCAAGGGCACGAAAGGCGCCAGAGCGCTCGTCCAAATGTGAGCGTAGCTGCCACTGCCCATGCGCGAGCATGGCACTGATGAGGGGGACGTTGCGATTGCCGGGACAGATAATGGCTCGCCGACAACCAGCAGCATAGAGCTGCGCGATTATGGCTGTGGCCCAAGCTTGCTGCAGGGGGACGCTCATGGCGGTTAGTATGGAGAGCTGGTGGGGCTGCCAACCGGCGCTTGCTGCCGCTGTAGCCATCCTCGCCACCAGGGTACCATCAAGGCCGCTGTAATCAGTTGTAGTGGGTGGTAGCAGATCATCGGAAGCATAATCATGGCTAAATGTGGGTGGCCAGGGAAACAAAGGGCAATTAATGGCACACCCAAGGCCAAAGTTTTTTGTGAGCCGCAGATGGTAATGGTGGCACGGTCGGCGGGCGATAAGCCAAGTGGGGGGAGGGCGGCTAGGCCAGCACTCAAGAGGAGAAAGACTCCATGCAGGACCAGCATCCCCGCCAGCACCGCTATCGCCAATACCCCCGAGGGTAAGGCATCAGCCTGGGCCGCACGCGCCATGGCAACAAAAATAATGACCAGTATTAAGGCCAGTGGACCTTGGCCAAGAAGACGTGGATGACGCTCGGCCCATGCTGCCCAGCATAAGCGCAAGACTTGCCCGATCAGTAGCGGTACAGCAACCAGGGGCAGGAGGCGTAGGACTGCCGCAAGCAGGGCGCTACTCTCAACTGGGCCACTGGCACCGAGTACCCACAGGGGCGTGATCAGCACCCCCAAAAGATTGCCAGCGGTGGCATTGACCAAGGCCGCCGAAGTGTTGGCCCCTACCGCACGATTAATGGCAACGCAGTAGACGATGGTGGTGGGCAAGGCCCCGCAGACAATAATTCCCGTGGCCAAGGCGGGATGAATATACCCAGCCGATAGCAAGGAACTGGCAGCGCCCCAAGCAATAAGCGGAGTGATCAGAAAGGAGAGGGCTTGAATGCTCAGGTGTACGCGCCAATGCCCCAGGGCAGAAGCCAGGGCGCCACTGCGCAAACTGAGACCAGAGGCAAGAAAGACGATGCTAATGGCGGCATAGCTGAGCCAATCCCAGAGGGGGCTGGTGATGGTGCTCGGCGGCCACTGTATCGCCACCAGCATGGTCGTCAGCAGGGCGAGGACAAACCACTGCTTCTGCACAACCCCCCACAGGTGCCTCATGGCCAGCTTAACCGACAAAGACTATAGGGCCCAGGACGTATATGGTGAGACCACTGGAGGCCGCACTCGGCGGCAATGATGGGCAACTGGGGTTCAACCACTTGCCGTGGATCGGCGAGCCAGGCCTCACCATCGTCGCTCAAATGTAGTGCAATGGTTTCCATAAGATGCTGATGATACTGGGGTCGATAGAGAATGTCACCCCCAAGAATGAGGGCAAAAGGACCACCAGTAAGGGGCGTATGCTCCCAGGTATGATGGATGGCGTTGAGCTGCTGCAGCCCTCGCTGCTCAGCCGCCTGGGACACGACGTGTACGGCGCGACTGTCGCCATCAACACAGGTTACCCGCTTACAGCCTAGATGTACTGCGGCAAAGCCCAAGATCCCTCGGCCGCAACCAAGATCCAGGGTATTGCGGGGGAGGGGGCGGTCCTGCAAGAGAAAGGGCAAATCGGCGGCGAGACGCAAACCGCCTGGCCACAGGTAGGGCCAGGTGGCTCCATCTTCAACGCCTACTGCTGGGGTCTCGGGGGCAGCGGCGCCATCGTCGTGCGACTGCTGGAGGATGGCGCGACACACCTGCTCGCTGGGAAGTTGCTCCAGAACTTCCATGAGCCAAGGGGGCACCTGGTTCATGATTTCTCGGTAAGCGCCGTTTGTAGAAGTGGACGTAAGGCCTGTAGCCCATATTCGTGAATAGAGGGCAGGGTAACATCGGCGCAATCACGAAGGGTTTGCGGGGCATGGCCCATGGCGCAGCCCATGGCCGCCCACTCCAGCATCTCAGTGTCATTGGCGGCATCGCCGACTGCCCACACTGATGCCTGTTCAATGCCCATCAATTGGGCCAGTTGCGCCAGGCCCCAGGCCTTGGTAATGCCCGGGCGATGAATCTCAAAGCGATCTTGCTGGCTGGCTACCACATGATAGCGATCAGCAAAATGATCGCGTGCTTGGCGTAGCGCCGCCTGCAAGCGATCCGGTTCGGAGACAAACATCACTTTGCAGCTATCCCCTTGCCAGGTGCGCAAAATATCAGGGTTTTCCTCAATAGTCACTCCATAGAGCCGAGAAAAATCGCGCGTACGATTGGTGAAGCGATGGATGAGCCAGCGTTCCACTCCAGGGTACACGCAGATGGAACCATCGAGCTCTCCCAGCACGCTAATAATATCATGCACTTCGTGTTCGTGTAATGCTTCACAGGCCAGTGGCGCTTCGCCAGGTACACCCACCCAAACACCATTAAAGCACACTACGGGGGTGTCCAGTTGCAGGCGCTCCCATACCCAGCGTGTGGTCAACAGGGGTCTACCGGTGACAATCGCCACTTCTATGCCTTGCTGGCGCACCCAGTGGACAAGCTCCTCGTGCTCCTTGGGCAGCATGCTGTGTTCATCCAATAAGGTGCCATCAAGGTCGAGGGCTAAAAGTCGAGGCTGCGCAAGCATCAGCGCAGCCTCGTCACCCATATCGCCGGTCAACCTGGATCTGCGCCGAGCTTCGGCAGAGGCGACGATTCAGATAGGCTTCGAGCGGCCCTGACGTTTGGCCCCAGGGCGATGCAAAGCTGGCCCCCGGAACTGCCGATCTCCTGACCGGCCTGGAGAAACGCCCTGAATAGGGCGCTTTTTGCGTTAAAAGCATGCACCGCGAAGCGGAAA
>REDP01000220.1 GCA_007693455.1 Planctomycetota bacterium | reverse complement strand
CCCGCACCGTGGTGACGGTGACGGATGAGAGCGTGCGCATGGACCACAGCCCTCTGGATGATTTCGGTGCGGCCATTACCACGTACCAGCAACAACTCCCCCGCGACCACTTGCCCCCCAGACATCGTAAAAACAACGAGCGAGAACGACCATAGTCCAGTGTTTTGCGGTTTTCCTTCAGCAGTTGGTCTCGGTTTATTCGGGAGATCAGGGGCGATATTTGAATAAGTCGCCGATGAAGCCGATGCCAAAGCCTGTGTGACCGGTGTTTATATGGTCGAGCAGTTTCCTACTCTCTGAGCCACTTACTGTCTGGATAAAATGAGAACCATGCAAAAGCGAACATGCGGCGATGGATGATGGGGGTCAGTTGCTCTCCCTTACGGGGGCCGGTAAGTGCGCGGCCTTGGATACCCCATTCATTACCTTCTTGGTCGTAAAGTATTGCCCCATTGTCCTGAGTTTGATCATAGACCTGTAGCATTAAGTCGTTGCCATTAAGCGTATCGCTCCATGCCACGGGATCTCCATGGATGCGTCGTTCTCCGCTCGGTGGAATACCGGACTCAGCGCCGGGACGATTGAGGACGATCATGCGCCCAGTCTGCCCCTCAATAATGGTATGAAAGAATTCCGGACGATCGACCATAACCAACCAGCGTTCACCATCGGGAATCGCTAGGACGCGTTGCATGAGGGGGACGGGTAAATCAGGAAGATCTGCGATCAAGTCAGGGCTGGGACGCCCTTGGATAGTGTCGTAATCGCCATAGGTGTGACCCCGGTGGTATCCAATCCGTCCGCTGCGATCCGTGGCAACTTCGGCGTCGGGGAACTCTTTAAGCATTTTCGCCGTCGTCATTATTCGTATGGGTAGCATATCTAAGTGTCGACCCTGCCATGGGCCAGTCAAAGCTTCGCCTGTGGCCTGTTGCCAGAGTGATCCATTGAGGCGATCGTACAAGATTAAATTGGAATGACGGAGTTTTCCGCTCACCCCTAATGCAAAGACTTGCTCATCAAGTTCGCGGATAAAAACCAAGGCGCTGTCACATAGAGGGCACCAGGTGACGCTGATGGGAGTACCGCCCAGCTTATCGTTGATCACCTCGCGATCCATAAGCAGGCTTAAGGGGTAGGCTCGAACCGATTGATTGATTCGAACAACTATCAGGGGTTGATTAGGGGTCTTCCATTTCCGTTGGGCAAATGGTTGCTGGCCAGGATTATCTATGGACGCAAAACCATCCTGAGACAATAGATTGAGCACTCCAGGGATGTCAGAACCATCATCCATTTCCACGGCCGTCAATATGCTCGTGGAAAAGAGCAGTCCGATGCCCACCCATGTGCAGATGGAAGATAGAAGGGGAAAGGCGCGCTTTCTCATATGCGGTCTACGCTTGTGTTGCAAGCAACGTTAGGGTGTCGCCGCAGTTATTGAGAGGTGGCCATCAATGGCCTAACGCTATTTGCCAAGGATCTGGTTTACTCGGGCTCGGTAACTTGCTGCCTCTTCGCTGATATCTCTGAGGTAGGGGTCTTCTTCGACATAGTTACGTTCCATTTGTCGCTTGGCATAGGGCTTGGCCATTTCCCAGCATTTCAGTTGAATTCCACGGCTGGTGTCTTCGGAGAAATTGCGAACGGCAATGCGATAGAAAACCCATTGCGCCCAGTATTGTTGTTGCTCTGGACGCAGACCGCTAAGTAACCAGATGCGCGCGGCCACACGATCATCGGAGGCTTCGTGCATGCGTTGCCAGTCGTCTTGCCGCTCTTCCCAGGCGGCAAGCACGGAGGGGGTAAAGCGGAATACTCGCCGTAACTGCTGCCACTCGTCCCAGCGAAAATCGTTCACGCTTCGCTTGGCGGCATTGAGCGATATTACACTGGTCGGTAGGGGCGCGTTGGCCAAAAGATCATCGGCTGCTACTGATGAATCGTTGTAGGTTGCTGCTGTGCTTGAACTCGGTGCTGTAGCGCTGCGTGTAGATTGCGAGTCGCAGCCGATAGCAGCTATAGCCATGAGCAGAACGCATAAGATAACGCTTGTTCGCAACATAATAGAAACTCCTTGCGGGATAGCCTAGCAAAGCCAGTAGGCATAAGGACAGCGGGGGGCGGCCGCATTGCCGAGCGAATGTGCCCGCCCTGGTGATTAATGCCTTATCGGCTTAGTTATCAGCAGAGCCGATAAGGCTTGAGACTTCACCGCGTTGAGAGGACCTGAGCTTAGCCCGTGGTGGCACCGTGGCGAGGCGATGAAGTAAGATTTATACTTACGTCAATCAAGTTCGTTGTCAGATTTATAGCCTCGCCGTTTCATTGGCATCGAATCCTAATTACAGGTTCATTGCCAAAGGAGAGGATTTGCTGCAAAATAGTATCGCTTAGCAATGCGAGGGTAACAGACGGTAAAAAACGCATTGCTAGGGAGGCATTTCCTGACAGAGCGGCTACATCTCGATTTTTTTGTGTCACATTGGGGTGGTGACAGCGTTAGCTCTGCGACAGCAGCGGGAATCAATCTCTGCGTCGGGGTACTGGAGAATATGGCATTGGAGCGTATGGCATGAAAAGGCTATGGAGGTTCTTCTCGGCAGCTGCCTGTATCAGGATTTAAAAGGATCAAGGATTTTTATGATGCGTATTATTGCTTGTCTCAGTCACGTTATCCATTGTCCCAGCGCATGGTCACGACTGCATGGATCTCGAATTCTGGTAATGCTTTGCTGTACCGTGATCGCCATTACCGCCATTACCGCTACAGAGCAATCCCACGGTGAAGAAGCGAGTGGTCTGCGCATTGAATATTTTAAGGATAGGGACCTGCAGGAGTCACTT
Organism: Planctomycetota bacterium; assembly: GCA_007693455.1. Taxonomy (GTDB): domain Bacteria; phylum Planctomycetota; class UBA11346; order UBA11346; family UBA11346; genus REDP01. Next base: position 1,630 of record REDP01000220.1, on the reverse strand, counting down.
GGGGTGCAGTTGCATCCAGGGCCCTGGATTGAGAACCGTCGGGAGCTGACTTTTTATGATGATCGTCCACGGGCAGAAGCGGTTTGCTGGACGGGCAATCTCCATGTTCCCGCCGATGGCACCTATCAATTTCACTATAGGGTAGACTATGCGCTTAAGGTATGGATTGGCGAAGAACTCGTTATTGATGAGCCGCGCTATCATAACCAGATGAAATCCACGGACCTTGAGCTTACTGCCGGCCCCCATCCCATACGCGTGGAATATATCAGTGGTGGAAATGGACTGCAGATGTTTTGGGAATCAAACGACTTGCAACGGCAGCGCCTGGATCAGGCGCATCTTACTACACCACCGTGGTCTGACATGCGATTAGTAGATCGTGAGGCTTTTCACCTGGAGGGGCCACAGGCCGATCAGCGGGTGTCGGGTTTGCGTGGTCGCTATTTTGCGGGTGAGCACTTTGAGCAACTGGTTCACCAGCAACGCGATACTCATGTGTCGATCCTGGGTAACTTTCCCATTCCATCTGGTCGTCTCGAACAATTTTCGGCACGGTGGAGTGGGGTGCTCGAAGTTCCGCAGGATGGCACCTATACCTTTGCTTGGCAATCGGGTGCTGATCTATGGATGGAAATTGGCCATCGTCGGGTAGTCAGTACTGGGGTCGGTGAGGGATCAGTTGAAGTGGAGTTGAGTCAGGGCCTTCACCCGCTGAGTATTGTTCATAGCCACGATGATGGCAATGCCTACCTGCAGATGCATTGGCATGGACCTGGTGTGGATGAGCAAGTGCTTGGGGGCAAGCATGTCTCAACCCTGCCTTGGGATGACATGCAGGATGCCAAGCCCATGCTGATACTGATTATGACCGGGCATTCCAATATGCGCGGCACCATCCCCGATGGGATAGACAGTTATCACCCACGTACCTGGGAGTATCGTCCTGATCGCATGGCGCGCTGGCGCAGAGTCCATACGGATAAAAGCGGCATGGGCCCGCTACTCAAAGAACTTGCCGAGGCAAACCCTGGAGTTCAATTTGGAGCGGTGAAAATAACTCGAGACTCAGGTACCCTGCAAGATGATTTCACTCAAGGCAACCGCACCTATCGGCAACTCATCGATGAAGGTCTCGTGGCTCAGGAAGGACATCGAATCGCTGCTGTGGTGACCAAAATAGGCTGGCTGGAAACGCGTGGTCACGGTAGTCCACTCACAGTTTTGGAAGACTTTGGCAATATGATTGATGGATTCCGCGACGAGTTCAATGATCCGCATTTACCCTTTGTGCTTTCCCAGGTGGTTGAGTCCAACGATTCCCAAGAAAACGATACCTGGCATGCAGTTCGCGCGGCCATCAACCGCGTCCCCCAATTCCGCGACAATGTAGTGATCGTTCCCGCAAATCAGGAACTCATTGATCATCATCACTACAATGCCGAAGGCTACCAATTATGGGCCGCCCAGGCCACGGAGCAGATACAAGAGGTTGGCCTGGTTGAGCACCGTCTTGCTGATGACCATGGTATGAGCATCGAGCAACCAGCCGTCACCTCGGTCGAACCTTCACCACAGGGAACGATTATCGTAAAAGCTGAGTTAGAGCAAGCCACGCAGCCGCGCGATC
>REDP01000210.1 GCA_007693455.1 Planctomycetota bacterium | reverse complement strand
CATTGCCATATAAGGCAACGGTTCCGCTGACCGTTCCCTCATTATACACCAAATGCACCGCCGAGTCCTCATGCTCCTCGACTGTGCCGATAAAGGAAAAGGTATGCGGCCCGCGGTCGACTATTTTCCCCAGATCCACCATCACCTCTACGGTTTCGGCGAGGGGCACCGCCATCCGATGACGCTCCCCCCTCGAGGCTTGATGGAAAAGCCGGTGGGAGATGCCCACCTCCACAGCGCTTTTGGCATAACGATCGTGAGCTATCGGCGAACCGCCCCTGGCCGCTATGGCATGGCCAAAGGGACGAACAGGATCGGGATTATCCCGCGATAGCGCACGATCAACATGAGTATCAAATATCCGTCGCTCATGGCGGCCGCGCTGAATCCGCGGGGCTGGCTGCCCCTCCATATCTACTCGGTCTTCCCAGGTGAGAACAGGGTAATCCTCAATCGGACGCAGGGCGACTTCTTCAGCTTCAGCCTCCTCGTCGGCCAGGCGCGCATTGAGCCAATCGGCAAAAAGATCATCCAGGCTGGGCTCCGCCTCGGCGCCATCATCGGCAAGCACCTGGGGCAACCCCGAACTACGGTCATCCTGCACCCCAGCAGACTGGGACGCAGGAGGTGGATCATTAGGCGCTGGGGAAACCTGATCAGCCGCTGCTGGGGATGACTGTGATTCAAGTTCTAGCTGGATGGACAGTCCTGTAGTGTGCTCTGAACTGCCATCCCCATCGCCCATAACCATGGATAGGGCGACAGCCGCAATGAAGATCAACGCTATGACCACCACCATAACCAGTGAGCGCTGAACGCGCAGCCATTGCAGCACCTGAGACATGAAAACACTCCTTCACAGCAAGAGCAACATACACTAACCGTACAACGCTCGCTTCGCCGATCGCCTCCATAGTCCACTGTAGTACTATCCGCACAATACCCATATGAACACCCTTATGCGGATGTGCGTTACACCAGCATTGTGCGATAAGCGCAAGGAGCGTAGGGAAAGAACAGAAAGTCTCCGAGGAGCTCCTGGACGACTGGCGACTGGGGGACTCAAAGCAGGCAGTGGTAAGCCATTGCCTGGGTGTTTCCATGGCGGTTTCTTTTCCACAAAGGCCACCAGAGGACACGGAGGGAAAAGGAGAAGTGAATACGAACATTAGAGACAAAGTGGAAAAACTACCTTTTGGCCGATTTTAGGCGTTAGGCGCGCCCATAAATTGGGCCTGAGTGCAATTCGGCGATCCCGGTTGGGTGGTCGGTGGGGGCTGGCGTTGGGGGCGCTCAGGAGAGGGATGGTATTACCCATTGGAGGGGAACTATTACTCCAGTCTCCAGTCGAGTGGCCTGCACCTGACTCCTGGCGTTGATCAGGAGATCGGCGGTTCTAGGGAGCACGCCTTGAGTCTCCCTGCCCTGCACTGCATTTCCTCGCTGGCATCGGCGGCATTTTCTTCACCATGTGGCGCCATGCTAGAACTAGAGCGGGTATGTAAGGCCTTCTATGATCCAGGGCGCGGGGCGGTCCATGCGGTGGATGATATTTCCCTGCATGCCGAGGATCAGGTGGTGGTATTGGTAGGGCCCAATGGCGCGGGTAAAACGACGCTTCTGCGCCTGATTAGCGGCATTCTCAAACCTGACAGTGGGCGTATTGAGGTTGCTGGCTACGATGCCGCGCTCCAGGCCGATGCCGTTCGGGCGCGACTCGGCTATTTATCCCCAGCCACACGTCTATACCCGCGCCTCACGGGACGGGAAATGCTGGCCTATGCGGCAGGTTTTTACGATATGGCTGATGCCGCCTTTGCCGCCGCGCTCGATGACATGGTGGATGCATTTGCTTTGGCGGAATTCCTTGATCAACCCTGCGCTACTCTCTCCACGGGACAGGCCCAGCGGATTAATTTGGCCCGTACGCTCATCTGTGACCCACCTGTGCTGGTGCTGGATGAACCAACTACGGGCATGGACCTCACCGCAGCAGCAGCCGTGGTGCGGGCGGTTCAACGCTTTCGCCGCCCAGGCCGCCTGATCCTGTTTTGCACCCACGATACTTCCGAGGTGGAGGCCGTGGGAGGGCGCTTATTGGTACTGTGCCGTGGGCGCATGGTTCACGATGGCCCTGTCGATGCGCTGGGCAGTGGCAATACTCTCCGTGATCACATTTTTGATCTCCTTGAGCGCAATGGCCAGGAGCTGCCCCAATGAAATGGCCACTGGTACGTCATGTTTTTATCAAAGACGGTAGAGAGCTCCTGCGCGACCGACGCACGCTTTTTGTCAATGTGGGCTTGCCGGTATTGCTGTATCCGATTCTCGCCCTGCTCTTTATTCAGATTGGGCAACTGGCAATTGATCGCCCCGAGGACTGGACGCGCATTGCCGTTATTGATGGCGACGAGCAATTACTTGAACAGCTGCCTGTAATTGACGAACAGGACCTGCCCGATGCGGCCAGCAAGGATGATCGTCCCAGCCATCCCTTGATTCTGCGCGCTATCGATGCAAGCCAGCAAGAGCGGATTCGCCGCATCGCGGGCGATATGCAGGGCTTGCAGCAACAGCTCGAAGACCTGCCCGAACGCGACCAACGCGATGCCGATGAAGTCGATCAAGCCCACGATTGGCGTGCCGCCATACGCCGACTGCGGCAGGAGGCCGCGACTGAGCTTCGCCAAGCAGGGGTGGCAATGGCCATTGTTGGCGAGGATGGGGAGGAAAAGCAGCGCTACCATTTGCTTTTGGATGACGCTCATCCACGCTTTGATCGTAGCTGGCCGGTACTCTCGCAAAGCCTTGACGATCTGCAGCAGGAGCGAGTACGGCAACGCCTACGTGATGCGGATTTAGATCCTGAAAGTATCCTCAGCCCCCACGACACCCATCAGCAGCGTCTAGCAGCAACGGCCGAGAATGTGCGCGTGCGCCTGGCTGGGGTGATCCCCATTATCCTGGTCATGCTGGCCTTATCGGGGGCTTTTATGCCCGCCATCGATCTCATTGCTGGGGAGCGGGAACGGGGAACCCTGGAAACCTTGCTGTCGCTTCCTGGAGGGCGGGAAGAAATCTTTGCTGGGAAACTCCTGGTGGTGGCCACGGCGGCAGTGATCAATGTGGTGCTCAATCTCATTAGCCTGGGCCTGACCGTAACCATTGTCGGTACGGCTATGATGCCTGGCGGCATGGATGACGGGATGGGGATGGCCATTGATATCCCGTCCCTCCTACTGGCATTTACTGTTCTCCTGCCGCTGTGTCTGACTTTGGCGGCCTTATCCTTGGGCTTGGCCGGCTTGGCTGCCAGCACCAAAGAAGCGCAAAACTATTTAGGCCCCCTTTTTCTGGTGGTCATGGTGCCCACCTTTGCGGCCATGATGCCCAATATTGGTCCAGGACCGTTGGTGGATCTTCTGCCCATTCTGGGGCCAGTGCTGGTACTCAAGGAAACCCTGCAATCTCCGGGGATTCCCTGGATGCACGTTGCCATCACCACTCTCAGTTCCTGCTTGGTTGCTTGGGTGGTGGTGGGCTGGGCGGCACGCCTGCTGGAACAGGAGCGTTTTCTCTTTCCTGGTACTGGTCGCTGCGGCTGGGGCATATGGCGGCGCTGGGGACCGCGGCCCGCCGTGCCTGATGCCATGGAGAGCCTGGGCCTCTTTGCTGCCTGCCTGGGTAGCTTTATTGTGGTCTCCATGCTTGCTGGACCACTCCTGGGCCCTGGCTTGGGGACTATTGCCGCGCAGGTATTAGGGCTTTTGGCGCCTGCACTCATCCATTGTTTTCTCGGGGGGTACAATCCACGCCAAACCCTCTTCTGGCAGGCGCCGCGGCCTGGCACGTGGCCAGTCGTCGCCCTGCTCACCCCCCTGACGATTATTCTTTCGCTCAGTTTAGGCCAGGCCCAAGCGCCACTCATCCCCGAGGAAAGCCTTGAGTCGCTGGAGCAGATGCAGCAAGTCTTGGACAACCTGATCGCCATGGGGGGCATCCCCCTCCTCCTGTTTACGGTCGCCATTGTTCCTGGGATTTGTGAAGAAGTATTGTGTCGCGGAACCCTGCTTAGCGGCCTGCGCAAGGGCATTGGTATTGCGGGTGCCATCGTCGTTTCGGCATTGATTTTTGGCCTGATGCACCTGAGTCCCTACCGTTTTCTTTCCCAGGCGATACTGGGTATCGTTCTGGCAATTCTTGTGCTGCGCTGCGGAAGTCTGTGGCCGGCTATTATTATCCACGCCTTACATAATGGCTGCATTGTTCTCCTTGCTCTGGCCGCGGAGCAGGCATTAGGCAGCGAGGGCAGTGAAGTAATGATGCAGGTAGAGCCCTTGTACGCTTGGATATGGCTAGCCCTTGGCGGTTTCACCTTTGGCGCTTGCTTACTTCTGCTCTCACGCCTCCATAGCAGGGTGACGCAAAGCTCGCCCCCGGGACCGCCGACCTCCTGATCAATGGCATGAAGCATTTGCGATACGCAGGCGCGTGGCCTGATCGAG
>REDP01000156.1 GCA_007693455.1 Planctomycetota bacterium | reverse complement strand
AAAGCATGCACCGCGAAGCGGAGATTCCTTACCCAAGGTGAGCTTTGAGTCGCCCTGACATCACCCCCCTTCTATCTCATGGAGCAGTTGATCATGCCTCGCCCCAAGCACATACGCCGCAGTATAGCAGTGATCATTCTGGTTCTCATTGTCGTGGCCATTGGTCTTAACCTGGACCGTATGGCCATACGCAGCAATCTCGATGAACAGCAATGTCGCCTGCGCCTACGTCGATTAGGTATCGCGGTCAATATGTGGGTGATGGATCGCGGCTTTGAACGCTTTCCCAATATCGCTAACCCGCAGCCAGGGGCGGCATTTGATCCCCAGCGACCCGCTTCGGCACGGGCTTTTCTCCATCCGTACCTACGTGGAGACATCTTTCTGCGACAGCGCGAGAACGAAGATCGCGAAGCGTTTCAAGAACGTCAATTGCGCCAAGAGATGACCGTTGATCCACGCACCGATCTGGAATTTTGGTATAATCCGCAACTCGCCCAGTTTCGTCCCGATGAAATCCCTGCCCTTACGGATGACCAAGATGGCGTGTGGTACTTTCGCTCACAACGCGATAACGAGGGCCAATGGCCCTACCGTCGTGCAGGCAGCGATGGTTCGTGGATGGTCTATGGGGGTACCATTCGCCAACAATACTCCCAGGCCGATATCAATGACTTGCGCCAGCGACTCAATGAAATTGAACGCCGCAATCAGGGGGTACCAGAGGCGCAATGGAGCCATGACTTGCACTATCTGCGGCGCGAAGTTGATCGCATCGAACAAGCCCACCGAACCTATGGCGAACTCAGTCCTGACGGATCACGGGTATTAATCAAAATGGCTCTGGAAGAACGTGTGCGTTTTACCCCTGGGGACCAGATTCCTCAGTGGTAGGTTGGCGCTGTGCAGCCTGGTCCTGCAGATACCAGCGGGCTATATAGCGATCCATGATAAAGGGGCCAAAGGGCACCACCGCTGCAATCCATAGGGCCAACATGCGTCCCCAAGGCCATGCATAGCGACGCTTGGCAAGGAAGGCCAAAGCCACATAGAGAAGAAATAAAATGCCATGGATATTACCCACGATGGTCACCGCCATGGGCATATCAGCGGCATACTTCAAGGGCATAGCAATAAAAAAGAGAACTAAGGTTGAGGTTCCCTCTATGAGCCCAGTAACTCGCAGGCGCCGTAAATCGGCAGGTATGGTTTGCTCCACAATGATCCCCTTGGTTGAGGCTAGCCGTCAAACACAACGGTACGATTTTCAACCGTCAGCACTCGGTGCTGCAAATGTAATGCCACAGCCCGCGAAAGCACTTGACGCTCAAGGTCGCGTCCCTTGCGTACGAGATCAATGACCTCATCACGATGCGACACCCGCGTTACATCCTGTTCTATGATAGGCCCTTGGTCCAACTCTTGGGTGACGTAATGGGCTGTCGCCCCGATAACTTTCACACCGCGCTCTTTGGCTTGATGGTAGGGCCGCGCGCCAACAAAAGCCGGAAGGAAGGAGTGATGGATGTTAATAATGCGCTCGGGCCAATCGGCCACCAATTCAGGGCTTAAGATCTGCATGTAGCGGGCAAGTACAATAAGATCGATGCCTTCTTCTGCCATGATTTCGCGTTGGCGCTGCTCCGCGCCCTGCCGATCTGCGGGATCTACTGGCACATGGTAGACGGGAAGGGAGAAGTGCTCGCCCACCTCGCGCCAGCGATCATGGTTGGAAAGAATGCAGGCAATGACGCCATCCTGCAACTCACCCATGCGCTGACGCAGCAAGAGATCGTAGACACAATGTTCGGTGTTGGAGCACCAAAGAGCAATACGAGTGGGGCGGTCATGGATAAACAGCTTAAAGGTAAACGCAAAACTGCGCCCGAGGTCGTGGAGGGCTTGGCGCAGGCCATCACGATCAAGCACGTGGGTATCCAGCGACCATTGCATGCGCATGAGAAAGAGGCCGCTTTCTGCTTCTGAATGCTGATCCGCATCAAGGATGTTACCACTGTTGCGGTAAATGAGATCCGACAAAGCGGCAACAATACCAGTGCGATCGCGGCAGCTAACAAGAATGGTTACGGTGGACATACTTAACTTTCATGGAGCACACAAGGAAATGGTGAGAGCATTGCAGCTATCTGCGCGTGCCTGTGCCGCCACTGCTGATCATCCAGGGCGGGAAGCGCATTGGCGCAGGAGAGGCTAGCCTGCAGTGATATCCAACTGCGGCAACCGCCATACATGGCACTATTTGCCAAGCGATACGGTGTTTGCCACCGCCATACCCGCAGGCTTAATACCGCTAGCCAGGGCCGTTGACGGTAATGATACCGATCCCTTAGCTCTTTGGGAGACAATGGGATACCTCCTTCCAAGCGGCTCAATTGGGATAGCACCTGAGGATCATCAACAATCCAACATCCCGCTACTTCGGCCCAACCCGGAAAATGCAGTGTGGTCTGGTCATGGTGCTGATCCTGCTGCACCCAGTCTTCGCCCCACCAATCGGCTAAGCGCTCGTGCTGCTGATGGAAGTGACTCGCCAGCAAGGCAAAGCGATGGGGCAGATGCTGCCCGCCAGATCCCGCCATAGACGCTCCGGGAAGCGGAAACAAAGCTCCGTGAGGCTCATGAATACCGCCCTTACGGGCAATACCAATAGCTGCACCGCAAATCAGTGCAGCACATACCGCCGACCATTCGCGTAAGGCCCAATCGAGCTTTTCGTCAGTCATGGCGGCAAACCGTATATGCTTGCGCGCAAATGCCATCATCATGCCCCTTGTCCAGTTCAGGCTTCCCCCACCATACAGCCACTGTGAGACCAGCCATGCCCGCATCCCATCGTGGATTTACGCTTATCGAACTGTTAGTGGTGATTGCCATCTTGGCGATTCTTGCTGGATTACTGATGCCGGCCATTAGCCGCGCCCGTGAAGCGGCCCTTACCACACAATGTATGAATAATCTCCGCCAACTTGGTGTGGGGATTACCATGTATCGAGAAGATCAACGCCAACCCTTTGGCAATCCTGCCAGCCTGTCGGCCATGTTTGCCGTTGGCGGGTCCATGGAAGATGCCAGTCCTGAACTTATGATTAGTCCTTTTGATCCAACCCAGGGTCGTGGACGTATGAGTGGGCGTTCCATTGGCAGTAATTGGGGTAACTTTGAATACCTCTTGCAAAGCGATGTTGAACCCTTGCCCATAAGCTACTTCTACGAAACGTCTGGCGAAATCATTATGGATGATGGGATGATTGTTGATATTGTCGATGATGGCTGGGTGAATAATTTCTTTGCCAATGTGCCCCCTACCGAAGATCAGATCACCCGACTCATAGACAGTCAATTTAACGGTCGCAGCGTTGTGACGTGGGGTGAGTATAAGGGTCAGCAACTCTTATTTGGCAACCTTGGTCGCAGCTTCCCAGCAAGCCATTTTCCCGTAATTCGTTGTTTTCATCACTACCAATGGACTGGTACAAGTGCGGACCGTGATGTGGAGAAAGTCCTCTGTGTCTCCTGGGAAGGGAACACTTTTTGGTCCACGCCATACTGGGAATCAGATCTTAATAGCGCGATTCCCAGGCCATAGGCGCCTTGACCTTGGCGAAAAAATCGCATAATACCTGTTCACTGAGCCTATGGGCTCCCATCGTCTAGTGGCCTAGGACACCGCCCTCTCACGGCGGCGACAGGGGTTCAAATCCCCTTGGGAGTACCAATACCAACAGCAAAGCCCGTGCAGAATATACTGCACGGGCTTTGCTATTTCAACGCTATCCGTCTCTTGCTTAGGCGCGAATGCGATGGCGGTCTGATTGGTTGCGATGCTTAGCCTGTTCCTTTTCATGAATCTTGACCAATTGCTTGGCCGCCTTATCAACCACGCCATCTATACCAGCGTACACGGTTTCGGCTTCACAGTGGGCAACCACCTCTTTGTGATGGGGTAAACCCATGCTGACATCAACACGGTAGCCAAAATTTGCTGCCTCACGAATGGTCATCTGACAGAATTGAATGTCTGGATGGAATCGATCATGGTTGGCAAACTTCTCAAGGGCGTATTCACGCACCTTTGCCGACACTGAGTAATGGATACCGGTGATTTTCATCGCAAGCATAATCCCCTCCCTTTCGCGGAGCGGGGGCATCCACCCCCCAAGGATGCCCGGGGTAAAAGGTTCGCCGGGGGGTCACCCTCCTTTATAGGGGATGTCTATGACGTGGTCAATGATCTCTTCGCTCTCTCGCCATAAACCTTCAACAGCGCTGCTTGCACGTCATAAAAACGGCGAATTATATGTGACCCTTACGGAGGCATCTTGCCCCATCGTGTCGCCCTTTATTGGGAGAAAGCTTGGGAGTCATCCTCTCCAGAACTGCGACGACGACGCGGTATCAGGGAAGCAACACCTCTCGCTAACTGCCGCAATAAGCCAGGAATGCCAGCAAAACTATCCCTAGTCACTTGGGTGATGTGACGAGCTCGGCGTTTGATCAGCGTCGCCATTCCTTCGGGGGCAGCTTGGCGAACACGTACCA
>REDP01000123.1 GCA_007693455.1 Planctomycetota bacterium | reverse complement strand
CTCCGCTGTCGCTGGTGAGCATGCCTTGGGCCTGGTAAAATGAACATACCAGACATGGAGCTGAAGTTCCGTATTCATGCCTCTGCATTGGGCATTGATGGGGAATGCGGGCTTCTGTGCAGGCGTTTGAGCACCTGTCCTCGTAAGAGCGGGGGTATACCTACCTGGAATGTAGTATGCACGCGCCTAATTTCCGAGGAGGTAATAATTTGCGTGTCCCTTTTTTAGGTTGCACCATTGTGCTGGCATGGTGCCGTCTATAGTCCTGGCCATGTTTGGCGATCAACTCTCGAGCACTCCTACCTTGCCTGGCCCTAACGACCCGTGTTGGTGTGGGAGCGGCAAGAAATATAAAAAATGTCACCAGCCTAAAGATCGATTGGCTCTCTTGCAGGGCCGTCCGGCGGGGCCGCAGGGGGATGCTGCTGTGGAAAAGGTCAATCCCCGCGCGGTGCGTCCAGGCGTGGTCTCGCCCATGCGTAGCGTTCCCGATCACATTGTCCGACCAGATTACGCTGCAACTGGGCGGCCCATGGGGAAACGCCCTAAGACCTTGATCAAAACGCCCGATCAAATTGAACGCATGCGGGCTGCAGGCAAGGCGGCGCGGCGGGTATTGGCAAGCGCTTTGGCGGCGGTCAAGCCAGGGGTTACCACTGATGAGGTGGATGCCATTGCCCACGCTGCGTTTATTCGCGAAGGGGGGTATCCTTCAACCTTAAATTATCATGGATACCCCAAGTCGATTTGCACGTCGGTGAATGAAGTCATTTGCCATGGCATCCCCGATTCGCGACCTCTAGAGAAGGGGGATATTGTTAATGTTGATGTCACCATCTATCTCAATGGCATGCATGGCGACTGTTCAGAAACAGTGATCGTTGGTGAAACCGATGCTCAGTCGCAGCAGTTAGTGGACACCACCCGCCAATGTTTAATGGCTGCCATCGCCACCGTACGGCCAGGAAGCCGACTCAATGAGATCGGTCGTGCCATTGAGAAGGTTGCCTCGGTACATAACTACGGCGTGGTGCGCGCCTTTGTCGGTCATGGCATTGGTGAAGTTTTTCATATGGATCCGCAAGTTCCCCACTACTATGACCGCAATGCTTCTCTGGTCCTCCAGCCAGGTATGACCTTCACCATCGAACCCATGATCAATATGGGTCAGGCCCGCCATGAAACCTGGAATGATGGCTGGACTGCAGTGACCGCAGATGGCAAGCGTTCAGCACAGTTTGAGCATACCCTTTTGGTGACCCCGCAGGGGGTTGAGATTCTCACCCTCGATGAGCATCTCCAGCAACCGTTCCCCCACTAACGTCCGTTTGGAGTGTTACCCTATGGCCCGCCATGAGCCTGATGACCATTTACAATCACTCTACCTTGAGCTGCGCACCCTCATGTCAGCGCTTAATCGTTTGCATCACCCAGTTTACCCTGGTGATCCAGAGCGTATTGCCCAATTAGAACATGATATCGCCGAAATCCGCAAGACTATTCAAGAGCGGCGTCGCGCCCTGACTGCCTCGGCATGAACGTTCCATCGGGTTCAGGCATGAACGAAGATGGTTTGATTGCCCATGTGCGCGGTCGGGTGGCGACAGATCCAGCTCCCGATATCGGCATCGGTGATGACGCCTGTGTGTGGACTCCCGGTGGGCCCACTTGTCTCTCGGTTGATGGCATTGTTGAGGGGCGTCATTTTACTAAGGACGATCCTCCACAGGCGGTAGGGAGGAAAGCTGCCGCCGCGGCCTTATCAGATCTTGCTGCCATGGGTGCGCGGCCCGTGGGGGCGGTGGTATCCTTGCACTGCCCCAGTCGCTGGTCAGCGGTAGAGGTTATGGATGGCGTCTTGGCAGAGCTGCAGCGCCATGGCTGCCACTGCTACGGCGGCGATACCACTGCCGCGGAGCAGCTGACGATTAGCGTTACGGTATGGGGCGAGAGCGTCCCTGATGGGCGTTTTCTGGCGCGTTCCAGTGCCGAGCCAGGCGATCTCCTGGTGCTTACGGGCCAAGTGGGCGGTTCCCTGCGGAAGGGGCGGCACCTCAGTCCCCAACCGCGTTTGGCCGAGGGCCAGTGGTTTGCAATGCAGATGGCGAGCAAGGCTATGATGGATTGTAGTGATGGCTTGGCTGCAGATGCGGCAAAAATGGCCGCGGCCAGCGGCTGCGGCTGCCTCCTCTTGCCAGGCAATGTGCCGCGCCATGACGATGTTGATGAAGCTGCTGACGTCTACACTCAGGCCTTATGTGATGGCGAAGATTATGAATTATTGGTGGCCGTGGATGCCGCCGCCTGGCCCGCATTACAGTTGGCATGGCCCTTTGATCTCCCCTTAACTACCGTGGGCTGGCTCATCGAGCAGCCTGGTAATTTTATTGAGGATCACTTGGGCCGAGTTATTCCCTCGCCCTTTCAGGGCTTTAGCCACGGCTTATAGCAGCGCTTATGGGTTGCGAAGTGCAACCATGATCAGCGCAATATACGGCAATGCCAGAGCCAGAGCCAAAGCAATGCGGCCTGCGCGGTGTTGGCCGGCAAAACTGGCGCCGGTAAAAAGCAGGGCACAGGCAATGGCAAGGGTGATCAGCCCCTGACTCAGGCTCCACCAAATGCTATCGCCGCCAGCAATGCGAATAAGACCCGCTGCAGCCAAACCAAGATAAGAGAGCACCAGCACAGCAATGCTGAGCCAGCGCCCACGGTGACCATGGGCGTAGCCCCAAGCGCACAGAAAACCAGCCGCAATGCCACCCGCCGACCACGCCAGCCACCACCAAGCATTACCAGCCGCCACAGCAGCTACAACAAAGGCGACGCCAACCGCCGTCAGTCGGCCCATGTCCCCCCAAGAGCGGCCCCACAGCCAGCACCCGCCAAGCGCCGTAGCCCCCGCCAGCACCCGCCACCACCATCCAGGGTGTATATTCAGGGTGGGAATTAAGGCCACACCCACCGCCACAACAATGCTCATAGCTCCCACCACCAGCGGAACCATGCTCTTGCTGGCCGGGGGCGGCGTCGGCTGCTGTCCCGGCGTGGCTGTGGGGTTTGCTTCCGCAGCGCCCTGGGAGAAGGGGTCGCCATCTTGGGGATGTACTTCAGGGGTGCTCATGGGGTTCCATTATGACTTGTATGACTGGCAAGCCAAGCTGAGTTACTTTCCTGTAGGTTTCACTAGCGGCGGCGTCGCCGACGTGCCCCAGCGGTGCTGCGTCGGCGGTTGCTGACCTGGGCCACGGGGAGGCGCTGCTCACGGGCCATGTCGATCATGGCTTGCGCCGCATGCCCATCGTGGGGACGAAGATCAAGATCGCGCTGCATGAGGCTGCTGATCACTTGTGCCACCGAAGGTGGTAAGCCGTGCAGACGAGGGGGATCTTCGGTGGCTACCGCGACCACTAAATCCAATAAGGTGTCCCCGCTAAAAGGCTCTTCGCCCGTAATGAGAAAATACAGCACTGCGCCCAGTGCCCAGACATCGGCGGCAGCGGTTATGCGATCGGGATTACGCAATTGTTCAGGGGCCGCGTACTCGGCAGTGCCAACCAGTTTGAGGACACGCTTGGAAGTTTGCTTATGATCAGCCAAGCGATCCACAGCAAGACCCAGATCAGTCACCACCGCCTGGCCATCGGCGGTGAGGATGATATTGGCTGGCTTGAGATCGCGATGGATAATGCCCATCTGATGGGCGTGGCCCATGGCACCAGACACTTGGCTGATAATGCCCAGGGCTTCGGCAACCGAAAGAGGCCCCTGCTGCTGTACCACGGTGGACAGGGTGCGGCCCGGTACCAGTTTCATGGCATAAAAATGGAGGTGGAGGCGATCATCGTAGCCAACATCATAGACGGGTACAAGGTGATGATGGTTGAGGCTTGCGGCAATGCGCGCTTCGCGAGAGAAGTCCTCAATGGCTTTTTGATCTTTCATCCGCCGCGGATGGAGAATTTTCACCGCAACTTCCCGTTGCAGCGAGAGCTGTTCGGCTCGATACACCACGCCCATGCCACCCTTGCCGATCATCCCCAGGAGACGATAGCTGCCGATAACGGTGCCTGCTTCAAGGTTGGCCGTATTGTGCGTGGTCATGGCCGTAAGTGTGAATCAATCTTGCCGAGTGCTAGATCTTTCTCGTCCCCACTTGGCCGCCTGAGGCATGAGGCTCGCCGTCCTGCTGGGTGGCTTGAGCTTCGTCTTCAAGAGCCGCCTGAACCTGTTGGCGGATGCCCTGCACACTTTTGCCGAGGGCCTGGGCGGCAGAGACGAGATCATCATGTTCAATGCTCACCCGCATACTGCCGTCGGGCAGGGTAGCCACTTTGCCATGAATACGGTGCCCCTGCACTGTCACGGCTATCTGTCGTCGCGGCAATTCCCAGCGCTGCCAGGTGCTGCGGCGCACGCCGATGGAAGGGGTATGGCTGAGCATCATTGCGGCTAAACGATCGCAGTCTTGATCTGCTGCCAATACCACCAATTCGCTGCCTTGGCGTCCTTTTTTCATGGTAATGGTCTGCTGCCAAACATCCCGCGCGCCAGCTGCACGCAATGCATTGCAGACTGCCGCCAGGTCTTGGGGAGTGGTGTCATCAATAACGGCACGCAGTTCATGGACGCTACCATTCCACCTGGGATGAGTCTCTTGCTGCTCCTGTTCTTCTTGCCATAGCGACACCCGAATAATGCCTGGAAGTCCTGGAATATCACGATGCCCCGCGCCAACACCGTTGGCCACATTCGATCCTGACGGCAGAGTGAAACTATCGGCAAGGCCGATGGCCAAGGCGCAGCCAGTGGGTGTGGTCAGTTCACCGCTGGCGAAATCAACACGCTGGGTGGAAATGGCTCGGCCACGAATCATTTCCTGTACGGCAGGCACGGGTACCGGCATCCGCCCATGCGCACAGTGCACATGCCCCTGCCCCAAAAGCAGTGGCCCCACACAAACCCGATCCACCCCTAACTCCTCTAAGGCGATACAGCAACCCACCACATCAGCAATGGCATCAAGGCCGCCAACCTCGTGAAACACGACCTGATCCACAGCCATGCCGTGGACCGCGGCTTCAGCTTCGGCAAGGATGCGAAAAACCCGCCCAGCTCGCTGCCGCACCCGTTCGTCCAGGGGCGCGTGTTCCAGGAGGTGGCGAATGGCATGATAGGGGCGATGCCCACTGCCAGCGTGATGATCGTGATGATCGTGAGAGTGCTCCTGCGGTTCATCTGCGCCGTGCGGGAACTGTCGCCAGAGCGCTTCCTGGGGCACATCCACATGCAGTTGCAGCGCCCGTAATCCCCGCTTATGCACCTCTTGGCAACGCAGTGGAAGCGGACCAACCCCAAGTTGAGCCAATTGCGCGGCAATGCGCTCGCTCTTGGCTCCCGCGTCTATAAGGGCTGCGAGTAACATATCCCCAGCAATACCGCTGGGCATTTCAATGGCTAAGGTGGTCATCGGCCACTCCTTAACGCGCGGCTTCGGCGCGGGTGCTCTAAAACAAAATGGCAGCATGGCCCCTGGGTGGGAGAGACAATGAGCGGGGCGTAGGCATTCAACGCTGGCCAAAGGGCGCAAGCCTGCTTCAATGCGCAGCATGGTAGGTGAAACACAATCCTCAGCAGGCCAGCGCGACGGCATGATCCGCTGGTACGAGCAAATGGCCCAGGTGGTCATGCAAACCGCACGCGGTCGTGGCTATGCCGGCGATGATCCCATGGCGGCCGTGGCTAGTCTGGTCTCACCAGACCCCACCTATCGGCCCATGGCCGGGGCCATTGTTGATCTCTGGCGGCAGCAGGCCGGGGGCGATCCCGATTTACGTGCGGCATTCGATGCCCTGGGTGATGATGGAGTGCCATCGCCGCCGTTGGTGCTTGAGGCGGCAGAGGATCTTCTGCGATCAAGTCGCCGCCGCCGCTCGCAGGCGGTCGATCATGAATTGGCGCAGGCCGATGCGCGGCGTTTGGGCAGTGTTTTGGCGGCAGCCCTTGAAGAGCTTGGCGAACATGATGTCGCCGAGCAGCCCGCGCACCGCCTGCTTGGCTTATTGATTCGCCGCTACCGTTCGGAGGTATCGCGGGTGAATGTGCAGGCCTCTGCCGTCCAGCAACGCTACCTACGCTTACTCACCGCCCTCCAAGACATTGTCCAAGGCGAGGCCTATAGCGACGAGGGGCTTGAAGAAGAACGTCCTATTTTTGAGGCCTTGCAGGGCATAATGCGCAGTCGCGCCGCCCTGGCCGAACGCGCACGGGCCGCCGAAGAAGCTCTCGACGAAGCCCAGCAAGAACTCACTCGTCGTGATCGCCGCCTCTCCGAGGCTGAAGAGGCCTTGCAGCATTCGCAGCAAGAAGCGAGCGAAGATCGACGCTTGGCCATGTATCGCGAAGCCTTCGCCCGCTGGCGTGAGGGTGGTGATCCCGGCCCGCAATTGGAGGCAGTGCGCGACTTGGAGCGCATCTTTGTCTGCTCCGCGCGGCGTATAGAGGAATCGCAGCGCTTGTGTGATCGCGCCCTGCAGGGTTTGGTGGGCTGTTTGCACGATCTGCGCCGCATCCAAGTATTAAGCGAAGATCCCAAGCGCTTTCGCCCCCGATTTCTTGCTAAAAGTGCCTATGATTTCCGCTCGCTTCCCGGTGTCCTTGGTGCCTGCCGCGATGCTTCTGCGGATGTGGTAATCTATGCCCAGCGCATGCAGTGGGCCTCTGGGTTAGAAGGGCTGTGTGCCGCATTACTTAGTCTCCGACCAGCCATGCAGGAGATGGTGCGCCTGGTTGCCGACTGTCGCGAGCAATCGGGTGATCGGGTAACCATGTCGCTCACCGTGAATATGGCCACGGTGCAGGGCCTGGCCAGTTTGCCTGCATTGCTTGCTGGCGATTTGGCGAGCTTAGCTCGCTCACGCTCGGGCAAACGCTTTGTGGAAAAAATCCTCCCCCTGGCCCAAGATCTTATTGATGCCTATGCTGCGGCCTTGTCAGCGGCCGCACCAGATGTCCCCCAATGCCCCGAAGGGAAAAAGCGCGAACGCCCTGCCACTACCCTGCAGCGCCTAGCCGAGTATTTGCATACCTTAGCAGGTATTCAAGAAGAGCATTTTGCCGCGGTTGAGGACGTGAAATTCTCCTTGTCAGCAGCCGACACAGAACTTTTTCAACATCGTGATGTATTGCGCCGTGCCTGCCTTGAGTTGGCGACTATGGTGAGCGTGGTTGCCCGTTTGGATGGCGCCCCTGATGTCCAAGATCTGGCAGCCGTGCCAGAACTTGTGGAAGATGATGCCAAGGTGTGGTTGGCGGTATGTCAATCCTATCAGCAATGGTTGCGTGAGGTGGCGCGTTTTCGGGTGCAGCTCAGTGAAGACTAAGATATCATGTAAGCCTCAGACGCAGGTATTTTACAAAGGGAGAAGGGGAATATAGTATGCGTTTTTGTATTATTGCGCTGATTCTTGTCGTTTTTGCCGGTATGAGCCCGCAAGCTGTTGCTGACGACGCGGCAGCTGATGGCACGGTGGTGGTCACGCTCAAGGGGAGCTTCCCCTTGGTTGCCCAGCCCTCCCTGTGGTCGCCCATGCAGATGGATATGACCCTGCATGAAGCCAGCGAGCTCCTGCGCCGTGCTTTCCGTGCTCCCGAGCGCCGTGTGGTGCTTGATCTCAGTCAGGGATTCATGCCGAGTCTGGCTGCCGCTGAAGCCTTGGCCGACACTCTGCGTCGCCGTCCTGACGATATAAAAGTGGTGTGTCTGGTAGAGCAAGTGGGCGATGCTGCCTTTGTGGTCGCCGCCCAGGCCGACGAAGTGGTCATGGCCCAGGGGGGGATGCTGTTTGTTGGCGGTCTGAGTCTCAATATTGATCATTACCGCGATCTCTTGGATAGCGTGGGCGTGCGTTTCACGGCGATTACCAGTGGCCCTCAGAAAATAGCCCCTGAACCGCTTACCCAATCCCAACCGTCTCCCGAAGCCCTGGCAGAATATCGCGAATTATTGCAGGGCCTGGATACCCAGCTTCGCCAAGCCACGGTGCGTGGCGATTTTGACGAGGATTTCTTGCGCGCGGCGCGGGCCCGAAATCCGCAAACAGCCCGTGCTGCCCTTGATCTTGGCTTGGTTGATCGTTTGGTGGAACCCAGCACTTTTTTTGCCGATCAGCCGCAGCCCCTACGACACCTCAGCGAAGGGCCAGATATTCCCGATTTAGAGAGTTTTGCTGGCATTATGCAACTGTGGCGGCAATTACTGCAGGGGGAACCACGCCAACGCCACAATCAGGTGGTTGCTGTCGTGCATCTGGAAGGGATGATTGTTGATGGCGATGTCGGTCTCACCAGTGGGCAAGTATCGGCGGAGGCGCTGCGCAAGCTATGTCAGCGCTTGGCTGACGACCCAAGCGTTGTTGCCGTAGTCTTGCGTATTAATAGTGGCGGCGGCAGTGTCAGTGCCGCAGATCGTATGTATCACTCCATTCGTAAGCTGGATGAACACAAGCCAGTAGTGGCCTTGCTCGATAGTGCTGCCGCTAGCGGCGGTTACTACATCGCCATGGGGGCGCGGGCAATCGTTGCCCATCAGCACACTATTACCGGAAGCATTGGGGTGTTTATGGTGCTGCCAGATCTCAGCTCCATGCGCGATAAATTGGGCGTGCATCGCACGACCATACGCACTGATCCTGGGGCAGACCTCTTAAGTACCAATACCTTGACCGATGCGCAGCGAGAAGCCTTGCAGTCCGTGGTCGCCGAGATTGACCAAGGCTTCCAAGAACTGGTTGGTCAGCGTCGCGATCTTGATGCAGAGGCAGTGGCGGCCTTGGCCGATGGGCGGGTGTTTACCGGCGTGCAAGCACATGCCCTGGGTTTGGTTGACAGTGTTGGAGCCTTGCCCGACGCCGTGGCCTTGGCGCGAGCTCAGGCCGATATCGCCCAGCCTTTACCCCTGCAGATTCATCCTCGCAATCCTGGTTTGTTGGGGTTACTTGGGATGGGCCCGCAGGCAGCCCTGCCCGCACAGGTACGAGGACTGGTGCAGTCGGCGCGGCGACAGCAAGATCAGCCCTGGTTTCTCATGTGGCATGGAGTGCCCCAGCTGCGCTAGCCAAGATTCCATGACCTCAATCGCACTGCTACAACAGTTTGATGCGCTTGCCAGATATCCTCATGCAAGTATCTTGACAGAATGCTCCCCAGGTGAGGGTTTGGGAGCTTGGTACTTATGAACGGCGCTGCGGTGCAGTGCCATAGTGCGTGTCGGCGCGTGTCGGCACTTGCGCCCATTCCTCCAGGAGTTTTGTCCATGTCCTTACGCCATCGTTTGCACACTGCATTGATTCTTCCCCTGGCGGGGGTGCTGCTCCTGGCAGCGGGCTGCGGCCGTATTGCCCACGATCAGGCAGAAATTCGCTATTACGCTGCCACGGGTGATTTTGATGTTGCCGAGCAGCGTCTCAACGACATCTATAGATCGCAACTTCCGACTGATCCTGGAGCCGATGGTCGCGAACGCCTCCATGATAAGCACGGAATGTTATGGACCTTAGACCGCGGTATTATTAGCTACTTGCGTGGCGATTATGCTACCGCCGCCCAGTTACTAGGAGAGGCCAGTAATTTTGTAGAGTACTTCCGCACCCGCTGGAGGGCGGGCAATATCACCCGCCAGATTGCTGCTGGTGCGATTAACGAGACGCTTACCGAGTATGACGGAAACGCCTTTGAACATGTTCAAGTAGAGTTCTGGCGTTCACTCAACGAACTGGTGCAGGCGCAGCGCCTCTACGGCATTCTGCCCAGTGAATTGGCTCCCGATCGCGGTGCTGCCGATCAGCATCTCAGCAATGCCATTAGCTACGCCCGGCGGATGGTGCTTAATCAAATTCAAGAAGGCCAGGATGCCGCGGATACCACCTTCTGGCGGCGGACCTATTACGATGACCCCTTTGCCCGCCTGTTTAGTGCCGCTTTAATGCTCACCCCGCCGCGTGATCAACGTGCACAAAGCGATATGCAATTTGCCAATGTGATGCTGCAGCGTTCCTGGCAGGCCTACCGCGAAGAGCGCGGCAAGCTTGCCGGACAGCGCCACTGGCGCTACGAAGTGCCGCAAACGGCCCACATTCAGCCCCTCGTAACCCTTTTGCATCGGGTTGGCCATGCCTATGACCCTCAGGGCTGGGCTGATTGGGCGCAGCGCAATAATGTTCCCGCGCCCATGCCCATTCGCCTGGGTGATGCCGAACCTGCCCATCCCTCGGCCCTGCCTGACGGCTATGGCATGATCTTGGTGGTCAATAAATCCGACTTGGTAGCCATTCCCGAAAGTCTTGATGTGTATGTGGCAGCGGGAACCTTGCCTGGCCGCTATACGCGTGTGCGCAATAATCGCGAACAAGTGCGCACCTTCCGCATCGGTGCCCTAGCCTTTGCCGCGCGTGGTCCGGGGGCAAATATCGTTAGTGATTGGCCTGTGATTCCCGTGCCTGCACAGATTACCCAGGCCATGGCTCCTGGTGGCCTTGCAATTATGGGCACCAGCATTCCCGTGCATGCGCCAGACCGGCCTATTGTTCGTCCACCACAGATCTTCCTGGAATCGGGCGATACGGCTGTGAGTGCTGATCTCCATGTCCTTGCTGACATTGATGCCTATGCTCGGGCTACCCTCAAAGATGAGCAGCCACGCACTCTTATGCGTGCGCTTCTCCGCACTGCGATCAAGCAAACTGCTGGGGCGGTGGCTACCGAAGCCATTCGTCGCGAAACAGGGCCTCTGGGAGGCTTGGTTGCCGGCCTCTTGATTAGCGGCGGCCTAACCATGAGCGAAGTGGCTGATGTACGGGCGCCCTTGCTCCTGCCCAATACCGTGCAGGGCGTTCTCCTGGATGTTCCTGCAGGAACCCATCGCCTGCAATTGCGGGAGTCGGATGCCGCCACTGATCTCGGTGCTATTACTGTCCCTGAAGGGCGCTTGGTAGTGGTGCCAGTGCGCAGTTTTCCCACTGTACCTCCGCGCGCCCTCGACTAAACCTCTTTTCCCTTTGGTCAGTGGTTGATGCCGCTGACCCATTCACAGCCTTTGGAGTCTCTTATGCTACGCATACTTATCCTTGCCGCAGCTGCCCTACCCCTGATGCTGGCCCTGAGTGGCTGTGGTGGCGGCCCCCGCATTACCAGGACCGCTGCTGATCAGGAA
This sequence comes from Planctomycetota bacterium, assembly GCA_007693455.1. GTDB lineage: Bacteria > Planctomycetota > UBA11346 > UBA11346 > UBA11346 > REDP01. Next base: position 9,271 of record REDP01000123.1, on the reverse strand, counting down.
GTGGATCTTTCGGGTAACTGGAACTCCACCGACAGCCGCCAAGTGGCCAATGCCATGATCGCCGATGTGATGACGCGGCCCTGGCACACCCAGTTCCGCAGTGAAAATAACCGCAACCCCCGCGTTCAGGTGCACAATGTTGTGGTGCGTGGTACTGGCGACTACATTGACACGCAAATCTTCACGAACGATATTGTCCGCGAATTCATCAACTCCGGCCTGGTGGACGCTTACAGTGCCAGCAGTGAGCGCGAAGATACCCGCGAAGTCCTTGCCGACCAAGATCGTCATGCCTCCGCCGACACTCGCCAAGAAGCCTTTGCTGAAACGGGTACCGATTTTATCCTGCGCGGAACCATCCTCACCCAAGATGATCAATCCGGCCGCACCCGTCATCGCTACTATTCGGTGGATCTCAACCTGACCCATATCCAGACCCAACGCATTGTCTGGCAGGGTAATCACCGCATTTCTAAAGTGGTGCAGCGCCGTCGCTAAGACTGGCAAGATCACTGTATTCGGATTGGTATCCAACGGCTGTCATATCCTGGCAGCCGTTGTCTATTTCGAGCCCCACCTCCTATGGGTATCGAGCCATATCGAAAGAAATGTGTAAATTTCGACATTGTTCTCGTTGCCTGTTGTGATGTAATGGGTAAAGCCGCTCAAGGAGGGCAAACATGGTACGATCGCTAACGTTGTGTGTGGTTCTAGTAATGACCATTAGTGTATGGGCTGATGATGAGGCTGCCGCGCTTCCCGACTGGGTGCGCGAGCGTCCCGTAGAGGCTGATGTCTTATATGGCATGGGGCAGGCGCCAGTGGGCCTGGGGGCAGCAGCCTCCCACTTTGCCCGCAACCTTGCCTTTGGCGATATCGCCAGCCAAATTAACGTCCACGTCAGTCAGGACACCGAGCTCATGTCTAGTGCCCACTCGGTGGTGGAAAGCGGCGTTGATGAACATGGCGCCGAAATTGATCGTGAATTCGACAGCCAAGAAGAAGCTTTTCTGACTACCATGCGCACGCGCACCGTCATCCCCTTTTTACCAGGGGCTGAAGTCGCCGCCCAAGAGCAGGTTGAAGATCAGGTGTATGTGCTGGTGCGTATGCCACGTGAGCGCTTTCGCTCCGCCACTCTGGAGCGGATTGCGGTAATCGATCGCGTCCTTGCCCAGGCAGCAGCCGCAGATCCCTCGACCCTCACCGGGGTGCGTATCCTGCGACAAGGCTATGCCCGTGCCATAGAGCGCCAAACCCTGGCGGCCCTAGCTCCAGGGGTTGATCTTGTCATTCCCGAACCAGCAATTGATCCGGCTACGATCATTGCCCGCTGCGGTCTTTTGATCGAGCCGCAAGTCTATCGCATCGCTGGTGCTGAACGCTTTCCCCAACTCGCCGAAAGTGTGCGTGCAGCAGCCGACATGCTTGGCATTACCATTGCAGAAGGTAATGCCCCCGCCCGTTTTCAGTTTACCGTCCACGCCCGCGAGCGCGTGCGCGAGCAGGGCCAGTGGCATCGCGCAGCAGTAACCGCAACCATCACCGTAACCCATCTTCCCAGTGGTCAGTCCCTAGGCCAGATCCGTCAACGCAGCGATCAAGCCAGTACCCAAGGAAAAGACGAGTCCTTGGCGCGCGCTTATGATGCCATGGACCAGCCGATTATAGATGAACTGGAACAACGCCTCTTTGCTTTGATCGCTGGCGCAGATGTCGCTGAGTAACCTCCCATACAATTTTGCAAAGGAACGCCTTATGAAACATGCTCCACCCCTTCTTGCTTCGCTGTGCCTTATGGGCAGCTTTTTTATCACGCCGCTGTTTGCCGATGATGATTTCACGCAGTTATTGGCACAAATTGATCAGGTGACTCGCGCCGATGACATCGCGCTAGAAGCCCGCCGCGTTGCCGATTCGCATGCCATGGCCGAGAGTGCTGCGGCTGGTGGCGATGGGATTGCTGAGCCCCTGCCAACGCCAACCCTCTCAGAGCTACTGGCGCGGGACACGGTTTCTCCAACCGTTCCCCAGCAAGCGCAGGGATCGAATCTGGTCACCGCCCAGGCTTCCGACCCCAGTCGCCGCATGGAAGAACTCCTTTCGGGCATGGGGTTGCCTATCAGTGGCAGCACCGTGCTTGAAAATGGCGAAGAAGTTTTTGTTGCCGTAAGTCCCCCGGTTGCAGTGGCCATGGGCCCTGGGTCGCGAGGCTACGCTCGTTCGCGGGCTGTGGCCTATAGCACGGCAGATTTACGTGCCCGCGCCCGTCTGGCGGAGTTTATCGGCATTCGTGTTGCCCAAGAACGCGCTTTTCAAGGCGAGGTTTCCGATTGGGATCAAGAGCAAGCGGGTACCCTCCGTGATGCCGCGCAGATGGTGGCTCAGGGTGTCGGCGAAGATCAACTGGATGCACAGTTGCGCGCTCTGGGAGTTGATCCAGGAGTCTACAGCGGCATGGCCCCCGAAGAAAAGCGCGTGACCTTGCGCGAAAAATATATTGAAGAATCCAGTACCTCTGCCGCTGCGCGCCTCATCGGCGCCACCACCCTAGCCGTTACCGAAGGGCCTATTGATGGCCGCCAGCACATCGTGGTTGCACTCATCCTTAGCCCAGGAGTCGAGCGCTTGGCAAGCATGGCCCTGAACCCCCAATACATGGAACGCAATCTTCCCGCCGGCAGTAAAGAAGCCGCCTTAGCCAAGCTGCCCTTGGATAACGACCTACAATTGGCCCGGCAATTTGGCGCGCAAATGGTTACCGATGGTCATGGCAATGCCTACATTGTTGGCTACGGTCAGGCCCCCATTCGCAATACCCGCGCTTTAGCTGCCGCCGAAACCCAGGCAGCCAATCAAGCGCGTCAGGCCATAGTGCGCTTTGTTACCGAAAGCATTGATAGTGAGTACCTAGAGAAACTGGCGCAAACTACAACGGTGTGGGATGATGAGTCAGAAGAGGTGGAAAGTCTCTTTGAATCCATGGAGCGCATTCGTGGTGCATCCGAAATAGCCTTGCAGGGGGTCGAGCGCGTCGCTGGGCGTCGCGTGCAACTGGACGGCGCGGACATGCAAGTAGTGGTGATGCTCTGGTCGCCGAGTACTCGTGGGAGTGCCGCTGCCCTGCGCGAGCGCATGCAGGCCGCAGGTCGTGGCGCTGCCCAACGACAAGGTGCGGCAACTGGTGCATCGCGCGATGACGGGAGTGCCGAACCCAGTGCTGGGCAAAGTGCCGGATCAGAATTTTAATTTCTGGTCGTCTGCGTGATGCTGCCCAACGTGTTGCTCAACCGCTTGCTCAGTTTCCTGCCCCGCATGGATCAGGGTTGGCTTGGGATGTGTGGGGGAATGTTCATACTCCTCGCGCTTTTCGGCGCCGTCCTTCCCGCGCAGGAAAGTGCTGCTGCTCGTGGCGCCGGGGCCGAGGCCTTGCGCGTACTCAGTGATGATGGTGTGGCCCTGGATCAAGAGGGGGTTATCCTCCATTCACGTTATGTGGTGGCCGTGGTATCTGCCACTGGCGATGCCATGGAGCAGAGGCGGGCGGTCAGTGCTGGTCTGCGCCAGATGCACGATGCCCTCCTGCGCCAGCGCTATGCAACAGAAGCTAAGGCCCTGGGCGATCTTTGGTCCCGTGCCAGTGCATTATTGCCCTTACGCTTGCAGTCAGATGGGGCAGTGATTCCCCTTGAGAATGGGCTGCAGGCTGTGGTTCTTGATCGCGACACTGTTGATCCGCTCGTGGAGCAACTGCCCGCAACCCTTTCCACAGTTCTCGAGCAGCAAAACTGGAGCCGCACTCCCGTGGCGGCAGAAGCCATGTTACATCTCGCCCCACTATGGGACTTATCCATTCAGCGTCGCGCCCTGAGTGCCATCGATCCCGAAGCCCCGCCGCCAGCAAGCCATCTCCCTCGCCTTGCTGTCCTGGCCAGCCTGCGCACTGCGCAGGAACGGGCTGCCCTGGAAGCCTACGCCAGGGCCTGTGTCGCGGCCCGGATGGGGGCCGAAGCCGAACAGGCCGTAGCCGTGCTCAGTCATTACGAACAACTTACGGGATCCTGGCCCCTGTTGGCCCACTCCATGGGCATGCAGCCCATGCACCAACATCAGCAACTCACCCATGGCGATACCATGTCCTTAATGGGCTTGCAGCCGCAGCAGGTTTTGGATGATGCGGCGCAATGGCTGACCCAGGCGCACTATGAATGGCAGCAGGAACAGCCCCAACGCGCCCTGCTCGCGCTGCGCCAAGCACTGACCCAATGGCCCAGTTTTGACGCTGACCAGCAATTGCGAGCCCTGCAATTGTATGCCGACCTAGCTGATGCACTCAGCTTGTCGCGCACCCACACTACTCTTCTGCAGAAGCTTGAAGCCCTGCAGTCCGATCACTCACCCTCCGCACAGGATGCTCAACCATGAATATACGTACCGTTACCCCTGCTCGCCATGGCGGCCTCCTCAGCCTTATTGGTTTACTGGTCGTCCTCGCGGTTATCGCCGTAGTGGTTGCAGTCGTTGTCCTCGGCCGCGATGTATCTGCCGACGTGCAGCAGGTGCGCCAGCAACTATTGCAGGTGGTTGGCCCCTCGCCCATTGAGGGCCGCGTCACTGCAGTGCGCGATGGTTCTGACCGCAATCTCCCCACCTACGCCTCGGTGCGCCTGGAAAGCACGACCGTCTATACCGTTGGCGATGTTTTTCAGGTGGTGGACGAAGATCAGCGTCTCCTCGCCCAGCTGCGCGTTGAGGCCGTAGATGAAGAAGGTCCAACCTATACCTGTATCGTCCTTCCTGATACCTGGCGCGATGGCGCGCCCCAGCGCCTCCCCCAAGGTGCTACGGTGTATGCCCCCAACCGCGAATAGGGTGCATGGCCCATCTGCAACGGCGGGTGTCGATGCCCCGCCGTTGCAGGCGCTCCTCTCAGGATGTTTCGGGCGCAAGTGACTGCGTATTGCCCGGCAGCAAATACGCCAGGCGCAGGATATGCAGCCCTAAAGAGGCAGTCCGTCCCTGCAATGCCGCCGTTCTTAAGGCGTAGTCAGCTCAGGCCTGTCCTGGCACCATTGGAGTAGCTGCGCTTCCATATGGGGGTGGCAGGCGAGGATTTCTCCGCGGCCCAGGCGCCAGGCTTGGCCACTCCAGGTGCGCAGGCGCAGGCCCAATTCGGCAAGGGCGGCGGTGCCGGCACAGAGATCCCAAGGATAGACATCGCTTATGATGTAGGCATCAAGCCAGCCACGGGCCAGGCCCACGCAATCAAGGGCGGCAGAGCCATAGGTCTTGTATTGGCGGATATGATCGCTCATGGCAGAGGTCAAGGCGTTGACACGATGCCGCTGGCCTAAGTCCCAGGGCCAATCCACAGCAATGATCCAGGATCGAGGATCATTGCTGGCTGGGCGGGGGGCAGTGAGTGCTTCGCCGTTGAGCCATACGCCCTGCCCGCGCAGGGCGGTAAGGGTGACGCCCCATTCAGGAGCGTGAATAACCCCCACAACAGGCTTGCCCCGCCAGGCCATGCCAACACTGATGGCCCAGTAGGGAATGCCACGGCTAAAATTGGCAGTCCCATCTAAGGGGTCGAGGTACCACACCCGAGGGCTGTCGCTGGGCCCATGGCAACCGCCCTCTTCCCCTTCAATGCGATGCCCAGGGAAGGCTCGGGAAAGATGCTGGATGAGGGTTTGTTCACTGGCGAGATCGGCAGCAGTCACCAAGTCATGGCCACTGTCCCCTTTGCAACCAGCATCGCGACTGCATGCGGCAATGGCCGCGCCAGCAGCCAAGGCTGCCTCCTTGGCTATGGCCAAGCAATCGCGTGCTTCCTCCTGACTGCCCCATAACCCACAGGCTGCTTTACCACCCATCCTGCTGTCCTTTTCCCGCCTGTCGTCGGCGTTGCTTGCGCTGACCGAGTTGCTTTTTGGCCTCAATGCGTCGTTCAACTGCGCCTCGTCCCGGCTTGGTGGGGCGCCGAGTTTTGGGTCGAATGCGAGCCTGTTGCACCAGTTCACTCAGACGCAGAAGCAGGCTATGGCGGTTGCTGTGCTGCGAACGCGACTGATCGCAGCGCAGAACCAAAACATCGTCATTGCGTAGGCGAGTTCCCGCCAAGCGTCGTAGACGCTGCTGCGCAGCGGCATCCAAACCGGCAATGGCATGGAGTGAACAGTGTAAAATAACCGCGCTATGGGTGGTATTCACATGCTGGCCCCCAGGCCCACCACTGGCGGTGCATTGCCACTGGAGTGCCTGATCTGCCACCGTGGCACCGGGGGCTAATTGCCATCGACCATCGGGACGCCGTTGCATGGTGCTAGCCTGAAGGCAATGGTAGAAGAGGCAACGCGGGATCTTGGTCCCCGCGCAGGCGACTCAAAGCGTGTCAGGAAATGGAAAGCCCGCTTCGCGGTGCATGCTCTTAACGCAAAAAGCGCCCTATTCAGGTCGTTTTTGCAGGCCGCTCGGGAGAGCGGCGCTCCCGGGGACACGCATTGAGTCGGACTTGGTCCCCGCGCAGGCGACTCAAAGCGTGTCAGGAAATGGAAAGCCCGCTTCGCGGTGCATGCTCTTAACGCAAAAAGCGCCCTATTCAGGTCGTTTTTGCAGGCCGCTCGGGAGAGCTGCGGTCCCGGGGCATGCTTACCCGGCTGCGAAAAGTCTCGGGGGGAGTTCGTTCCTTATTCGTCGTAGCGGCGGATCCGCGTGGATTTGAAGTTGATTTCAAAGTGCCATATTTTGCGGGTTGCCGAGATAATACTGCCTGTTTCTTCATCAACCCGAATGGGGATATGTTGATAATCGCAGATCGCAGTGGGACGGAACCCGCGCTCACTTAAAACATCGATAACCATGTCAATGCCGTTGGGCTGATCGAGATCGGGGCTTTCAACCCGGATGACTGCATGTCCGGCCAAGGCATGACGGCGCAAAACTGGGACAATTTCTTGCTCAATTAAGGTTACAATGCGGGCGAAAAAGGCGCCATGACGATGGCGATAGCGGTCCAAGCGCCGTACCAGTTCTTGGCGAGCATGCTCGGTAAGGGTAGTGGGAAGGGGGATGTTGCGAATGGAATCGTAGGTATCTTCGGCAAGTTCCACCGAAGACTGATAGTGAAATTCGCGGATGATATTATATTCGACTTCTTCTAGGCTGCCGTTGGCATCGACGAAATGGTAATGGAAGGTATCGCGCAAGCGCTGTAGGGCGTCAAAGGTTTGTTCGCGAAAAATGCGGTAGCGCTCCCGCGCGTGTTCGAGTGAGGTGTCGGTGACCCGTAGTTCCATTTCCTGACCTTGGCCCGTTTCACGAACCTTGCGGTTGTAGGCCTCCACCTCACGACCACGTTGTAACTGGCGCTCGATAGCCACTTCTTCGCTGGCGTATAAGACGGTGATGCGAAATATGGGACGCCGGAAAAGGTCGCCGATTGGAGTGTCGTAAAACTCCCGTCGTAGCTCCATCATCTTTTGATAGATCATGCGAATAACTCCGCATTGCACCGCAGTGCGCGGAAAGCCATCCACTACCACGCCGCTTTCATACTCAGGCTTGAGTAATTCACGTAGGAGAATTGCTACGACTTCACGATCGCCGACAAGTTGTCCGCGATCAATAAGTGCGCGCATCTCCTCGTTATCAAGGAGTGAAGACATGACAATGGGGGGAGCGGTAATGCCACGCTCGCGCATAATAAACGGGGTATTGGTGCCTTTGCCCGCTCCAGGAGCGCCGCCCAGCCACATGATTTCTTTAGGGAAGCGTAGATTCTCACGGCCGATTTCAGCCTCAAGTTCGGCCCACACCATGGCGAAAAGCTGCTGTGAGTTCTTTAGGTCGAGATCGGCGTTCTTTTCGTCTGCGGGTAATTCATGGCGCGCGGTAGGGGGCATATGGCAAGCTCGAAGAAAAAGGGTTTAGAGGGCCATCAATTGGCGATGTTCATCTATGGCAAAACGGTCGGTCATACCGGCCAGATAGTCGCTTACGGTGCGATGCAGACCACAAGCATCAATGCGATCTTGGTGTTCGTCGGGAAGACTGTCGGGATGATCAATGTAGAAGGTAAACAAATCGCGGAGGACACGCTGCGCAGAATGAAATACCCGATTCACCCGCCAATGGCGATAGCAATGTTGGAACAGCCACTGCTCTAATTCCGCTTTGGCGCTGGCCATGCTGGGGCTCATGGTGATCAATGGCGAGCCGTGATGGCGGCGAATGTCGCTGGTATCGGCTATGGCAGCGGCGGCAATGCGTTGGCTACTGGTATCGACGACATCAGTCAAAAAGGCATCAAGAAGAATACGCAATGCACGATCACAGAGTAATTTGGTGCTGGTGCCCTGGCGGCTTTCAGCAGATGCCTGCTCCCAGGCCCCCCGCCACAAGGCGATATCGTGAAGCGCATCAAGACGAATGATTCCCGCCCGCAAGCCATCATCGATATCGTGACAGTCATAGGTGCAGGAGTCGATTTCATCCACCAAGCAGGCTTCCAGGAGGGCTGCCTGATCAGGATGAAAACGTCGAGGAATATGCTTTCCTGGTTTGTCGGCGGCATGCTTGACGATCGATTCCCGCACCTCGTAACTGAGATTTAAGCCAGGGAATTCGGGATAGCGCCACTCCAATTCTTCAACGATGCGCAGGGCTTGAAGGTTATGCTCAAAGCCGCCATAATCTGCCATCAGTTCGGCTAAGAGATCTTCCCCACGATGGCCAAAGGGGGGGTGGCCAAGATCGTGGACCAAGCTGATGCATTCCACTAAATCTTCATTTAAAGCCAGACGCCGTGCCGCGGATCGGGCAAGCTGCGCCACTTCCATAGTATGGGTGAGCCGGGAACGAAATAAATCGCCCTGGGTATTAGCGAATACTTGCGTTTTATAAGCCAAGCGGCGAAAGGCGTGACTATGAATAATACGATCGCGATCACGCTGAAAGCAAGTCCGCCAGGGATCATCAGCGGCGTGATGATCCCGGCCACGACTGTCAGCGGCGCGCATGGCCCAGGGTGCCAATTGCTGGGCCTCGCGTTCTTCTAAGGTCGACCGATCTGCAGGCATGGCGGTAGTGTGTCGCCCCTTCGCCGCGGTGCTACCCATTATACCGCCAGAAAAACCACCAATCAAGGAAGCCTGTCTCAGTAAAGGCATGCCCGCTTTGCGGGGCATGTGTTGAGCACAAAAAGCGCCCCATCGAGGATGTTTTTGTGGGCCGAACAGAAAGCCAATGGCATGAAGCATTGGCGGTGCCC
>REDP01000226.1 GCA_007693455.1 Planctomycetota bacterium | reverse complement strand
ATTCAAGGCGCCGACGACGCAGTTTACTGGTGTAAATAAGGAGGAGGCAACGCAGAAGATGGGGTGCTATTGCGGTTTTTAGGTTTATGGGCATATTATCACAACAAGCACCGCGCCTCCGGCCTGCTTTTGAGCTTTTGAGTCTGCGCAACCCTTTCAGGGTTGATTTCAACGGTACGTACACCCAGGGTAGCGCCTGTGGCGCAACCCTGGGCTAGTATGCGAGGCCCCGTTGGGGCCTGTCGGTCGACCAGCAGCGTGCCTAAAATGCAAACGCCCCGTCCCCTAGTACATCAGGACGGCGCAAAGCTCAGCTTGGGCAAGGAATGCCCGCCTCGCGAGGCATGCTTTTAGTGCAAAAGCGCCCTATTCAGGGCGCTTTTTGCCGGCCGATCAGGAGATCGGCGATCCCGGGGGCAAGCTTTGGCCGCCCCGCCTGGTTCATTGGGACCAGAACCCGAGGATCGGGCTGGGTCTGAGTGCTAAAACTGGCCAAAAAGACGGTAGGCTACGACATATCCGCTGGCATCTATGGTGAAGATACTGCGCTGGGCGTCACGCGGGTCATGGTAGTCTACAATCTGCTGAGTACGGCCGCCACGACCCATGCGACCATCACCACCTGCGCGGTCACGGTCGATATCCCAATGCCAGTCCACTTGGCCACTGCGGCGGTTGATTGCTATGACTCGATCACCGCGCCCGGGACGAGTAACAAAGAGATGTCGAGGCGAACTAGCTACCAAGCGATCCACATTGCGCACACTCCAGTCCACCTGCACCCGTTCAATTTCCAAGGGGAATTTATCAACATCTCGATACTGCACCTCATCCGGCAAGGTACGAATGGAGTGGAGGGATCGACGTCCCGATGGCCCTGTCCACACATAAATCCGATCCGATTCTCCGCTAAAAGCCATGGGCTGACGCGTCACCGGACCATCCAGTACGAGGCGTGCGATCTCTTCTCCAGAAAGGCGGTTGAGGACGTGCAGGACATTGGCCTGGCTACCCAAGTATGCCGTACGGCCACGCACCAATGGCGGTGCACTAATACGACTCACAGAATTAAAGGACCAGCGCAAGTCGCGCTCGGTAGCAAAGCAGTGTAAAAAACCCTCTATGTCGGCCACATAGGTAAGACCGTCAGTCGCCGCCACTGGCTGCGCCACTGGCACGGCGTGGGTGTTCCATTGCCACTCACGGTAGGTAGCCCGAGTTTCTTCATCGTGGGCGATAACTTGCACACGGCCTTCCCAGTCACCGATAAAAATGCGCTGAGACCCCAGGGATCCCTGAAACACGGGGCCAGTGGAGGGCAGAAAACCACGTCCTCCACTACTGGCCAAATCATGGCGCCAGATCAATTGACCATACACCGCATCAAAACAAAAGAGGGTATCGCCAGCAATGGCATAGAGCCGATCATCATTAACGGTTTCGCCTGTACGCTCTCCGCTACGCTGCAAACGGCGGGCATAGGCAGGATGTTCGAGGAGGCGATGCAGGCGACGGGTCACCCATTGGGTTTCCCCTGAACGGGCATTAATGGCATGGATTTGCCCATTCTGCAACTGGAAGAATACCAGTTCAGGCAGTTGCGGATCTTTCCAGCTCATGTGCACGGGAGAGGGCAGCTGAAGATCCCATGAGTATTCAAAGGGCAGGTCTTCAAGACTACGGGCAGGACCATCCAAACCTGCAGCATCGGGCACGAGTACCGTTGGCGCTTGTCTGCGCTCGGCTTCATTCGCTGATGCCTGGGCTGCTCGATCATCAGAACGGCTGCAGCCAGTAGTAGCCAGCAGTACCATGAGGGCTGAAACAGCAGTCATCGCGCCAAAGCACGAGGCAGCCGGGCGGCGGTGCGCAAAAGAAGCCAATGTGCTCACGAGATATCCTCCTCCAAAGCAGCTGCTAGGCGCACGCCATGCGTGGCCTCGTACTGTTGCAATCGTTCTAAAACTTCTGCCACGTCATTACCTTCAATGGCGTCCATGGCAAAAAGATAGGGTTCTCCTGCGGCACGTCGCCGCAGGTCTTCAGCCAACTGCGCCAAATCACCATCAAAGAGAATCTGGGCCGCGGCAACAAGGTCACGCACCACTGCTGGCGAGACTGCCTGTGGCTCTGGCAGACCGTCATGTAGGGGATGCTGGGGGGGTAACACGCGTTGCTGAACCTGCACCATAGGACCGCCTAGCGGCGCTCCTGTGTGGTGGACTGCCAGTCGGGAAGACGACGTTGTAACTGCTGCAAGCGGTCACCCAACAATTCTTGATGGCGCTCTAGTACGGCATTCCATGCTGCGCGTTCGTCGGCACGACGCTGCCGTTCAGCATCGGTAATGCGCCGGGGGTCTTCAGGGTCCTGATATCCAGCCAGGATTTCCTGCCCACGTTCTTGATGCTCATCAATTTTCGATTGATAGCGTTGCGGCCATTGTTCGCGAATGCTGCCGTAGTGCCCCCAGAAATCTCCCGCTACCCTATCATCGTGAAGCACACTCACCTGGGTCGATTCTTGCACCCCTTCCCCTTGGGCATTAATGGTGTTATAGGTGGCATTGCGAGTGCGCGGCTCGGGCAAGGTAATATTGTGACGGTAGAATCGCGAATAGGCAATGGCGCGCCGTTGCTCCAGGCGCACAAAGCGCTCAACCCAACGCCATCCATGATGGTTCATGGAAATGGGATTACGGTCACGATAGAATTCATCGCCACGGCGGCTCATCTCAACCACATAGGTACGTCGCAAAATACGTAAGTTGAAATAGTCTTCAACCTGACCCTGCGGTAAGCGTTCGGGCCATTCAAAGCGCTGTTTATTGGAGAGACCTTGAATGTGAACGTCGAAGTTGTTTCCGTAACGATTGAGTCGATCAAAGATAATGACGCCAAAAATCTCGCCCTGATTCATGCCGTGCCCATCTTCAAAGGAGCTGGGCAAAGAGGCATTATAAGGTGGCAATTCAAGGCCTCGAATATCGTGCACCGAGAAGAAGCGCTGGCGATAGCGTTCTTCAATGGCTTCCTGCACGCGGAGGTAGAAGTCGCTTTTGGCCACGCGCAAGCCACGATCATCAAAATTAAAGTCTTCCTGTGGCCCTTCCCCTGGCACTTCGTCAAAAAGACGGAAACGGGTGCCGTGCTCATCAAAGACGAGGGCAGTAAGATTAATGGTTCGCGTGCGCACACGAAGGCTCTCACGCTCAAGGATCACTGCCAAACGCTCATCCTCGAGGGCTCGCACATCATCAAGCACAAGGCTTGCACCACCCTCGGTTCTCTTCCGTAAAAATCCATATTCCCGCACCATCTGATCGAGCACTTCGTTATACACGGTGGCTTGGGTTGCTAAAAAGTCGCCGCCATCAGCCACGCGATTGCGCAGGCGAAAGGTGAGGTAATGGAACACTTGATTGTCACCCAGGCGATCGCGCACCAGGATGCGATCAAAATTCAACGGCTCGAAGTCCAATTCATAAATAGCGGTATCACGCTCTCCGGATACCATGGCCTCCAAGGAGGCAATTTCCTGCTCATAGTTCATTTCTTCAACAGCTATCGCTGTAGGCAGGAACAACGCCAGTGCAGCAACGGCTATTGTGCCGCGCATGCGACCCCAAATTGTCTGATAGGGGGCTTGGGACAGAGGCATGGCTGACTCCTGAAGATAACGATGCGGGGACCAACGTGGCCATGGGCAAACGACCCACTGCCTATCAGCGCCTCGACACCAAGGACATACCGATAGACAGCAGCAGTGCATGAGGGTAAAGCCGCACCCCCCAACGCAAGGCAAGCAGATCCAACCCCAACTCTGAGTGCATCAGACGCTTGGGTAGGAGCGTACAGCGCACAAACACGACCCAGGTCGGCGAGAACGTTGCACCCTCTTCTACTCGTGACATAGTGCACTGCCCTTGCAGAGAACTGAGCAAGCCATGCTCACCGGCCGCACAGTTCACCATTGGAGGGCACGCAAGGGCTCGGCCCTCCACATTTCACTTTTTTAGCCCTGGGCAACGCGTCCAGGACCGCCTTGCAGGAGCGACAACCATGAGCGAACAGGTGATTGCACCCCGATTCCGCGGCTTTATCGGCCTCACCACCCACCCCGAAGGATGTGCTGCATCGGTGCGCCGCCAGCTCCAGGTCGTACGTGAACGCTGCCCCGGCTCAGGACTCGGCACGATCCTGGTGATTGGCAGTTCCACTGGCTACGGCCTCGGCAGTCTGCTTACCGGGGTTTTCGGCTATGGCGCCAAAGGCCTTGGAGTGTGCTTCGAGCGCCCTCCCAAGGACCCCAAGACAGGCAGCCCTGGCTGGTATAATCTCGCCGAGGCCCAAGTGCAGGCATCGGCCGAGGGTCGGCAACTGGAAACCATTGTCGGCGACGCCTTCTCCAATGAGATCAAAGAGCAGACCATTACCGCCCTCAAGGAACGCTTTGGCCCCATCGACTGCGTGGTGTACTCTCTTGCCGCCCCCAAGCGCCTGGACCCCAGCAATGGCACCCTCTACAGCAGCGTTCTAAAACCCGTAGGATCATCCTACACTGGCAAATCCATCGATTTACGCGACTACAGCATTGGCGAGGTCACCATCGATCCCGCCAGTGAAGATGAAATCCTTGCCACGCAAAAAGTCATGGGCGGCGAGGATTGGCAGATATGGATGGAACGCTTGGCTGATGTGGGCCTGCTCGCACCTGGTTGCCGCACCGTTGCCTATAGCTATATCGGGCCCGAGGTAACTTATCCCATCTACCGTTCTGGCACAATCGGCAAAGCCAAAGAGCACCTAGAAGCCACCGCTCAACACCTTGACAGCGTGCTGCAAAAACACTGCCAGGGTAATGCCTGGGTCAGTGTCAACAAAGCCCTGGTCACCCAAGCCTCTTCGGCCATTCCCGTGGTCCCCCTCTACATTTCCTTACTGTTTAAAGTCATGAAGGAAAAGGGCACCCATGAAGGCACCATTGAACAGGCGGTACGCCTCTTTAATGACCACCTCGCCCCTGACAAAAGCCCGACCCTTGATAGTGAAGGGCGCATCCGCCTGGATGACCGCGAGATGGACCCCGCAGTGCAACAGGCAGTGGCCGAACTATGGAAGCAAGTGAACAGTGACAACCTCACCCAACTTGCCGATCTTGATGGCTATCAATCAGACTTCCACGCCCTCTTCGGCTTTGGTTTGCCTGAAGTAGATTACAGCCAGGCCACTGAAGTGGACCGCCCCGTGTAAGGAAAGAGCACAGCCTCCCACAACGATCATGACCCTGGGGCTTTCACCCCAGGGTCATTGCATTACAGGGCTTCCCGTTTACGACGAAGCCGGCTACTCATGAACGCTTACTCTACAGGCGGCAGGTCCACACCATCCAACTCTTCCATAGGGTCGCTGTCTTGCTGACGACGCTCGGAGGATGGAGGGGTTACCGTGGGGGCTGCTGGACGACGCTGAATGGCATCGGCACTGCTATCCACAGCCGACGAGCTGGGCTGCTCACCAGGACGAGGAACCGTTTGGGTTTGAGCACCACTGCCATCCAAGGGCCCTAAGGCTGGCTGAATGCGCATCTCAGGACTTGGCCGTACTTCACGCTGCCAGGGCTTAAAGCCAGAGCGCTCAATGCGCACCGTCATGGTCTTCACTGGCAGGGGCACTGTGGTGGGCGTAGTGCCTCGGAAGATACCATCCACAAAGATGTCGGCATTTTCAGGGATGGAGCTAATCTCCACGTCAATCAGAGCAACATCACCATGCACCGGAGCACCTCGATCGGGGGTCGTGCCACCAGGGGCTCCCAGCGAGTCAAAGAAACGACGCAAGCCCCATACAGCCGTATCGCAGGCATCCCATACAGCCTTCGATACGGGCTTGGCTGCGTCATTGATGATGCGGGGCGAGCCAGCATCATCAGCAAAGCCCTTAAATTCATTGGCCCATATTTCGGCGCCATTGTTATCCAGGACACGCACCATCACTGTAGCGGTTAGGCGGTCGGGACGCGGGCCTGCGCCACGCGAGCGCTCAATATCAACCAGGCGCGTCAGCACCACATTGTGGGCACCAGCGGCCGAGCCCAAGGGGCCAGCATTCCAGCGCGAGCTATTGGAAATGGGAAGGGTTTCGCCGAACCATGCTTCCACATTGGTAACCAAAAAGTCTGTGCGCCGCGCCATGGAACGAGCAAAATCAAGGCTGGCGGCGGGATATTCCGCCTTGATCTTGTCCACCTCTACTGGCGCAAAAATAACAATGCGCTTACTTAAGCCGCTGGCGGAAACCGTGGCTTCAGGTGGGTTGGCAGGGTCCCAAGTTCGTGCAGTACCGCAGCCGCTCAATACGAATGCAGACAGAACCAGGGCGACAATGGGGAAAAGGATTGTGTGTTTCATGGGAGGTATATTGATAGCTTTTTCTCTGAGGCCAAGAGGCTATTGCTTGTGCACATGCACACTGCGACATTCCCCTGAAAGACGTCATTATGGGATGTCAATGCCCCTCGCCGGCCCATCTTCCCCATTTTTCACTAAGGATACTGCCATGTTACGCGGCATTTCACCCCTTATGAGCCCTGAACTCTTGGCCACCCTCGCCCGCATGGGCCATGGCGATGAGATCATCCTCGCCGACGCCCACTTCCCCGGGGAAACCTTCAACAGTCGGGTTCTGCGCGCGGACGGCCTGGGCATCCCCGCCCTTCTGAGCGCCATTCTGCCCCTGTTTGAATTGGACCAATATGACGATGGGCACTTGGTGATGATGGCGGCGGTGGCTGGCGATCAGCTCGATCCACAGGTAGAGCAGGCATACCTCGCCGCCATAAGCCCCTGTGCCCCGCAGCACAAGCCCATTACCCGCATCGATCGCTTCGACTTTTATGACCGAGCTCGCCAAGCCTTTGCCGTGGTTATGACCGGAGAAACTGCCAAGTACGGCAATATCCTCCTCAAAAAAGGTGTTACTCCCTGCTAATGGGCAGGCCCCGATTGATGGCAGGCAGTCGAAACATGGAGAATACGGCGGGTGCGCCCGCCGTATTTCCTGACCTTGCGAGACTCTCTCCCTCGCCCCTCTGTCACGTGGCGCGCTGCAACGCCATGGTTTTCAATCGCGGATGAGGGTAAACACTGGGACAACCCACACCTCTGCGGCAACTGCAGCCTCCAGCAAGCGCTCACGCAAAGGCAGATCCTCCTCGCGGGGAACGTCCTTAGGGCGGGCCAGCGCCACGGCATATTGATTGGGCGGCGTTTCTCCGCCGTAGTAGCGCTGCAACAGCTGCTGCAGCGCTTCATCGTCAACCTTTTCATCCTTATACCATAATCCATTTTCAGCATCACTGCGCAAGGTAAGCGGGAGCTCCACGCGACGGAAATACACGAGCATGGGAGTTCGTGGCGGCGGCGCTATAGCGGAATTCATTTCAAAGAGCACATCCCGTGCGGCAGTGGGAAATGGACTGCCCAGGAGGGCATCTGGCTCATCATAGTTCACCGCCACCGATTTGGTGACCTCCAGCATAAAGCGCTCGAGTTCCACGGGCTTCCCCTCGCGGTTGGTCCCCATGGTTCGATAAATACGCGAACCTGTATACATATAGGGCACGGGTGGATAGGCGTGGTCGGTACCGCGAGAGCGCACCATCTGCGATGCATCCACCTCCACCCAACGATCGGGATCGAGGAGGCGGTCTGGCTGCCAGCGTATGAGCATTTGCACTGGCGTACCGCGCACAGGAATGCCGCTATCCTCATAAGAACCAACACCATCTTCTAAATCCAGAGCCAAAATAAACGCGCTTTTTACCATCTGGGCATTGGTGGTAGGAATCCAGCCAATGGCCTCATGGTTTTTTCCGCCCTGCAGACAAAACATCACTTCAAGACCATCATCAGGGCCGCTATCAAAGATGGACTGGGCATGGAGGCGCACTGCCTCGCCCATTTTCATCTCAATTGCAGGGGCCAATTCCTGAAAGCCTTCACTCGGCTCGACCTCCCGCAATTCCACCGGCGGCGGAGCCGGCAGTGAGGCCATTAACTCCATGATTCGACGCACTTCCCGGTCTTCATCGGCGCCGAGCTGAGCCATTGAGCCACAGCAGACCCAAAGGGCAGCAGTCAACACGAGTGCAACGAGGAATATCTTCCGCATAGCCTTCTCCTCATATCCTTCTTATGGCCCTGACTCGGACGCAGCAACAGATGCTCAGCGCATCGCCGTAGCGTGGTTGAGTGTGCGGGGAAGTCTGGTGAAGGCAACGGATGACGGCAGTACGACGGCAGGGCGACCCCACAAGCGCAGGACGCGGTCATTCGTTGATCGTTTCGTGTCGACTGGTCAGCCATATGGAGTGCAGCTATCGCTGGCTATGGCTCTGCCTCCTCTGGAGCTGCATCTGTCATGCGCAGGAAGATATCTTCGAGGCGATCACGCTGGTCCCCCAAAAGGGCTTGGACTGAGCCTTGATAACGGCAGCAGCCATGATCAATCACACTCACCGTATGGGCCAGGCCTTCTACTACGGCCAAGGTATGGGTGCTCATCAAAACCGAAGCACCATCAGCAGTTATCTCGCGGAAAACATCCAAGACCACACGGATATGTTTGGGATCCAAGCCGACCAAGGGCTCATCAACGATTAAAAGCTGCGGCCGATGCAGTAGGGCTGCCGCCAAGACAACGCGCTGACGCATGCCGTGGGAATAGCCCTCTGCCAATTGATCTAGGAAACCATGGAGGTGAAATCGTTCGCAAACTTCGCCATAGCGCTGGGCATACGTGGCAGCATCAAGCCCGTACACTCGGCCCGTAAAGGCCAAAAACTCTGCACCAGTAAGGCGATCGTAGAGGTAGGGCTCATCGGGGACATAGGCGATGGCCGCGCGCGCCGCCTCGCCTTGCCGCTGCAGGTCATGACCATTCACCAGAATACGTCCTTGGTCTGGGCACAGCAATCCCGTGCACATGCGAATGGTCGTGGTTTTGCCCGCCCCGTTAGGACCCAAAAAAGCATGGATAGTGCCCGGGGGAAGGTCTAACGAAAGTTGCTGTACCGCCTGTACATCGGCAAAACGCTTACTGACGCCCTGAATACTTAAGCGCATGGCTGGACTCGCCATGCGATGGGATTCCGAGGAGGACATTACATCACCATCTTGAGCAGCATTTTAGCGTTATCAACTTCATCATTAATAACTGAGAGCACTTCCACCAAGCTGGTTTTGTCAATGCCCAAGTGCCCCCATACGGCTTGATCAATCTTGGGTTCACCACATTGCCCGGCAAAACGAATCTTTTTCAAGCCACACAAGTACTCACCAAACTGTAGCACCGAGGTCAACTTGGGATCAACTGCTTGATCGAGAGAGAATTGATTGCGCACCGCATCTACAAGATGATCGGGCAATTCCCACTTTTTACACAACCAGGCACCCACCTCAGCGTGATCCGTAGTGAGCACCTTGCGTGCTGCGCGATTAATGTCGTAGCGGAATTCTCGCGCTACGGCAATCATGCGCTTGGTTTCATCTGGGGCATGCTGAACCATAATCAGCATACCAATATCTTTGAGAAGCCCGGTAATAAAGGCGACCTCAGGATCGGGGAGACGCGCCTTTGCCGCTAACAAGCGACTGATCTGCGCCATGACCGCCGAGTGCGTCCAGAATGACTTCATATTAAAGTTGGCGTCTTGCTGCTGAAAGAGATTGATCACCGCGATCGACATGGCGATCGAGCGAATGGTCTTAAAGCCAAGAATGACAATGGCCTGCTCAAGGTTATGTACTGGGTCTGGGAGGCCATAATAGACACTGTTGACCATACGCAGGATCTTTGCCGCCATGGCTTGATCCTTGACCATGATTTTATGGACCTGCTCCGCACTAGAGCGGGGGTCGTTAATCAGTCGCACCACCTCCGTAACCACTTCGGGCAAGGATGGCACATTATGCACCCGACCAATGATATCGGTGAAACTTACTTTAATGATCTGAGACATGGCGCATTCCTTGCATCTGCGGATACCCCAGAACACAACGCCAGATAACCAACGTCAGCAGGGCCTTGGGGCGCATTCCCAATGCACCAAACCATGCTCACGATTGTGATGATGGGTCTTGCTGCCGTTGGGGTTGCTGCTCCACCATCGGCTGCAATAGATCCAGGTCAAGACCGCTTCGGGCAAGTGCACCACGGTTCACATCACCCACCGTCTGCAGCAGCTCATGCCGCAGAATGCGCAGGCTTCGCGGCGCCTCAATACCCAGACGCACCTGGCCATTTTTCTCTACGCCCAGAACGCGCACGACAATATTATTGCCGATGACAATTGCCTCGTCTGCACGCCGTGACAATACCAGCATGGCTTAGCCCCTCCTGCAATGGAGCGACAGCCTACGCGTAGGCCTGCAGACAAAATGTCTATTTACGCGGCGCATCCATCTGCGCCAAGCGCGCCAAGGGATAGCGCAGTTCAAGAGCATCATTGTCATAGACCACCTGCACCGCGCGCGAACGGCCCACCAGAATGGGAGCTCGCAGGTTGGTAGTGGTATTCTGAGGGTCACCATCCAGGGTAACCATGGTGTAGACGCTGACTTCTTGCAGGTCATCCACCCCAAGCAGTTCCAGATCTTCGGCATTAATGTCGTAATCTGGGTCCATACCCACTTGGAACGGCATCAAAACGGCAAAGGCCACATCCTTGTCGGTTATGCTTTGTAACCAAAAGAGTGGGCCAGGCTTGGTCTGATAGATCACAAATTGCTCATGATCAGGGAAACCCAGCAGTGGCGTTTCAAAGGTGATGATACGATCTTCGGGCACCTCAATGGGGCCACAGATCAAAGTGTCAACGGTGACGGTATCCACGACTGCTGCTCCCGCTGAAGTGTCAATGTTACTTAACATGGATGTTCCTCCTGATAGCTCAGACGCAAACCCCTTGCCAATGTTTTTGGCGGAGGCGCATGAGACGCCGAAAGACGGCCCTGAATCAGCTCGCTATGCGTCATATGTCGAAAACAACACATGGTAAGCGATGCGAGCGTGCACTTTGCCGGTGACATCAATGCAGGGCGACTCAAAGCTCGCCACGAGGAAGGAATGCCCGCTTCTCGGGGCAAGGTTGGAGTGCAAAAAGCGCCCATTGTGGGGACTGTAAGCATTGTGGGGGTTGTGGGGGTTTTTGCTGGCCGATCTGGAGATCGGCGGTCCTGGGGGAAGCCTTGAGTCGCCCTTGGCGTCAATAAACTGCTTGTGCATGGAGGAAGTATCGGCTCGATGAAGGTTGACTAAACAAGAAAACTGGGTTTCCATATTTTTGCTCGCAATGCCCTTGGATACCGATTCCACCACAGTGCATGTTGGTTTTTACCACACGAATGCACTCAACCAGTACGGTGATCGTGCCAGCAGCCACCACTGGGAGGAATCATTACCCGCGGCGCATCAGCAAGATCGCGGGCCGAAGCAAGGGTGCAGGCCAAACCCTGCGGCAGAGGCACCCCCTCCATCATCACCACTCCCTGGACACCCATGGCCGCTGCAAGGCGCGCCGCCTGCACATCAGCGGTTATCAGCCAAGAACCGACAAGGCTCACCGCACGCGATTGCATGATTGCCATGGATGGCATCAGCGCGGGGAGAACACCAGAAAACAAGGCTGGACTACAACAATGGGGCGGCACGGCATCCTGGGCATCTGCCCGCCAGGCCCATAACGCCACATCACTATGCGCCAAACGCTGCAGCCAAGCCTGGGCGCGCTGATCCGGATCGGTGGACGACCACACCCCTGGACAATCAATAAGTAGCGTGCTTGCAGTCATGGCCTCTCCAGCGGGCGTAGTGTGAAACCGTGTGGCTACGTGCAAGGATGAGCGCTTTCTCCTGCGCTTGAGTAGAGAATGCGGCAGACTCTTAGCCTTACCTCGCGGGAGAAGGCTTTATGCACGGCATGCACAGCACAGCCCCAACACTCCAGGGCACCACCGCAGCACCGGCATTGCGCCTGGTGTTCTGGGAGAGCACCATCTCCTGTAATCTGACCTGCAGTCATTGTCGGCGACTTACCACGGATGCTGCGGCCAGTAAACACGATCTCTCAACCACTCAAGCGCAGGAGCTCATCAGCGATATTGGCCGCATTGGGCCCGCCATTCTTGTGTTCTCTGGCGGCGAAGCACTCATGCGGCAGGATCTTTTCACCCTTATTGATCATGCCCACGCCTGCGGACTGACCCCAGCATTAGCAAGCAATGGCGCCTTGATCGATGATGCCATGGCCGCCCGCATCAAGGATCATGGTGTACACCGGGTTGCCATTAGCCTAGACGGCGCCGATGCCCAAACCCACGATCATCTGCGCGGCATCCCTGGCAGCTTCGATGCCGCCTGCGCCGCCTTACGCAGGCTCAAGGCCTTGGGAGTCAGCACCCAAATCAATGCCACCATCAGCCGACTCAATATGGCCCAGCGCGATGCCCTGGCAGACCTCGCCTGCACCCTTGAGGCCGATGCCCTGCATTGCTTTATCCTGGTGCCGGTGGGTTGCGGCGGTGAAATAGACCCAGCCATACGCCTCAATCCAGGGGAAACCGAAGTGTTTTTACGCTGGCTTGCCCAGCGTTCCATCAACAGCCCCGTGTTCATCAAGGCCACCTGCGCACCGCAATACCACCGCATATTACGCCAACAAGAGATCCCCGCACAGCACTCCTCGGGCAACCATCACCTCTCCCGGATGAGTCGCGGCTGCCTTGCCGGCCGCAATGTGTGCTTTGTTTCCCATGACGGCGAAGTGTTCCCCTGCGGCTATCTCCCGCTCTCGGCGGGATCAATCCATCAGCAATCCCTCAGCGAGATATGGAGCGATGCACTGCTCTTCCAGGGTTTGCGCGATGACGATCGCCTGCAGGGGCGCTGCGGCGCCTGCGACCACCAAGACATCTGTGGTGGCTGCCGCGCGCGCTCCTGGGCAGAATCAGAGAATGCCTGGGCAGAAGATCCCAGCTGCCCCTATCATCCAAGGGCAGGTCAGAGCGATTCCTGCGCATAGCGAATCTGGCTTGCAATAGACCTCACTACAGGGACAGGGCGGCGCAAAGCTTGCCCCCAGAATCGCCGATCTCCTGATCGGCCGGCAAAAACGCCCTGACTATATAAAGGCAGGCTAGGCCTTCTTACACGCAAGATCCTCAAGCAGCACACGCAGGTCCTGAATACGAAAGGGCTTGGCCAATACCTGACATCCATGGGCTGCGACAAAATCCTGCACCTTGGCCTGCTGCACATCCCCACTCATCACCACCACGCCCAGTCTCGGTTGTTGGCGCAGCATTTCCGCCACTATCGCCAAGCCATCACCGCCAACAATATGCACATCAGCGATAACCGCATCTGCCCGCCACTGGGCATGGGCCTCGGCCAGCTCGCTCACACTACGCGCCACGCGCACTCCCCAACCCAATTCTTCCGCAGTGAGTACGATCAGTTCGGCAAGGAGGTCTTCGTCCTCGACCACCAACACATTACGCTGATGGGTGCGCTGGAGAGCCTGATGCCGAGCATTGGATGGGGTACGCGCAGAGTCGTCGCGTGTGGTCCACTCGGGCAAGGTTATCAATACCTGAGCCCCCGTGCCATCGCGACCGGTGTGCAAAGCGATTTTTCCCTGATAATCGGCGAGCAAGGTTGCCGCCAGGCTCATGCCTAAGCCCGCACCGCCGCGCTCACTGTAAAAGGGGCGGCAGGCCTGGCGCAATGCCTCTTCACTTGGGGTTACCCCATCGTTGGCAAAGGCTATGGTACATGCAGAGCCGGTATTTTCAGGGAAAACCGTGATACTGCTGGCGCCTGCGCGAAGGGCATTATCAAGCACCTGCTCCACACTGCGCAGCAGGGCTTGACGACCACAACGCAGCAACGGTAAATGGTCTGCCACTTGCACATTGGGCACCACATGGCCACGGCGCTGCAAACGCTGGATGGCTTGCGCAATCACCTGGGCCAGAGAGAGACCCTCAGCTGCCTCGCCCTGAGGCCGAGCGAATTTACGCAGGCGGTTAATGATGCTTTTGCATTCATCAACCTGTTCAACGATACACCCGGCACGACGCAGTAACTGCGGAGACTGGGCGGCATCACGAGCAATCAACTCACTATTCCCCAACATTACCGCCAGGGGGTTGTTTAATTCATGGGCTAAGGAGCGCACTAACTGCGCTACAGAAGCCTGATGCTCCAACTCTACCATTCTTTCCTGCACATCCGCCAACTGCCCCTCGGCAACGGCGAGACGATTCTCGGCCAATGTTACCTCCTGCCGCAAGTCGCTGGCTGCATCCTGAGTAAAACGCAATTGGTGCACAAGCTGGAAGACCGCCTGCCATGACTGCTGATCTGGTGGCCACGACAATCGCGAAGCCGCCCTCGCCACAGTTGCCTCGCCCAAGGCCAGCAGCATGACTGACGCCGCTTGAGGGGCGTTACGAACGGTTGCAAGGGACGCCTCAGCTGAAACTGAATCGTCGGCAACCAGTACATCAACTGCGCCGGACACCGGCAAAGAATCCGCATCTACCATCTCTGCGCCACAAGCTTTCAGGACATCACGCGGCACCGCTTTATCACTGCACCACCACACAAGCAGGGGCTTTTCTCGTGATAATTGACATGAAGGGACTGAGTTGAGCACAGTGCTTCCCTTAAGCCATACCCCTAGGCAGGCGATCAGTTTTTCTTCAGGCTTACTTCCAGTGCGAACTTACCTAAACTACAGGCGAATTGAATAACAATACAGGCAATGGAACTACTTTGCGCGGTAACATAATTACGTCCCACAACAATTTTCGGCAAGCCTATATCAAAGCTATAGCCCTTTTGCAGCAAGCGATTCTTGGCATCGCCAGCAATGATATTGGTCAACTCACCAACACCATCCACCACATCAGAATTAATCGCATCGTAAACTTCACCGACAAAACTGGAGACCGACTTGATGGCAACCTCTTCAGGGAAGTTCAACACCACGGCACCACTCGCCTCGCCGCCCAAACCGATAATCCCAGTCACGCCGTACCGTTCCTCGCCATCCCCCTTCAGAAAAATGCGCTCTCGTTGAACGTCCACCGAACACATCGTCTTAAACGTGTTCACCACCGCTTCAATGAAAGGGTTGATATAATCGACATTGAGGCCACTTTTCATATCCAAAGACTCCAGTACAGTATATGATTGAACGCAGTATAGAAAGTACGATGCAATCGGGCAAGCCAGATCCTGGGTGAGCCCACCGGGCGGCGCAAAGCTCACCTTGGGTAAGGAATTTCCGCTTCGCGGTGCATACTTTTAACGCAAAAAGCGCCCTATTCAGGTCGTTTTTGCAGGCCGATCAGGAGATCGGCGATCCCGGGGGCGAGCTTTGAGCCGCCCTGGGTGAGCCCACAGGGCGGGGCAAAGCCTGCTCTCGGGACCTCCTATCTCTAGATCAATGGCTTTAAGCATTTGGGATTCGTGTTCGTGTATTCATGAGACCTCTCATACACCACTGCAAGAATGGCGCAATCACAGCCGAGATAGTGTGCCGATAGGGGTTTGATGCCCCAACGGGGCTTCGCTTGATAGCCCAGGGTTGCACGCATCGCGTGCTACCCTGGGTGCGCGTGCTTGAATCAACCCTGAAAGGGTTGCGCAGGCTCAGAGCAGACCCGACGCACAGTGCTTGTTTAAAGAGCATATGCCCATGAACGGCGACCCAGCCTCGGAGTGGAACTGGATGGCGTCAGCATATGTATTACGCCTTCGCAACCCCGTTGGGGTTGACCCGCTTTTCCTTCCGTTCCCAGGGTAGCGCTCGGGGGAGCGCAACCCTGGGCTGGGCTACGGAGCCCCGTTGGGGCTCGATCAGACCACATGCCTGGGTATCATGAATGCTTCTTGCCATTGATCTCGAGAACGGTCCGCAAAAAAGCTTGTCCGCAAAGCGGGCATTCCTTTAGCGCAACAAGCGCCCTATTCAGGTCGTTTTTGCAGGCCGATCAGGAGATCGACGATCCCGGAGGCAAACTTTGCGCCGCCCTGACCCCCGCGCTCCATCCCCCTTGACCAAACCCAGTCTGCTTCTATGGTTCGCCCCCTTGAGCGCAGTCGCGCTCACGATTGGCAACGGATGGTCCTTGTAGCTCAGTAGGTTAGAGCGCCAGATTGTGGCTCTGGAGGTCGTCGGTTCAAATCCGATCAAGGACCCCATTCATTGTCTCCAGCTTGTGGCTCGCGCCGCTCACGCGAACGGCTTTGGGCCTGCGACACAAGGCCCTGAAGGGCAGCCACCCATGACTATCGCTATTATTGATTATCGCGCTGGCAACCTCACCTCGGTGCAACGAGCCCTGGCTCACCTGGGATGCGAAAGCCTGATCACCGATGATTACGACACCATTATGGGTGCTGATAAAGTGATCTTTCCCGGCGTTGGCGCAGCAGCCTCATGCATGCAAGCGCTGCACGAAACCGGCTGCGGGCGGGCCCTGGCCGATGTGGCGGCGGCGCAAATCCCCCTCTTGGGCATCTGCGTCGGCATGCAACTCCTCTTCGAACACAGTGAAGAAGATGGCGGGGTCGACTGTTTGGGGCTGATTCCGGGAAGTGTGCGCCGCTTTCAGCCCAGCGATCCCAGTTTAAAAGTGCCGCACATGGGCTGGAACCCCATACAACACGACGACGATCCGCTCTGGCTTGATGTGCCTGAGACCGCGGCCATGTACTTTGTGCACAGCTATTATTGCCAGCCAGCAGCTAGCGTCCATAGCATGGCCACAAGCGACCACGGCATCCCCTTTTGCGCCGGCGTGCGCCACGGCAGCATTCGCGCGGTGCAGTTTCACCCTGAAAAAAGCGGTCCGCTGGGCCTGCAGGTACTGCGGAATTTCATCAACGAATAGCGCTGGCGCCAGCAAAGTGCTGCAGCATGCCAGAGGCCTCGCGGCCCAATTTGCCACACACCAGCTCACACATGGCAAAGACCATCTCATCACCAATACCATAAAACACCTGATTGCCATGGCGCCGTCGGGTCAACAATCCCGCATCTGCCAAGGCCGCCAACTGCTTGCTGGCAGCTGCCTGCTTTATCCCAAGCGCCTGCACCACCTGCGATACACAGGCTTCAGCCTGAGGCAATCCTTTGAGATACTGCAATATCTCCAGACGCGTGGCGTCCGCCAATACCGCAAAAAATCGCGCCACGCGCTCCAATGCCGGTCGATCAAGAGGTGCATCCATAACCGCTCCCCATTCCTAAAATGGAATATATGCATAGTCCTTCAGCTGCAAGGCAGCAATTTCCAGCAAAGCTGGACAATGCCACCAGCAACAGAGCATAGCAGCATGGCAGCCCAATACTCCTCTACACCCCTCTCCCCATGCGCCCCGTAGCCGCCGGCCACCCCTTCCCCTGGGACCCCTACAGCGATCAGCCAGCAATCGTACGCAGCCGCCGCCTGCGCCGACGCCTGCGCGGCCGCAGCTGGGCTGACTACGCCACCACCGCGGCCTGGGGCCTGACCAGCCTCCCCCTTTTAGCCCTGCGGGCAGCCACACTTCCTCGCCTCCCCACACCCACTATGACGGAAATGCTCGGCGTGGGCATCTCGCCCCTGGACCAGGACCCCCTTCTCATCCGCGATCTCCTGGATGAGCTGGGCTGCCGCCATGTGCTTGCCCGTTTCGAACTGCGCCGCATGCATCGTTGGCCAGAGCTCCTGCGCCACCTTCAGAGCATTGGCCGCCCCACCCTAGCAGTGCTGATCCAGGACCGTGCCGCAGTGATCAACCCACGACGCTGGCGAGCCGCCTGCCGCGCCTTTTATCACCTGCGCTCCCCCATCATTGAGGCCGTTCAAGCCGGTCACGCCATTAATCGCCTTAAATGGGGCTGCGCTAGCACGCACGAATTCGCCCCCCTGGCCGCCATCGCTGCCCATGCCCACCAACGTCAGGCCAGCGACATTCCATTTATTAGCCCAGGCACCATTGACTTTGAGCCCGCCACAACTTTTCGCAGTGTGTGCGGCCACCCTCGGCACTGGCAGGCAGATGCCCTGGGCAGTGCTCTCTACGTGGACCGCCGCGGTGGACCCAGCGCCTGCCAATATGCAGTATTTAATCTGGAGCGCAAAATCACCACGCTCGCTGCCATTGCCGCCATCAGTCCACACATCCGCAATCACCGCCTATGGATTACCGAGTTCAACTGGCCCCTTGCGGGGACAGCCCCCTACGCCCCCACCAGCGACGCAGAATGCGTCAGCGAAACACAAGCAGCCGAACACATCCTCGCCTATCTGCGCATCGCCCAAGCAAGCGGCAAGGTGCAACGCTGCTATGTCTGGCAACTACTCGCCAAGGGCTACGGCCTCATTGATCATAGCTCGGGATATCAACGCCCCGCCTGGCACGCCCTCAAGCAAGTCATGACGCAACCCTAGAAGACCCCTCCTTCGGACTTTTTGCATTAGCCAATTCCTGATCCTGCAGTTCATTCGCTCCGCTGTATGCGGCAATTCCACACGGCATATTCTGATCCAAACGATGACGCAAAACAAAGAAGGCCAGAGTTGCGTAAAACATGTACGATGAGGCCGAATGATCGAAATAATTCTCGGTGAGACCAGCCACCAAGGCAAAAGCGGCCAATCCTCCAGCACCTGAAGCCGCCACAGGTGATTCATGCCGCCTCCGCCAAGCCCAGAAAAACACCAAGAGCAAAAACATGACGTGAAGGACCACTGCAGGCATCCCGTAATACCCCGCTACGGCAAGGTAGTCTTGATGCGGGTGACCAAACCTCTGGGCCCACTGACTACGTTCGGGGAAACGCTCAACGATGGCCTCACGCATTTCCTCGCCAAACTGACCCCGCCCAGCACCAGTAAGCGGCTGCTCCCGCACGACATCCCAGGTTGCCTGCCATAAAAATGTCCGCCCACTCACCGTACTGAGGGCTTCAGCAGACAAGGGGCGAACTTGATGTACTCCCCAACCAAGCCCGCCAGTCATTATGGCCACTCCTAGAATCACCGCCAATCGCTTGTTCCATGAGGGCATGCGTAAAAAAACCCAGACAAGGAGCATCGGCACGAGGGCCAGGAAAATCCCCCTGGTTGAGGACATTACCACAGCCAACAAAGACACCCCAATCATCAATACCGCATAAAGATTATCACGACTATTGAGGGGTCCGCGAAAAAAGGAAAGCGCCCAGAGCACACTTAATCCGGCGATATAGCTCATGACCCATGGCCGATACTGCCAGCCAACCGCGGAACGAAAACGCAGGCCCTCTGGATCTATGCGGAACATCCCCCCGTCTCGATTAACCCCCACAATAAATTGTATGGCCATCAATATTGTGGCCAAAAGCAGCGAGAGCGCCAAAGCAAGACGCAAAGCCCGCCATTGGCGCATGGAAGTTATGGCAAGCAAAAGCCCTATGGCCATCAGTCCATGATACCGCAAGCCTATATATCTATTAAATCCATCGGTAAACGCCGCCACAGTTATCTGCCAGGCAATAAAGCCTGCCACCATCCATAACCCCGGAAACCAGGCCCGTCGAATGATCGTCCAACGTGGCCGCGACCAAAAAAAACCCGCGACACATCCGCTCAGCAGCAAAGCACAGGCAATATGAATCAGCGCATGACGAAAAGGCAAACTCGCCACCGCAATACCGGCCAGGATGGCAAGCGTAATCGGCAGGACACCGCTGTATTTCGCCGCCCTACAGAGGCGCGCATCTTCAGGATCGTAGGGCTCAATCTGTGGCGAAGGGATTTGCATTGCTCACCACCCTACTTCTCCAAGCTCCGAAGCAAAGGGAGCATCAGCCCTCAGACTTACGGCTATCTGATTCAGAAGTATCTCTACGCCCGGCATACAGCGCAGGAGCAGCATTTAATAATTATTGCGCGAGTAGAGCAGCACAAAGTACGATGCGTAGTCCCGACTTAGCCGCTATACTTACCCCCCCTGATCTTCGCATGCCTCATCTCGGTCGGCGCTGGCACCCAGGGGACGATGTATTAGCCTCTGACCATGGCGCAGTCGACGGTCCTCATTTTTCGCAAGCGGCTCTTGCCCTATTCCGAGACTTTTATCGCCGAACAGGGGCGTTTTCTCCCCACTTGGCGGCCCCTCTTCGCGGGATTGGAATTCGAAGCCGGTGGTTTGCCGCTAATCCAGCGCCTGGTGGGTAGCCCCGAGCACGCCGCCGAGCTCAGCGCCCTGCCGCAGCAGGTGCGCTGGCCTTGGCTGGCGGCGGGGATGCTCAAGCGCTTGGGGCGCGTGCCCGGCGCTTGGCTGGCCCATTAAATTCAATGCTCAGTTGCGCTAGAGCAATGTATGAGGCTGACTTGACTGTAGGGCACCTCTATAAACTCACCAAATAAGGCCGACTTGCTTCGCAAGTCCTTTAT